>CAZTCX010000005.1:5379-30794 GCA_964612515.1 uncultured Lentimicrobiaceae bacterium | reverse complement strand
GACGATTAAATTAACAATTAACGATTAACAATTGAAAACGCCGGTAAAAATAGTATTGTTACTTATCGCAATGGGTTTGGTAGCGGTTTCTTGCATGAAAAAGGAATCTTATCCGATCATCCCACACATCGAATATGCTGGTTTTACCAAACTGGTTCATCCCCTTGGATTTGATACGCTGGGCATACTGCGCATCACCTATACCGACGGCGACGGCGACCTGGGCATCCCACAATTCGACACAACTTCGTACAACTTTTTTGTAGCTTATTACATAATGAAAAATGGCGAACTGGTGCCTGGAACCGTTTACAACAATTTTACGGGGAAATTCGATACGATCAATTTCAACAATCGTTTTGGGCCACTCACTCCCGACGATTACAGCGGATGGATCAAAGGCGAGATCGAAGATACCATAAAACCACTTTACGATCCGCGCTCTACGACAGCTTTCGACACTATACAATTCAGAGTTCACATGGTCGATCGGGCAGGCCACCACAGCGACACCGTTATCACACCGCTCATCGTGGTGCGAAATCCTTAGGGTAGGACATATTCTTAAGGAAGGAGCGTTTGATCGAATTTCCAAATCACAACGCTCCAAATCACAAATAAAAACCAAAAATCAAAGCTCAAAAATCTGCAAGGTTTTGGTTATTGAGGTTTTAATCATGAAATTTATTTGGGATTTTCCGTATTGGTTTTTGGGATTTTTCCTTACACCACCAAAAGATTAAATGTAAAGACCCGCATTAACAAACATTGGTTGTGTACTTTTGCAGCGCCATATTTTTAATAGTCTGATAGTAAAATGGTCCAGAAGAAGATATTCGAAAACCGAAAAATTGTTGTCTCCGCAATTATCATTATTGCCGGGCTGATTTTCGTTATTCGGCTATTTTACGTCCAGCTCATCGACGATAAGTATGTCACTTCAGCCACCAACAATGTGTTGCGTTACGAGGTGCAATATCCTGCGCGCGGCTTGGTTTTCGACCGCAATGGCGAATTGCTGGTTTACAACGAAGCTGCCTACGACCTGATGGTGGTGCCGCGGCTTGTGGATAAGCCCGACACGGCCGAGTTTTGCCGTCTGCTCGATCTTTCGTGTGACGAATTTCGGAAACGACTGAAGAAAGCACGCGGCTACAGCATGCACAAGCCAAGCATTTTTGTGGAGCAGGTGAGCAAAGAACAGTATGGATTTATCGAGGAACGACTGTATAATTATCCAGGCTTCTTTGTGCAGTCGCGTACTTTGCGTAAATATCCAATCCCGTCGGCGGCACATACTTTGGGCTACATCGGCGAGGTAAGCCCAACCGAGATTGAAGCCAATCCTTATTACAAATCTGCCGACTATATCGGCAAAAGCGGCATCGAGAAATCCTACGAAAGTACGCTGCGTGGGAAAAAAGGTTTGCGCATCTCGATGGTGGATGTTTTCAACCGCGTGAAAGGTCGCTACATGGAAGGTCGCTACGATTCCGCTTCCATCGCCGGCAATGATCTTTACATTACCATTGATGCCGAACTTCAGGCATACGGCGAGCAGCTCATGGTCAATAAAAAAGGAAGCATCGTGGCTATCGAACCCTCCACCGGCGAAATCCTCGCATTGATCTCGATGCCTTCGTACGATCCTAATCTGCTCATCGGAAGGGTACGCAGCAAAAATTATAACCAGCTTTCCAATGATCCGCTTGTACCACTTTTCAACAGAGCTTTGCTGGCCATGTATTCGCCCGGCAGTACTTTTAAGCTGGTGGATGCGCTCATCGGCCTGCAGGAAGGCGTCATCACTGTATCTTCGGCATTTCCATGTGCAGGCGTGGGGGCAGTTCCCATCCGGTGCAGCCACAACCACAACTCGCCGTTGCAGTTGATCGAATCAATCGAGCAATCGTGTAACCCATATTACTGGGGCGTTTTCAGAACCATTATCGACAACCCGACGTATGGCTCCACGCGACGTGCGTACGAAAAATGGCGTCAATATCTGCTTAGTTTTAATCTCGGAAAAACTTTCAATACCGACTTGCTGGTCGAACGTAGCGGAAACGTGCCCGAACCCGAATATTACGATAAATATTTTGGTAAAAATGTGTGGCGCAGCATGACCATCCGGTCGCTCTCCATCGGACAGGGTGAGTTGCTGGTAACGCCGTTGCAGTTGGCAAATCTGTCAGCGCTTATCGCAAATCGTGGCTTTTATTACGATCCTCATATTGGAAAAGCTATCGTAGAAAATGGTGTGACCACACCCCTCGAATTTACGCGTCACACCACGATGGTTGAGCCACGCTATTTCGATCCGGTGGTTGAAGGGATGCGTCGGGTTTTTGCAGGTAGCCACGGCACAGCGCGTTATTATGCCCACGACAGTATTACCATGGGTGGAAAAACTGGTACGGTGCAGAATCCGCATGGCGAAAACCACAGTATTTTTATCGCCTTTGCACCCATCGATAATCCTAAAATTGCAATTGCTGTGGTAGTCGAAAATGCTGGCTATGGCTCTACCTATGCGGCGCCAATTGCTACCCTGATGATGATGAAATACCTTCTGGGCGATTTTAAGCCGCCCTGGTTTGAACAGAAAATGTTCGAAACCAATTTAATCGACCCATAGGTGCCTGAATTTTATTTTAATTAAAGCACATTATTAATAAATTTCAAATGACAAGAAAACAAAACACAAACAATTTCCAATGATCAATAAAACAAAATCCAAATACAATTATCACAAATTAGATTTGAAGCCAAAGAGCTATGGTGTTTAGGATTTGGTTTTTGGAGCTTATTTGACATTTGTCATTTGGGATTTGGAGTTTTTGTTATGAATGAATCAACTTTAAATATTATTACTAAAAAGTGAGCTCACGCAGCAACATATTTGGCAACATCGATTGGTGGATGGTTCTGCTCTATCTGGTGATGGTTTTGCTGGGATGGATTAACATCTACGCAGCCATCTACGATGAGGAGCACAGTTCTATCTTCGACTTGTCGCAACGTTATGGCAAGCAGATGATTTTTATCGGAAGTTCGCTATTGCTGGCACTTATTATTCTGCTCACCGACGCGAAGTTTTTCTCCACTTTTTCAATGATCATTTATTTTGTAACGATAGCTGCACTGGTGGCAGTGCTTATTTTTGGTAAAGAAATCGCCGGCAGCAAGTCGTGGTTTCAGGTAGGAAATCTTTCGATTCAGCCGGCCGAATTCGCCAAATTTGCCACCAGCCTGGCGGTAGCCAATTATTTGGGTGGCTCCAACATCAATTTCCATAAATTCTCTTCGGTTTTCAAGGCTTTTCTCATTCTGGCAATTCCGGCAGCACTGATTTACCTGCAAAACGACACGGGGTCGGCATTGGTTTATACTGCTTTTATCTTTGTTTTCTATCGCGAAGGAATGACCGGCAACGTGCTCATCATAGTTCTGATCGTAATCATTTTATTCCTGCTTGCATTGCTCATCGATCAACTGGTGATAATTGCCGGCTTAATTGTATTAGCAGTGTTACTGCTCATTTTGATGCGACGAACATTGCGAAATGTTGCCATTCTCATCACTTTTCTGGTGCTGGCTTCAGGATTTGTCTTTTCGGTGGATTATGCTTTCGATAATATGCTTGAGGCGCACCACCGTACACGCATCAATGTATTGCTGGGAAAAGAAAGCGATCCCAAGGGCGCGGGCTACAACGTCAATCAGTCGCTTATCGCAATAGGATCGGGAGGCTTTGCCGGCAAAGGTTTCCTTAACGGAACCCAGACAAAATTCAATTTTGTACCCGAGCAAAGTACCGACTTTATCTTCTGTACGGTGGGCGAGGAGTGGGGCTTTATCGGCAGCACGCTGGTGGTAGCGCTCTTTGTAATACTCATTGTGCGCATCATCCAGCGCTCCGAGCGACAGCGTTCCACTTTCAGCCGCGTCTATGGCTATGGCGTGGCGTCCATCCTGTTTTTCCATTTCGCCCTCAACATTGCCATGACGCTGGGGCTGTTCCCGGTGATCGGCATACCACTACCTTTCTTTAGCTACGGCGGCTCCTCATTGTGGGCCTTCACCATCCTGCTGTTTATTTTCATAAAGCTCGACGCCAACCGGCTGAATATTCTTTAGATTTAAAGAAACATCGCAACCCATGCTAGCGCGGTGCCTTTGCAGGGCTTCACACTGCAATTAATAATTTACGAACGCAAAAAAACACTCCGGCAGCTCTGATAGATTTTAAGCCCTGCAAGGGCTTGAAGCGTTGGCTTCACACTGCCACGAATAATTTTGCGCACTCAAGAAAAGCATTCCGGCAGCTCTGCTGAATTTTAAGCCCTGCCAGGGATTTAGCAGCTCTGGCAACCCCCGAACACTTTCAGCATTTGCTTGTTACTTGCTCACAAAACGAAAACAAGTTTTGTTTCTGAAGAAATGAAAATCGAATATTTTCTAAAAATTAAATTATGAACAGTTTCACATATTACAATCCTACAAAAATCATTTTTGGTGAAAACACCATCCGCCGAATCGTTCAGGAAATCCCATCAGACGCTGTTGTGCTGATGACTTACGGTGGTGGCTCAATTAAAAAAAATGGTGTTTACGACCAAGTTACAAAAGCATTGAAAAATTACAACCTTATCGAATTTGGCGGCATAGAAGCCAATCCGCAATACAGCACGCTGATGAAAGCTGTAGAACTTTGTCGCGAAAAGCAGGTTGACTTTCTGCTGGCTGTTGGCGGTGGATCCGTGATCGACGGCACCAAGTTTATCGCGGCCGCTGTACCTTTTGAAGGCGATCCCTGGGATATTCTGGCCAAAGGCGCAAAAGTGAAGAAGGCTGTGCCTTTTGGAGCTATTCTTACCTTGCCGGCAACTGGCAGCGAGATGAATGCTTTTGCTGTGGTGTCGCGCAAGGAAGTTGGCAAGAAGCTCTCTTTTGGCGCTCCGCCATTGACTTTCCCACGCTTTTCGGTGCTCGATCCCACCGTTACCCGCACGCTCTCTGAAAGGCAGCGTGGCAACGGCGTCGTGGATGCTTTTATCCATATCACCGAGCAATATCTCACCTATCCGCAGGATGCCGCCGTTCAGGATCGCATGGCCGAAGGAGTTCTGAAAGTACTCATCGACGAAGGTCCCAAATATGTGAAAGACCCGGACGACACGAAAGCTGCCGCCAACATTGTTTGGGCAGCCACCATAGCGCTCAACGGGTCACTTGCTACCGGCGTTGTCACCGATTGGGCCACGCATAGTATTGGTCACGAGCTTACGGTGCTGCATAACATCGATCATGCGCGCACACTTGCCATCGTTTGGCCGGGTATGATGAAGATAATGAAAGAAGAAAAAATGGGTAAGCTGGTGCAGTTTGCACAGCGGGTTTGGGATATTAGAACAGGTAACGAACAGGAGCAGATTGAAGGAGGCATCCGGCGCACCGAAGAATTTTTTAACTCCCTGCAAGTACCCACAAGGCTTTCGGATTATGATTTAGGCGAAGACACCATTAGTAAAATCATTGAAAACCTGAAGGATAATGGTTTTACTGCATTGGGAGAACAAAAAAAGGTGACCCCTGAAAAAGTGCATAGCATCCTCAGCGAACGGCTGTAGATGAGTTACCTATTGAGACGATAAAGGCTGCCGGGCAGCACCCGCACCAACCCCTGAAATTCGAGCATGAGTAGCGTACTGCTGACTTTGCTTACAGGCAGCGACAAGGCCAGACTTATCTCGTCGAGACCCAGCGTGTCGGCGTTGCGTAGCATGTTTACAATACTTTCTTCGAGCAAGGAAAGCTCTACAAAAAGTTGACGTTGTATTCCGGTTTGCATCTCTTCCTTGCGTTGCCATCCCATGATGTAAGCAATGTCGTCGGCTGACTGTAATAAAGCCGCTTTATTAATCTTGATTAATTTATTGCAACCTTCCGAATAAGCATCACCAATTCGTCCGGGCACGCTAAAGACATCGCGGTTGTAGCTGTTGGCAATTTCTGCCGTAATGAGTGCTCCGCCTGATTGAGCTGCTTCCACTACTATCACAGCATCGGACATTCCTGCGATGATACGGTTACGTTTGGGAAAGTTCTCGCGGTCGGGGAGGCTCTGACTCATAAATTCGGTGAGGAGCGCCCCCTGATCACAAATCTTTTCAGACAAAGGTTTGTTGAGATAGGGATAAATCCTATCGAGGCCGTGGCCCAACACTGCTGCTGTGTGCAGACCATTATCCAGCGCAGCTTTGTGCGCGCAAGTGTCGATGCCGTATGCCAGCCCGCTTATCACCAGCACATTGTACGCAACCAGACCCTCCACTATTTTGTTGCAGATTTCTTTACCATATTCCGTGGCTTTGCGGGTTCCAACGATGCTTACTACTTTGGCGGTATTTAGGTCGGTGTGCCCTTTTTGATAAAGCATTATCGGGCTGTCGTCACAATTTTTCAGGCGCGCCGGGTACTGTTTGTCGAGATAAAAGAGCGGCTGGATGTTATTCTTTTCGATAAACTCAACTTCTTCTTTGGCGCGGCTCAGCACATTATGCGAAAGTACAGCATCTACCAGCCGGCTGCCGATACCGGGGATTTTATCGAGCGCCTCCCGCTTTTCTTTAAACACAGCTTCGGCACCACCGCAGTAGGCGATGAGCTTTTTACCAAGCACATCACCGATGCCGGGCAGCAGCGTTATTCCAATTTGATATTCTAACATCTTTAAAAATTGAAAGCCTAAAAATATAGCTTTTTTGGCACCAGCCAGTTGTTATGAATTTTTTGACATCACATTAGGAGAGGCACGATAAGATGGGATAAATTATCTTTGCCGAAATTTTTAAAAACAAAAGAAATGCTGTTACAATACATTGTCTGGAGCGTAAATCCTGAAATATTTCCCGGAACCGGAATACCCGTGCGATGGTACGGAGTTTTGTTTGCAGCAGCTTTCTTCTTCGGCTATCTGGTGATGCTGCGAATTTTCAAACACGAGAAGCTGCCCGTGAGCCTGCTCGACAAGCTCGCGATGTATATGCTCGTCGCCACGGTGATAGGCGCCCGGCTGGGACACATCATTTTTTACGAAGCAGATTATTATCTTGCCAATCCTTTTGAAGTTTTAAAAATCTGGAACGGCGGCCTGGCCTCGCATGGCGCTGCTATTGGCATCCTGGTGGGGATATGGCTTTTTACGCGCAATACCAAAAAGACCTATCTCTGGGTTATGGATCGTGTCGTGATTGTGGTTGCCCTGGGCGGTGTTTTTATTCGTTTGGGCAACCTGATGAACTCCGAAATATTCGGAAACATTACCGACGTACCCTGGGCTTTCATCTTTACGAGTTACGATGCCGTGCCGCGCCATCCCACCCAAATCTATGAAGCGCTGAGCTACCTTGCCATCTTCGGATTTTTATATTGGTTCTACTGGCACAAAGATGGCAAACCCAGGCCAGGATTGATTTTCGGAATATTTTTGATATTACTATTCACAGCCCGTTTCCTTATCGAATTTGTAAAAGTGCCCCAGGTAGCTTTCGAAACCACCATGACGCTCAACATGGGGCAGTGGCTCAGTCTGCCTTTTATTGCTGTTGGATTGATACTCCTGCTGGTGAAAACAAAGAAGAATTGACGAAATAGAAAATAGAAAATAGTTAATCGTTAATAGTTCATTTACGATTAACAAATAACGATTAACGAATAACGAAGTACAGAGGAATGATGATTGATAAAAAAAATCATACTTTCTTTTGTGTTATGAAGATTATTGACAAAAATATTGATAGAATCAGGGCTTTATGTAATGAGCATAGAGTGGCTCAGCTATTTGTATTTGGTTCAGTATTGAGTGATCGTTTTGATGGTGCAAGTGATGTCGACTTCCTGGTTGATTTTGCAGGGGTAGATTTGTACGATTATGCGGATAATTATTTTGATTTTAAAAAATCGTTGGAAAATGTACTCAAGAGGGAAGTAGACTTGCTTGAAGGGAAAGCCGTTAAAAATCCATATCTTCTTGAATCGATAAATGCTTCAAAACAATTGATCTATGGATAAAGAGATAAAAACATGGCTTTATGATACTTTGCAATCCATTGAAGAGATTGAAAGTATTCTCCCCCCTCATTCTAAAAACGTTTTTTAAAAATCGACTTATAAAAAAATGCCGGCAAACAGATTTCTGTTGCCGGCATTTTTTATTCGTGACTACGAGAGAAGCTAAAACTTTGTCAGCAACTCGTCGAGGATTGTATCCGTTTTTTTGGCCTGATCAGTTTGCTTAAATTCTTTGGCCAGCATCGACATACGCTGCAACACCATGAAAGCCTGCTCAGTTTCCTGCCTGTAATATTGCTTAAACGACGGGGCTAACGAAGCATAATACTTCAGATCGCCTGCATAATTATTTATAAAAATATCAGCAGCAACATTGCCTTTCTCCAGCGCACCAGCGTCGTAGTAATTTTGCACCAGCGACAGCGTATAGAGATCGTAATGGAACTTGCTGTTGGGAAAGAACTTCTGCATGGTGTCGAGCACTACCACGGCAGAATCGGGTGTGCCTTCCTCGATAAGCGCCTGTGCCAACCGCAGATAATTTTGCATCGGCATAATGGAATTGCGGCGACTTTCGGGATCCAGATATACTTTCGGATCGTTCAGGTTGCCCCATTTGGCCTTGTTCACCAGCAGATCGTAGGTTTTGTCGGTATCAATGCCGCCAAGACCTTTGTACATGTGGTCGGCTTTTACAGGCAGAAAACGATAGACGATGCCATCGAGGTGGCAATATTCATCAACATTCATCACATTTTCGATAGCGGCCGGGCTGGTAAAATAAATGGGGCGTTCCCAGTTATTAGAAGCGATGAGGTCGAGGAGCATCAGATCTTTTTTATATAAATAATTCTGACCTTTTATCTTCCAGGTGATCACCGGCTCGATGCGGTCGTACATGTCTGCAGGGATCAGCTTGTTGCTGACAAGATAAGCCGAGTCGTTGGTAAGTTTAAAGTTCCGTGTGGGCATAAAGTTGATTGTGGTGTTAGGGCCATACGGAATTTTCGAATCGGCGTTTGAACTGGCAACAAAATTAATCGCCTGCTTTAGCTCCACCGGACCTTGTAGCTTTTCGAAGACCGGCACGAAGTTATTGGTTCCTTTTTCGTAATCCTCCGCTTTAAGCGTAAAGGGCAGTTTTTCGGAGTCATAAGTTTTGCGCATCATCTGGTGGATGTACCACTCGCCGGAAGCCAGCATATAATTCACCACGCGTACGTCCGTGCGGATGCCTTCTACCTCCTGCACGTACCAGAGCGGGAAAGTGTCGTTGTCGCCGTTGGTAAACAGAATGGCGTTGGGTTCGCACGATTCCAGGTAATTGATAGCAAAGTCGCGGGCAGCATATTTCCCGGAGCGGTCGTGGTCGTTCCACTCTTCGGAAGCCATGATCCCTGGCACCAGTACCAGTGTAAGCACTGTGGCGATAATTGCCGACAGTTGGGGTTTGAGTAATTTGCGCAAAAGATTATAGAGAGCCAACACGCCCAGCCCTATCCACATGGAAAAGGCATAGGTGGAACCGACATAAGCATAGTCGCGCTCGCGTGGCTGATATGGATATTGGTTAAGATAAACCACAATGGCTGCTCCTGTCATCAAAAACAACAGCGCCACTACGATGCTGCTGCGGTAGTCGCGGTTAAGCTGGAAAAACAGCCCTGCCAGGCCCAGAAGCAGTGGCAGCATGAAAAGTTTGTTGTTAGCACGGTTTTGGCGGCTAGCTGGCAGGTCGTTCTGATTGCCGAGCTTTTTCGAATCCAGGGCGTTGATGCCGGTAATCCAGTTACCGTTTTCGATGCCGCCATGTCCCTGAATATCATTTTGCCGCCCGGAGTAGTTCCACATAAAATAGCGGAAATACATAAAGCCCATTTGGTAGCGGAAAAAATAGGTCAGGTTTTCGCCAAAGGTGGGTTTCACAATGGTTTCTACTTTGCCTTCGCGGTTGGTATAGCGCATCGGCACACCTTTTATCTTTCCCCACTCCTTGTATTCGCGGATGTGGGTTTCTTTCTGGTTGCTCCACATTCGCGGGAAAATCGTGGTAAATTCCGGAT
This sequence comes from uncultured Lentimicrobiaceae bacterium, assembly GCA_964612515.1. Lineage (GTDB taxonomy): Bacteria > Bacteroidota > Bacteroidia > Bacteroidales > 4484-276 > SABY01. Next base: position 20,655 of record CAZTCX010000005.1, on the reverse strand, counting down.
CATAAACCGCAATGACGCCTTCACGACTATCGGCCACCACATACTTTTTGTCTTTGTCGCTGCGGAGATACACCGGCGAGCCATCTTCCGAACCTGAAACTGGTGAATTATAGTATTGCCCGTGTGCCAATGGCCAGTCACCATATTGCTCCCGGTTTAGATAGGAGAGCAGACCAACTGCATCCTTTGGGGCATTTTCGTTGATAGGTGTATTGGTGTTAGCGCGTATTACTATGATTAAAAAAGTAGAATAGCCAATGAGGATAAAAGTGATAGAGAGCACCGCCGTGTTGAGCAGCGCCTTTTGCCTACGGAAATAATAAATCAGGAAGGCCGTTCCTCCGCCCACAATGAGGCGCATCAGAAAGCTGCCTGCACCACGACTTTCAAGCAAAACCAACAGATAGAGTAATCCGGCGAGACCGATGGCAATTTGTGAATCGCGTCGGTTCACATTGTTGGTAGCTTTGATGGCAAAAACGATGAGCGCAATCAGCAGTATTGCTAGGAAGATGGTGCCGCTGTTGAACGGAAGTCCCAAACTATTTACGAAGATAAGTTCTGAATGGGCAAACAGGGATACGATTTCCGGAATGATGCCAAACATGATAAAAGCCAGCAGGAGCAATGAGATGCCGCCGGTTATGAACATGCCTTTCATGGTGGGTTTGTATTTACGGAAGTAAAACACAAAAGTGATGGCGGGAATGGCCAGCAGGTTGAGCATGTGCACACCCACCGAAAGTCCTACCATGTAAGCGATGAGTACCAGCCAGCGCGCCGAATGTTGGTCATCGGCCACTTCGTCCCACTTGAGGATAGCCCAGAACACGAAGGCGGTAAAGAACGACGACATGGCGTACACCTCGCCTTCTTCTGCCGAGAACCAAAACGAATCGCTGAATGTGTAAGCCAAAGCGCCTACGATGCCGCTGCCAAAGATGGCAATCATGCGTCCGGTGTTCATTTCTCCACCCAGCAGCGCAGCTTTGCGTGCCAGGATGGTGATGGTCCAAAACAGAAACAGAATGGTGAAACTACTCGAAAGCGCCGACATTACGTTGATCATAAGCGCCACTTTGCTCACGTCACCAAAGGCAAACAAGGAGAAGATGCGTCCAGCTAACTGGAAAAAAGGTGCTCCCGGTGGGTGACCTACCTGGAGTTTGTAAGCTGTGGCAATGTATTCGCCGCAGTCCCACCAACTGGCGGTAGGTTCTACTGTGAGCAGGTAAACCACCGTGGCTATCAACCAGACACCCCAGCCTATCAGGGTGTTGAGCTTGTTGTATTGTTTCATCAGATGTTGATTTTGTACCTTCTGTAATTTAGCGGGCGAAATTAAACATTTTCAGACGAGTAGGAGATGTTTTGATTTTCCTAAACTGAAATGAATGAACGAAATATTAATAAGGTTGAAATTGATGGATAGATATTTCTACTAAGGTTAAAAATGTTGATAAGGTTTTAGGAAAGGAGGAAACCTTATTCTCATGCTCCCAACCTTAATAGAAAAAGCCGTTCCGCAAACCCCAAACCTTATTACCTTATTTTGCAAAAGCATATCGTTTGTGAAAATCGATTTTTAAAATGATTAGCTAATAAAGTTGTAGGTGTGGATGGTTTTTGATTATTCGATTAGAAGCATAAATCACCATTCTGCTTATTGAATCCCGCCAATCTATTTCAATTTCCGGGAACCTCTCTCGGAAATTACCCATCGTTTTCTCAATCATTTAGCTTCAGCTAAAAAAAATCATTGAAGATTCCCCAGCTCATTTCTACGATGGCAAACTTTGGACTGTGGGTGAGAACTGCGGATCCTGACCGCCCGTTGACTTTCCTGGTGTCCGTAAAAAAGAAAACTTTAGAAAGTGTTCTTTATGATGGAATATTTTTTAATTTTGGCTCTTAAAAAATTATTCTTTAGGCAAATGAGTAATACCTTAATCACTCTGGCTACTAACACCCACCACGGCAACCCAGCGGTAAGCCTGAGCTATGAGAAGAATTGCGAATTCATCAGTATAAATATTATCAAGATGCTAAAAAATGAAAGAGCCGGCTAAAACGCCAAAAGAAAAAAGGAGGGAAAGAGATTGAAGAAATACAATAAGGGTTCAAAAATTATGACGCTAACTGCTTTAGCGTTTTTGACCTTTTTTTCAGGTATTATCAGGCATGATGTTGATGAAAAGGAGTACTTAAAATTAGCCGCAGAGAAACAATTTGATTGTGTTGGTCGAATTTTTAATGACACTTCGCCCAGTGGATCTTGTGTGTTGATAAGCAATCGCTTTGTACTGTCAGCCGCACACGTCTTCATTGACACCGATACCCGAACCGACACAACGGAGATTAACGGACAGATTATTACAGTATTTACTCCTTACAACGAAAGGGTTACGGATGTAAATAAACTCAGCCTGGTTTTCAATGGGCAAAAAGTTAAAACCAAAAGAATAATAATTCATCCTAACTATCTGGACAGTTTAACGAAAGGTTCATGCGATATAGCACTCATTGAATTAGAACAACCTTTAGAAGGTATTGCACCTGCAAAACTTAACGATGCTTTCGATGAGATAAATTCAAATGTTGTAGGTGTTGGCTTTGGAGCATCCGGATCAGCAGACAGACCGGATTTAGTAGATTTATTAAATAAAAAGATTGCAGGAGAAAATGTCGTTGATAGCATCGGAGGTCCAGAGCTTTCAGGGAATGGAACTATGCTTTTATGTGACTTTGATCACCCAACCCGGGATGACTGTAACAAAATGGGCAGTTCGATCCCCAGACCTTTGGAGTATATTAGCACTGGAGGTGACAGTGGTGGCGGACTGTTTAGAAAAAATGGTAACGACTGGGAATTAATTGGAATTTGTGGTGGTGCCGGCGGAGGAATTGATTTTGCACAATTCATGAAAACTTTTTATTACGGACAAATTATGGAATGGACGAGAGTAGCCGCATTCACAGAATGGATTGATGAACAGACAAGATGAAACGTCTGTAACATTGCATTGACATTATGGAACAATTCAATAACCAAATAAAATGAAAAATGAAAACACTAAAACTTCTGGTAATAGCTGGATTGCTACTACCGTTGGGTTTGAACCTTCAGGCCCAGAAAATTAATTATGGGTTTCTTGCAGGGTATGATTTGTCGTATCCTTATGTTGGATGGTATGAAGAGTACGGTACAAAATTGTTTTGTCCAATGAATTCGTTTAATGTAAACGGATTTGTAGAATACCGGCTTTCCGAAACCTGGGGAATAGCAGCAGAACCCGGGTACATTAGAAAAGGGGGTGTTTTTAAGGATAAGGAAGATATTTCGGACTCTTCTGATCATCAACTTCGACTTGATTACATTCAGCTACCGATACTTGCGAATGTTTATTTCTCAGATAGGTTCTTTATTTCCTTCGGTCCTGAGTTTGCTTATTTAATTAACAAAGACGCCAGTTTCCCATCTCTGGAAGAACAACATTCTGCTTATTATAAATTTACTCCTTTTGAAGAAAGCGCATTTGAAATTTCAATATTGATGGGTGTAAATTATAGCATTACAAAGAATATTGATTTAGGATTAAGGTATAGTCATGGCGTTACGCCTTTTACCGAGATAGGCTGGATTAATCCCAGATACCCTCCCGGATATGGAGTCATGGAACATTCAAAGGTTTATAATCAATACCTGCAATTTATAGTGCGGTACCGGATAAAACGTTGAACTAATAATCAGTCATAAAACATCGTGATTTCAGTGGTGTGCGGGGCGCTTTGCTCGCTTGCAAAGCTTTTTTCGGTTGTTAGGTTCGCAGCTACGAAATCCAACGTTTCTTGTCGTCAACCATTGGCAATAATAAAACATTTCATTTCCGGGTTTTAACTATTAATCTTGTAAATATTATTAAAACAGAGATAAAACATGGATAAAGAGCTTTTGAAATCAAAGATAAAAACCAACGTCTATCACATAACCCCTGCCAGCAACGTAGCTTTGCACAAACATCTGAGATTTGATGAAGTGTTCTATTGCATCAGAGGCAAGGGCTTTGGCGTAATGGAAAACGAAGAACAAGAATTGACTGTTGGTAAAGCTTTCATTGTAAAGGAAAACACGATGCACGCCTTACGTTCTGATTCTGAAATGTGGGTGGCCTCTTTTTTAGTTCCTGTTGGTGATTAGACTTTAAAAAATTGAAGAATGAAATGCCTGTTTGATTTCCTATTTGTTCTTTAATTTTGAGATTTAAATCTAAAATGCAAAAACTGAAAGATATTGGCTTGGTTGAGCCCAGGCAAGGTGTGGGTAATTGGCAATACCTTTTTCTTTCGAGATTTGAAGAAGAATTCAACCGAACAGGCAACGCGCGACGATTTGATTTTGGAAATTATTTCCAGCTTTACTTTTGCAGTGAGGAAGATGGTATCCCCGACCTCAACCCGGAAATTGTAAATCAGATAGCCAAAAATCTGGGGTTGGGTTTTGTGCCCGAAAAAGAACCCGAAGGGAATCTTTGCTACATCAACAATCCCGAAGTACGTGATGATTTTAAAACCACTTTCGCGCCCATCGATTTGCTGGATTACATCTACGCTGTGTTGCATTCGCCCATCTATCGGGAAAAATACAAGGAGTTTTTAAAGATCGACTTTCCGCGTGTGCCTTATCCCAAAGATTCCGGCTCCTTCTGGAAACTGGTGAAGTTAGGCGGAGAGTTGCGGCAAATTCATCTACTGGAAAGCCCGACCGTTGAGCAATTTATCACCCAATACCCCATGGGTGGAAATAATGAAGTAACAAAAGTGAAGTTTGACGCCACTCCTGACCCCACCCCAGCCCTCCCCGAGGGGGAGGGAGAAAGAACGGCTCCAATGGACAGTCCAGAAGAATATTCATTGCTTTCTATTCAGCTGAGTTCTTGCTCCCCTCCTTTCGAGGGGTTGGGGGAGGTCGAGGGGTCGGGGGAGGTCAGGGAGGCTCGCGGGTTCGGTTACATCACCGCAAATCCCGCTCATTACAAATTTATTAAAGAAATGCGCGATGTTTTGAAAGACAATCCAACAGAAGCGGAAAAAGTAATTTGGGAATATTTGCGAAATAAGAAAACGGGACATAAAATAAGGCGGCAACATATTATTGATGATTTCATTACTGACTTTGTTTGTTTACGGAAAAAAGTGGTGATCGAAATTGACGGTAAAATCCATTTAAAACAAAAGGAATACGATGAGTTAAGAACCGCAATGCTTAAAGAGTCTGGTTATGAGGTGGTTCGTTTTAGGAATGAAGAGGTATTTGCAAACCCACAGTCAGTTGCTGATAAAATAAAAGGATTGCTCGACAACATAAAAGATAAAGCGGCTGACGCCACCCCGGTATTTGACCCCACCCCAACCCTTCCGCCAATTGGCGGAGAGGGAGCAAGAATGGCTCCAATGGAAAATTCACAAGATAATTTCACATATTCTAATCAGCAGCGTTCTTTCTCCCCTCCAGACCCCACCCCAGCCATCCCCGAGGGGGAGGGAGAAAGAACGGCTCCAATGGAAAATGCGGAAGATAATCCTACATATTTTAATCAGCAGCGTTCTTTCTCCCCTCCTTCGGAGGGGTCGGGGGAGGTCGGCAAAGTTTACATCAACGACACGCAGTATTTCAGCAATGTTCCCGAAATCGCCTGGGAGCTTTATATCGGCGGTACTCAGCCTGCCCAAAAATGGCTCAAAGACCGCAAGGACCGCACGCTGGATTTTGGCGACATTTTGCACTATCAAAAAATCATCGTGGCGCTCACCGAAACCGACCGGCTGATGAAGGAGATAGACAAAATTGCCATTGAATAAAAAGCTTTCTGATGCGGCAAATTAGTCATTAAAACCCTTGCCGGAAATCAGCCAATCCTTTCTCAATCTTTAATCTGCCGCTGCTTCCTGAAAGGATATTTCCCTTTATTTTTAGCTACTTTTGCTATTTACGTTTTCACGAACATTAGTAATTAAAAGATATGCCCGAAAATAAAAAGCTCTTTCTGCTCGATGCCATGGCGTTGATTTACCGCGCCTACTACGCGCTCAACAAAAACCCGCGGATTACCTCCACCGGCCTCAACACTTCTGCAATTCTTGGTTTTGCCAATGCACTTTTCGAAATCATACGCAATGAAAAGCCTACTCACATCGGCGTGGCTTTCGACACGCAGGCACCTACGCTGCGCAGCGAGGGTTTTGTGGATTACAAAGCCCACCGCGAGAAGATGCCCGAAGACATTGCCACAGCCATCCCTTACATCTATCGGCTTGTGGAAAGTTTTAATATCCCGTTGCTTTTTGTGGATGGCTACGAAGCCGACGATGTGATTGGAACACTGGCCAAAAAGGCCGAACAGGAAGGCTTTACCACCTACATGATGACACCGGATAAAGATTTCGGTCAACTGGTCTCCGACAACATATTCATTTACCGGCCTGCCTACATGGGCAACAAAGCGCAAGTGATGGGTGTGAAGGAAGTTTGTGAAAAGTACGAAATCGAACGCCCGGAGCAAGTGATAGATATTTTGGGATTATGGGGCGATGCCAGCGACAACATTCCTGGCATTCCCGGCATTGGCGAGAAATGGGCTAAAACACTTTTGAAACAATATGGCTCTCTCGAAAACGTGATTGCACACGCCGATGAACTCAAAGGTAAAATGGCTGAGAATGTCAAAGAGTTTGCGGCACAAGGCATCGAAAGCAAGATGCTGGCTACCATTCATCTGAATGTGCCCATATATTTTAAACCCGATAAGCTGAAGCTCACCGCACCCGACTTTGATGCGTTACAGGAGCTTTTTGTGGAGCTCGAATTCAAAACTTTTGCGCAACGCATCTTTGATCATTTTAAAGAAACCGGCGATACTACCACAGCAAAATTAGCCGAACAACAGCAAGACCTGTTTAGCCAGGCCGGCGTGGAGGTGGAGTCGCTCAAAACGATTGATAATCAAAAAGCAAAATATAAAATTGCCGACACCGCCGAAAAGCGCCACCAGCTTATAGCTGAGTTGAAAAGAAGCGGGAGTTTTTGTTTTGATACCGAAACCACCGACGTGGATGCCAACAACTGCGAGTTGCTGGGGATTTCTTTTGCCATTAAACCCGGGGAGGCATATTATGTGCCCATGCCCGATGATCAACAGAAGACAAAGGAAATCGCAAGCGAATTTAAATCGCTTTTCGCGGATGAAACCGTCGAAAAAACCGGCCAAAATCTTAAGTTTGATATAGCCGTGTTGCGCTGGTACGACATCGAAGTGCGCGGCAAGCTTTTCGACACCATGCTGGCGCATTACCTCATCGAGCCTGACCAGCAGCACAACATGGATTTCCTGGCGCGTCATCTGCTCAATTATAAAACGATAACCTACGATGAGCTCACCGAGAAGAAGGGTGGCAAACAGCTCGTTTTGCGCCAGCTTCAGAAAACCAATCTGAAACGGGTGGCTGAATATGCTGCCGAAGATGCTGACATCACGCTGCAGTTGCGGCAGGTACTGGAGCCTATGCTCGACGCCAACAAGGTGCGCCGGCTTTTTGATGAGATAGAAATCCCGCTCTTGTATGTGCTTGCCGATATGGAGGCTTATGGCGTAGCGATCGACACGGATGCACTAAAGGCATTTTCGCTACAGCTTGAGGAGGAGATTGCCGGAGTAGAAGAAAACATCTTTACCCTTGCCGGGGAAAAATTCAATGTGGGTTCGCCCAAACAGCTCGGCATCATCCTCTTCGAAAAGCTGAAAATTACCGATAAGCCCAAGCTCACCAAGACCAAACAATATGCTACGGGCGAAGATGTGCTATCGCGACTGGAAAAGAGCCATCCCATCGTTGCCAGCATTCTCGATTACCGATCGCTTACAAAACTTAAATCGACCTATGTGGACACGCTGCCGCTGATGCTTAGCCCGCGCGACAACCGTGTGCACACCAGCTACAACCAGGCGGTGGCTGCCACCGGGCGCCTTTCGTCAACCAATCCAAACCTGCAGAATATTCCCATCCGCACAGAGAAAGGGCGTGAGATTCGTAAAGCTTTTGTCCCGGGCGGTCCTGACCGTACTTTACTGGCCGCCGACTATTCGCAGATTGAGCTGCGCATCATTGCCCACCTCAGCGGCGACAAAGCGATGCAGGAAGCTTTCCGCCAGGGATTGGACATCCACACCGCCACGGCAGCACGCGTTTACGATGTTAATCTGGATGCCGTAACCCGCGAAATGCGCAGCAACTCCAAGATGGTCAACTTTGGCATCATATACGGAATATCAGCCTTTGGACTTGCCGACCGTCTCAACATTCCACGAGCAGAAGCCCGCGAAATCATCGATAATTATTTTGCAAAATATCCCGGTATCAAAGATTACATGGACAAGACCATTCGATTTGCCAGGCAAAATGGCTATGTGGAAACCATCATGGGGCGCCGCCGTTATCTGGCCGACATCCGGTCTGGCAATGCTACCGTGCGTGGCTTTGCCGAACGCAACGCCATCAACGCGCCGGTGCAAGGCTCTTCGGCTGACATGATAAAGGTGGCGATGATTCGGATTTTTGATGAGATGAAAAAACAAAAACTTGGCTCGCGAATGATCCTGCAGGTGCACGACGAGCTTGTGTTTGATACACTGAAAAGTGAGCTGGAGCCGCTGAAAAAGATCGTTGAACAGGGCATGAAAAACGCTATTCCGCTTAGCGTTCCTATCGTGGTAGATATGAACACCGGCAACAACTGGCTCGAAGCACACTAATTATAAAATACCAAATCTCAAAATGCAAATCCCAAATTAGTTTCACAAAATAAAAATTAAAGCGTTTGATGAAATATTTGGTAGCTTGCTAATTAATAGCCCTGGCCTTTAGGCCGGAGATAAAACACATCAAGATTTCAACGGGCTTTAGCCCAAAAATAAGGCAAAGGCGGAAAGGATTTTCGGCTATCTTTGCCCGACTGAAAACACCTTAGCTCAATGGGAAGGGTGATTAGTAACAAAACGATAATCCTGAAAAACTTAAAAAGATGACACAATCCAACCTACACGAAGAGAAAAGAATAGTGATGACACTTGACGCCGGCGGAACCAACTTTGTGTTTTCAGCCATTCAGGGTGGTAAAGAAGTGGTTGAGCCTATCACACATTCGTCACATGGCGACGATTTGAACACGATCCTGCAGCATATCATTCAGGGTTTTGAAAAGGTAAAAAGTCTTCTTGATACTCCTCCGGTGGCCATTAGTTTTGCCTTTCCGGGACCCGCCGAATATCCGCTGGGAATTATCGGTGACCTGGCAAATTTACCCTTGTTTCGGGGTGGCGTGGCGCTGGGCCCGATGCTCGAAGAGAAATTTGAAATTCCTGTTTTCATCAACAACGACGGCGATCTTTTTACTTATGGTGAAGCCATCAGTGGCCTGTTGCCCGAGGTAAATGCGCTTCTTGAGCAGCACAACAATCCCAAACGATATCACAACCTTTTGGGCGCTACTTTCGGAACCGGCTTTGGTGGTGGCATCGTCAGCAACGGGCATTTGTTTACCGGCGATAACTCGGCACAGGGCGAGATCAACCGCATCCGTAGTAAGGTGCACCCATTTTATAGTGCAGAAGAAAGCGTAAGCATTCGCGGCATTCGCAAAGCATACGCCCGTGAAGCACGGCTCGATGAGAGGATTGTGCCGACTCCGCAATCAATTTTTGATATTGGGATGGGAAAAGTTGAAGGCAACCGCAAAGCCGCAGCAAAAGCTTTTCAGAAGTTTGCCATGGCCGCCGGCGACGCGCTGGCCAACGCTGCCACAATGGTGGATGGCATTGTCGTTTTGGGCGGCGGAATCTCTGGCGCCCATCCATTGTTTATGCAGCACCTTGTGAATGAGATGAACCGAAAGTTTGACACGCCGGGTGGCGGACGCCTTTCGCGTTTGGAGGTTCAGGTATTTAATCTCGAAAATGATAAGGATCGCCAGAAGTTCCTCGCCGGCGACAAGCAGGAAATTCAAGTTCCGTTCAGTGATAAAAAGATAACCTACGATCCGCTCAAACGAATCGGTGTGGGAGTTACCCGCCTGGGAACCTCACGCGCAACTTCCATTGGTGCTTACGCCTTTGCCCTGAGCAAGCTTGACAAGTCTGCTTCATAAGGATGGAAATTGATTGGCCATCCGGCATCCAAAATATTTAGCGAAAGCGAAAACCTGATGCTGCATAAAATTTTCATTGTTGTTTTTAAAAAAAAGCCTTTGCATACGATGCAAAGGCTCATTTTATAATATCTGCTTTGAAATCAACTTTCTGAAAGCAGGTTTCCTTTCCAATTTTATTTCAGAATAAGTTTTTTGATGTAGGATGTTTCCTCGTCTTTAATCTTCACGATATAGATTCCGCGGGGCAGTTGGCTCAGGTCGAGCTGTGCATTTCCGGAAACGGCTTGATCGGTTTTTATCTCACCCTGCACACTAATTACCTGCACCCGATAGCTATCGCTGCTGCCTCTGAAGTTGACCAGGCCGGTGGAAGGATTGGGGTGAATCTGCACCTGCTCCTGTCCGTAGCCTGCAATTCCTGTGGCTGACACCTTCAGGCTTTTCAGCATCGAGAGACCATTGTCAGTAAAATACCCATCAGCGCAAGGCATCTGCTGGTCGTATTCTACCAGCAGTGTCGAAATATTTCCTGTTTGCATATCAAATAATCTATATTCCATCTCTTCTCCGGCTGCAAGCCCTTCGACCTCTGCGGAAGAAGGCTCATCGCCAAAAGCGGTAATGGCAACACTGGTTTGTTTATCGCCCAGGCTGGTCAATCCGGCGCAGGTTCCATCGGCAGCAAAGATGCCCACGATGCTTTCAGCGGGCAACGATTCCATAGCTTCCGGGCTTATCGCAATGGTGTGGGTACTGGCTGTATGAACAGGATTTTCCCAAGGGATATTTTCGAAATTGGCAACAAAATGTTGCTGTACAATTGCCGATTGCTTGTAGCTGCAATCGTTATAGGTAATGCTTGCTGCAGATGTCATCATTACAAAATAAGCCTTCCCGGGCACGAGCACCTGCAACGTATGCACGCCCGCTGCCGGCCAATAAACGCCCGTTCCTGCAACGTCTTTAACTACGGTAAGTTTGTTCATTACCGGCGCAAATACTTCCGATACCAGCACATTGCATTCACTCAGCACCGGAACGATATTCCATCCGCTCGTAAGGCTGACGGTAGGGTTGGGAAGCGGGCAGCCCATCATTGGCAAATAAACATCCTGAGTCACTTTAATTTTGTAACCTTTGGCTGTATTCCAAGTTAGCATGGTGTTGATGCCCGCACCCGGATAATACATCTTGGTCATATCCTGAATAATCACCAGTTGGTTTTTAATAGGATTCATCACATTGGTAATAATAGATGATTTGGGTACTGTATAGCTCGATAGTCCGCTCCAGCCCTTCGGAATCAAAATCTGGTTGTCATCTTTTCCCTGAACGTCTTGAGTTATATACATCCCGATAGGGTACCACTTATTATCGTTAGACAAGCCCGGGCCTATTTTAAATGTGGGTGTTGCCGGACTGACTTTACCGCCTAAGGCATAAGAATATATTTTCCAACGCATGGTTTCGCCCCAGGCAAAGCCATCTTTTTGGGGGGTATAAGTATCGTCACCCATGGCTGCTATAAAGGCGTTGGTGTGATTAGACCAGATGCAATGGCCACCACACACTTCCTCTCCGTTATCATCAAGAAAAAATACGCCTATATAGTCTCCCATCTCAATTACGTTGCCGCAAATATCGGGTTGTGCCGTAACTTCAATAGAAATCATGCAAGGATTGGCCGTGTTGTAAAACTCAAATCCTGGGGGAATCGGCATATAATAATCTACTGCCTGAAAATCTACGTTTTCCTGATTGGAGCTGAGACCTTCAAAGTCAATTTGATTCGGGATAAAATAGTGATATTTTAAATTCGGCGTTATGCTGTTGGTCCAGCAGGGTTTTTTGTTTATGCTGTATTCACCAAATTGGTTGGTGACAACCTGTTTGGCTTCACCCAGATCAATGGATTGGTTGGCCACGGGCGTTCCATCGGTATAGGTAATCGTGCCCGAGATGGAGAATTCCTGCGTAAAGTCGTGGAGGAAATTCTGTTCGGTGTAATTGGTGCTAATGTTGGTGTATGTGCGTAGTGCAGGCTCAAAGGTTTCAAAGCCTTCACAGTAAACCGGAGTAACGGTTCCTGACCAGCCGCGGGGTACCGTGATGGAATAGTAACCGGTGTCGTTTGTAACCACGGTGCCACCATTGGGGGCATAAACAATAGTAACTCCTTTAAATCGGAATTTGACATTACCACGAAACACTTTTCCTGTTATGGTTTGGTCGAACCGCCCGTCCTGGTGATTTATACTTTTATTGCCGGTGTTAATTTCGCTACCTGACGCCATTGACAGCATAGGTGTGGCGGGAATGAAAATCAGCGCAAGCAATAGGTACAGAAAAATAGTTATTGGTTTTTTTTTCATCATAATAGCTGTTTTAAAATATTTTTTACTAATGATCATTTTTAAATTTCTGTGAGCAAAAATAGAAACATTTCCAAAGTACGTAAACGCTTTTTAATAAAGAAAGTAATGGATTCAGTTCATAATTAGGTTCATAATTAGTTGTATGGTGAAGGAACGCTACTATTAACAGGCAATCCGGATCAAATAAAAAAACTGCCCGCAACGAAAAAAATGTTACGGGCAGTTTTAATTTTGTTAATAAATTAACATCTTCCGATTTATTTTCGGATAATGACTTTTTTGATTAAATTGATCGCGTCGCCCTGCACGCTAATGAAATAAATGCCTTCGGGGAGATTTCTCAAATTAATATCAATAGCCTTGCTGCCATTCACAACAATGTTATTACTTACATAAACTTCGCTGCCCAACGAGTTGAACATGCGCAAATCTACCGGCTGGTTGTTGCGTGAGTTAATGATGACTTGGAAGCTACCGTCGGAAGGATTGGGGAATACCCGCACCGACCATTGGTCGTCGATATCTGAAATGCCTGTACAGGCATCAAAGGTAAGTGTGATGGTATCGCCGTTGACACATGAAAAAATATCAGTAACTTCTACCCAGATTTCTTTCACACCCAAACCTACACCGGTACTGTCCACCTGAATAGTTTGTGTGGTTTCGCCGGTTGACCAAAGATAGGTACTACCGGAATTGCCTGCATCCAACACAATATAATGGTTGGCACAGATGGTATCGTTAGGACCCAAATCTACCGTGGGGAGGTCGTGCATTACCACATTCAAAGTCTCAGACAATTCGCCTTCGCCGCAGCTATTGATTGCCGCTACGTTTAGGCTAACATTACCGCTGAAGTTTTCATCCCAGAGGAGCGTAGCTGTCAGGCCGTTGTTTTGAAGTGCTCCTGCTTCGGCTGGATCGATGTACCAAATGTATTGGGATTCCCCGGTAACACCGCTGGTGGCAAATATGGTTTGTACTTCGCCAAAACATGCTGAGGTAGCTCCCACCGGAGTTCCCGGTGCCACGGGAGCATATTTAACAACTACCATTGCCTGCCCTTCGATGATACTTTCTCCATCAGATACTTCTACAAAATAGGTGGTGGTTTCGGTTGGAGAAACAATGGGGTTTTTAACTGTCGAAATAAATCCTGCGGGCTGTGATGTCCAGGAATAGGTATAGCTGCCGGTACCGCCGGTTACATTGGCATCGAGCTGGCTGCTTTGGCCTTCGCAAATGGTAGATGGATTAGCGGCCACGTTAAGTGACATCGGGAATCCTTCGCCAACGTTTAGTGTCACCGGTACGTTAACTTCAAGCATGTCGGGGTCGTTGCTTGTTATTTTTACGTTACCGTGATAGGCTCCCTGTTCCAGGTCTGTTGCGTCAAACATCACTGCTACTGTTTGCGTATTGCCGGGAGCGATGGTATCAGTAATCCTTTCAACGAGCATCCATCCGGAAACATTAACGGTATAGTCTTCTACTTCGCCATAGCTTGAGTTGCCGCAAGGGCTGGGAGCTGAAGAATAGGTCATCCTTACGCGCATCCGCTTTTCGCCACCCTGGGTTCCTTGTGGAACGGTAATTTGGCCGGTGAAGGTTTGTCCTCCTCCATTGCTCGTCAATACGAACTCTTCGTCACTGCCCGTTTCAAAATCAAGATTGTTGTTCCAGTCAATCCACACGGTGACCTTATCGCTCGACCAGGCATTGCCGTTGGTTACTACGATGCTCTCGCTGGCACCTACTTCGAGGTCGGTACTTTGGTCGGTGTAGTCAGCTACGCCTGCTTGCCAGGCGCTGCTGTTGTTGATTAGACCAAAGCTTACGTTAGAAATGTACTCATCCTGGTAGGTGGTTGAAGCCGGACAATAATCGCGTGAGCGGATGGGCTCGGTGGAGGAGGTTACACCGTAAATCAAATTCAATTGCCCGGTATTTTCTACTGTAATATATCTTGTTGATGTGCCCAATAGCGGGAGGTTCTCGATGATTTCGGCTGGTTCCACAGCAATGTGTGCATCGCCCCACTGTACCGTTGCCGAAGGTCCTGATGATTCGCCATCGGTATGCATGGCGGTAACTTTATATTTATAAATGCCGTAGTCAGGCAAATTGTCTATAAAGGTGAGATCGACGGTAGTTCCTACTTCAAAGCCATCGCGGTAAACGATAAAGTATTCAAAAGTACCAATAGGATCAAAAGTCCATTCAAGATTCACAGCTCCGGTTTCAAAAGTTACTGCAGCAGTAAGGTTGGCCGGACGTGCCAGGCTGTTGGTTTCGTAGGGTGAGGTATAGGTCATGGTGACGCCATTGCGGTTGTCGGTCCAAACCGGATAAACCTTTGCATCTCGAGCTGAAATCCCCAGGTAGTCGCCCATGTATCCACCGGCCAGGCCAGGGATAGCTGTAGGAGTAAAGTCGGTGTCGCTTACGCGGAAATCTTCCCAACTGTCGCCGCCATCAAAAGAGTTGGCACAATACACTTCGCATTTATTACCACCTACATTACGGTCGTCATAAAAAACGACGCTGAGTGCGCTGGTTATTGGATCGCAGGTGATCCAGGGGAAATAATGTACTTTTCCCTGGCCGATTGGATCCTGATTGACCCGAATGGGTGCTGACCAGGTGGTTCCTTCATCGCTAGAGCGGATCATGTAAACATCTCTGTCGGTACCGCTATTG
>CAZTCX010000005.1:418-5369 GCA_964612515.1 uncultured Lentimicrobiaceae bacterium | reverse complement strand
TATTGATTCCCGGAACGCCGATGTTAGTCCATACCATGTATAGGGAACCGTCGCCAGCAATGTCGCAGGCCATGGATGGGAATGAGTTTACACGATGATTTTTGCTGGTTGCTGAGGTGCGAATACCCTTTGTATTATTGATGATGCGTGTGGCAGGTTGCCAGGTTACGCCGCCATCGAGGGATTTGGCGAAGCCGAAAGAACTCTCATCACTGGGCCAGCTATCATAGATTGCCCAAACTACATACACTTGTCCGTCGGGGCCAGTCTGAATATTAACACCCTGGTTGTGACTTCCGGCGTTGACTTGTCCGCTGATTTTAACGGCTGGAGAATAGGTAAGGCCGTGATTGGTGGTGCGTGAAATTTCAATTTCCGAATCGTTGGGTCCGCCAAAGTCAGTCCATGATGCATATAGATTCCCCTGGTAAGGGCTCGTAGGACTATTGTCGATCCACATGTGGTTTTTGTCTAGTAGAGAGGAGCCTGCACCGGCATCAACGAGCACTGCCGTCCAGGTTGTTCCATCCTCGGAGTAAGAAACACCTTGTCCGCCATTGTTGTGAATATAGCCTACGTATTGGCGTCCGGTGAGGCTGATGGCGGTTGCCGGGTCGCCGGAGTTGCTGCCGCCTGCACCCTGAACGCTGCCACCCCAGGTTAAGCCAAAGTCGAGCGAAAAGAAATAGTTGGCGCCATACAACGAACCAACCGGATTCTGTGTAGAGTTGTTGGATTGCAATACATGATCAGGATTGGTAGGATTCACAAAGATTGAGTTTTCACTTTGTGTGGAGTTTTGGGTGGTCACGGGTACGTCAGGAGAATCATCGCGCCAAACACTTTTAGCGGCAATGCGGCTTCCTTTATATTCTCCCAGTGGCACCTGGCGGTAAGGTTCTATCGGGGTAAGACCCAATTCGGCGGCTTTGCGCCAATAGCGCATGTTATCAACGCGTGTGTCGAGAACGTCGTAAGGATAGTATTTCCCATCCTTGTATAGCTGTTTGCGTGTTTCCTTCTCCTTATCTTGCCCATAGCTCGCTATCGACAACATAAGCAGAGAAAGGATGAATAGAATAGTTGTAGTTTTTCTCATTTTGATTATTGGTGTTTGATATTAATTAATTAGTGAAAATTATTTGCTGATTATCAATTTATGAACTTCGGAGAAATTATCATTGTAAAACTCCAGAAGATACATTCCGTTTTTCAATGAAGCGACATCAAGAATGATCTCTTCGCTGCTGCTGAAATGTTCCTCTTGTAACATCAATTTTCCGGTAACGGAGAAGATTTTAATAGTTGCCGTTCCCGAAGTCATTGCCGGCATAGTAATGTGCAGGCGATCGGACGCAGGATTTGGTGTGATGCTAAAACCACTGGCAGCGGTTTCACCAATAGAAGTACAATCATCGACCGACACCACAAATTCTTCCGAGAAATCGCCATAGCCGCAATCGTTGAGGCCGCGTACCGTTAGGGTTGCAGTTGCAAAATATTGCGACGACCATAGCACGGTAATTTCGTTTTCGTTACTTTCTTGTATTTCACCGGCCTCGGCAGGCGTAAGCACCCATTCATAGCTTAATGCATCGGCAATGGGCTGGCAAGTGTAAGGGTAAAGATATCCGGCACACACTGGTGTTTCGCCACTCAGGCCATTGGGCATTGCGGGCAAAGGAAGTATAACGAGCAGCAGATTGTCGGTATCGCTGTTGCCCTGGCTATCGGAAGCAGTGAGGGTAAGCGTAACAATTCCTGTATTAATATCCGCTGAACCCGGTGTGTAAATAGCCTCCAGGCTATGAATGTTGTTAAACGCTCCATCGCCGGAAGTAGTCCAGGTTATGGTTTGGTAATAGCTGGCGGTACCGTTGCATTGGTAAGTTTCGCCTTCGCAGATTTCGCCGTTGGCGCCGGCATTGGCACTAACGGTAGCCGAAGGCGGGAACTCGATGTAATCAATCCAGCCACAGTCGCTGCCCGAAGCTACATACACATCCTTTTCGTAAGACCATTTAAAAGTGTGCGTTCCGGCTGTTACGTTGTAAGAGACTGGTGCCCAATCCTGCTGCCCTGACCACGAATCCTTCAATTGATTATCGATGAAAAATTTCAGCAAATCATATCCCGACTCAGAAGAAACTTTGCGATAGAAAGAAATGGTGCCACCAGAGGCTACGTCCATGGTGTAAATCATCTGTGAAGTGCTGCTATTGCCAATGGCTCCCGAGCGTGCCGAATTTTGGCCATCCCACGACACATTATTATCGATAACCCAGTTGGCGTTTCCACCAAAAGTCCAGTTTGCTCCAAAGCTGCCTTCTTCAAAACTAACGGCAAAACTCTCAGTCAGCTCGAAGTTTACAATGTTGTTGTCGGGAGAAATCGTCACTTCCTGTATAACGGTGGCATAATCCTGTGCCCAAACTCTGATGGTATAGGTGTTTTCAAAAATTTCGGGAAAACTGTAGGTTCCGTTTGCGCCGGTTATTGCTGGTTCTATGGGTGTGTTGAGAACTGTAACGATGGCGCCTTCGATAGGCTCGCCACTGTCGGTGTCGGTAACGGTGCCCGAAAGTGCGATAACTTGCGCCGGCACCAGTTGCACATCCAGTACGGTTTGTCCGCTACTGGTGATGGCTACATTATTAAAAGTTTGTGAGAGGTATCCGAAAGCCGAAACAGTTACGGTGTAAGTATTATTCATCAGCATGCGATAATAAGTGCCGAAAGCAGCATTGCTCATGTAAGGCATCCGGAACAAACCAGTGTTGTCGATTTGGGGAATATGTATTTCTGCCTCCACCGGATCTCCGGTGGTTGCATTCGTTACGTGACCTGTCAAAGTTGAGTAATTGATACGGTTGAGCAGAATCATGGCGGCATTGACGTTGTCCTGGGTAATTTGATACACCTGGCTGGCTGGCGGGATAAATTGTGTTCCCAGCTCGATGGTATAGCCAAAAATGCCATGCTGTCCATACGCCCAGTCGTCGGTACCACCCGAAGCAGGATAGAGCTGCCAGGAGGACTGCGGTGTATAATGTCCGCCCGAAATGCCGGGAATTGCATTGCCCATCATGGTTGCCAGATTACCAATTGCAGCATCGTCAGGACCTGCTGCTCCATTAGTATATCCATAAGGCCACAGCACCAATTCGCTGTAGGTGTGGTAAGAAATACCAGCCACAAAATGACGATCAGCCATCAGGTCGCGAATTGCCTGTATTTCCGGCTCCGAAAAAGCCTCAGGGCCACAGTAGGTGATGTCGGTGGGATCGAATGAGGTGCCTTCGCCACCCCATGCCCAGCCGTAGTTGCGGTTGAGGTCCACACCGTCAGGATAATAGTAATTGCCTTGTGTCACGGTTCCATTGCCATCGTTGTCACGGATATTCTTGCGCCAGTCCGTGTTGATCTGGTTTATTACAATTGCACGGCCATCAGGATTAACGATGGGGACAAACCAAATCTCCTTGCTGTTTACGTTTGCGGTAATCTCCGGATTAGTTCCGTAATTATCTACAATATGATTTAAAACATACATGGCTACCTCGGTACTTAGCGGCTCGCGGGCATGGTGTGCTCCAAAATAATAAACAGCTGGTTCGTCTTCGTCCAGCTCCACATTATCCGATACTTTGAGCGCCCAGATGTCGTGCTGGTAAGCGCTGTAGTTTCCATAACCTTCGTTATAGTAAACTTTGCCATGGCTGTCGCCGATGTCGATCAACTTGCAGATGTCGGGGTGGGCAGCAGCAATCTGCTGAAGCTCCGCCAGGGTTTGGGCATAGGTTCGGTACCCAGGGATGTCGTCAACATTTCCAAGGTTGGCAGCCATCTGGGCATCGGTGCTTACCACTTTTACATCATAACCTTGTTGTAGAAATGTCTCCACTTCAGTTTCCCAAACTACCAGGTCAAGATATTTTCCAGGTACATACGACGCCACATCGTAAGCCGGATTGGTAAAAGTTTTAACGGTGATCGGGTCTGGATTATCGAAGCGGATAATCACGTGTTGCTGGCCCTGAACGAAAAGCGTAAGTGTGAGTGCAAAGAGCAGTGAGAAAAAGTATTTCATTTTTGTAAAAATTAAATTGTATTTATCGTTAAGTAAATCACAGGGTTACCCCAAATATCCTCATGTGTTATAAACCTGTTATTGCTAATAAAGTTTAGTGGTTGATTACTATTTTTTTAATGATGTTCAATGTGTTAGCTTTAATTCGCAAATAATAAACGCCAGCCGGTAATATTCCCGGATCGATGGTGAGGTTGGTTCCTTCATTGCGCAAAGCAAAATTAGCTTCAAAAACGCTGTTTGCATTCACGTCCAGCAAAGTTACCGAAACCTCCTGATCGCTGATGGCGGGAATCGAAGCGGTAAAAGCTCCTTTGGCAGGATTGGGTCTGATTTGTATTTTTTCGGCTAAAGCCGGATTATTGATTCCTTCACAAATATCCACATAAACTACAAAATCTTCTGACCAGGCGCCTTCGCCACACGGGTTGCCGCCTCTCACATTGAGTGTTGCATTGCCGTTGTAAGTTCCGCTAAATATGATCACGGCAGGATTTATCTGATTGTTAATAATCGTGCCGGCTTCGGCAGGTTCGATTGTCCATTCATAAAAATCGGCAGCAGCTATTTCGCTCACAGCATATTCGGAGGTGTGATTCTGACATACGATATCGGCGCCACTTATTGATCCGGCAGCCGCAGGTAGCGGTTGTATCTCTACTTGCAGCGGCGTGCTCATGGCGCTTTGTCCGCACAAATTAATACCTGCCACCATAATTTCGGCCATGCCGGCAAAGCTTGCATTCCAGTCAATGGTTATCACCGGGCCATTTTGTGTAAAGGTTCCGGCAGCGGCGGGCACCAATTCCCATTCCCAGTCGGTGCTGTTTTCGGGGTTGGTAAAATAGATACAATCAGGAG
>CAZTCX010000005.1:0-408 GCA_964612515.1 uncultured Lentimicrobiaceae bacterium | reverse complement strand
TTCGGTGAGGCCATTAGGAATAACCGGCACTTGTGGTTCGTCAAAAACATGTATAAAGTCCATTGCTGTGAAACTATCGCTGTTGGTGCCATCACTTACTGTGAGCGAAACACCATAAAATCCACCATTGTTGTAAACTACAACGGGATTTTCTTCGATGGAAGTGGCGGGAGTGCCACCCGGGAAACTCCATTCCCAACTGGTTGGGTTGCCTATTGAATTATCATAAAAATGAATTGCACTTCCGTGGCAAATAGTTGTTTGGTCGCAAGTAAATCCTGCCTCCAAAGGTACGGGTACTTCTCCGCCCACCACAATGGTGTAATCTTCCACTTCGCCATAGCTCATCGAGCCACAAGGAGTCGGATCGGTGCTATAGCTCATCCTTACGCGCATGCGGTACGATCC
>CAZTCX010000004.1:54636-66244 GCA_964612515.1 uncultured Lentimicrobiaceae bacterium | reverse complement strand
GTCATGGTGTTAATGATCTTGGTTTTTTGAAATAGATTTCTCCCTCCAAATTTGCCTCGCAAATTTTCCAGTCGAAATGACACGCTGTTTTAGGGATTAGGGGTGGAAGGTTCGGGCGCTACGCGCCCGAACCTTCCACCCCCTCTGCCCACACCGATCGTGTCATTCCGACTGAAAGGAGGAATCTATTGTATTGCGATTATTTACAAGAACTTGTCATTAGTAACGAAACGCAGTGGAGCGAAGAATCTATTTTAAGAATATTATGTTTACGGGACAACAATGATTTCTATTTAAGAAATCAGCTCCGTGATATTCTCCACATTCATCGCTTTAAGCGGATTATTGGTATTGATAAAGATATCGGCAAGTTTTGATTTCTTCTGCTGAAGCTGCATAATTTTCTCCTCCACGGTGCCGATGGTAATAAAACGATATGCTATCACGTGGCGGGTTTGTCCGATGCGATGCGCACGGCTGATGGCCTGAAGTTCCGCCTGCGGATTCCACCACGGATCGAGCAGAAAAACGTATTCGGCGCTCGTAAGGTTGAGGCCCGTTCCGCCGGCTTTAAGCGAAATGAAAAAGATATTGCGCTCCTCCCCTTCTTCAAAACTACGAATGGCTGCCGCACGATCGCGGGTGCTTCCTGTAAGCATCGAATAACCGATTTTTTGTTTGTCGAAATAATCGGTGAAGATGCGCAGGTGCTTTACAAATGACGAAAAAACCAGCACTTTATGACCTTCAGCAATCAACGTTTCGATATTGCGCACCACTTCATCAAATTTTCCAGAGCCTCCCGCGTAATCGTTGTCGGTAAGAACGGGATGGTTGGCCATCTGACGCAGCCGGGTGAGCGCTTTGAGCACGATGATCGCAGATTTTGCGATGCCCCTGTTTTCGATGTTGTCGAGGATAAAGTTTCGGATTTTGGCTTTTTCCTGCTGGTACACCTGCTCCTGTTCGGGCGTCATCTCACAATAGATGTATTCCTGGCTAAGCTCTGGCAGCTCTTTTTCGACCTGCCGTTTGGTGCGGCGCAAAATAAAAGGCCGGATAAGCTGCTGAAGTTTTTCCTGCTTTGCGCGATCGTCATGCTTTTGGATGGGTGTAGCAAAAAACCGATTAAAAAACGTATGCTCTCCCAACAGGCCGGGATTGAGAAAGTGCATCTGCGACCAGAGGTCGGAGAGCGAATTTTCGATAGGCGTACCGCTCAGCGTCACACGGTGATCGGCTTTGAGCCTAAAGATCGCATGGGCAGTTTTGGAAGCTGGATTTTTTATCACCTGACTTTCGTCGAGAATGATGTACCCAAAGTCGAACTTTGAAAGCGCATCAAAATCGTTGCGGATGGTGCCATAGGTAGCAAGCACCAGATGGGCATGAGGAATCTGCGGCAGCAAATCATGGCGTTGCGGCCCGGTGTAAGTAAGGTAGCCGATGTGCGGGATAAATTTTCGGATTTCAGCCTGCCAGTTGTGGATGAGGGAGGCGGGCATTATCACCAAAGAAGGTTTTCCTGCACTTGCCTGATCATCCGCAGAAGCAAACATATCAAGCTGTCCGTCTTTTGCAGGTTTAGCGTGTACCGCCTTTGTTGATTTGCCGATATAGTTTAGCAGCAGGGTGAGCGTTTGCAACGTTTTGCCCAAACCCATGTCGTCGGCCAGGCACCCGCCCAGGTGCTTTCTTCGCAAAAAGTCGAGCCACCGGAAACCCTCCAACTGATAGCTGCGCAACTGCGCCTGCAATCCTTCGGGGGCGTCGGGTGGCGCAGTGTCGGTTGGTAAATTCCCTGCTTCCGTTAGCCGCTTGCCGCCATCGAAGCCACGCATCGAAAGCGCCGACAGCAGGGAGCCGTGCCACCTGCGCACTCTGAAATAATCTTTTTCGCGCTGGCCGAAACTCAGCAGGTCGCTGAAGTCGGCAAACCATGACTCCGGCAACACTGCAATGCGTCCGTCGGGAAGCCGGTATTCACGAATACCTTCGAGCAGGTGCTTGCGCAATTGTACCACCGGAATCTCGAAATCATTTCCAAACCTGGCCACCGCATGCACATCAAACCAATCGTTCTTCTCTTCGGTACGAATCACCATCTCCATCGAATCGGTGAAAAAGGTAATGTTTTCGATCTCTTGCGAAAGCAGAAAACCCCGCTTTTTGAGCGTTGCAGAATGTTCGTTGAGCCAATGAACCACGTGGTGTGGCGAAACTTCCGAGTTTATCTGAAAGACATTTTCATAAACGTTTTTCAAGCCGAGGCTTTCTAAAAATGACGCTGTTTCGGTTTCCCAATTTATATCCCGATAAAAAAAATCGAAAGCATACGTGCCCGCTTCCTGCAAAAAACTCACAACTTTTACCGATCCATGTCGCAGCTTTAAGATTTGATTTCCATATTTGAATTTTAAGAAAAGCGAAGGCAACCCTTCTATGTCCACCTCCAGCGAAAGCATAGATCGCTTTTCGGGCTGCTGATGACGCACAGCGAAACCCTGCACAAGAACAGGAAAGTCGCGAATACATTTTTTCACGAAAGTGCTGTAATATTTTTTCTCATGGGCTGGTGGCACGCTGATGAATTCTTTATTAAAAAAAATAGCCAGCTTGCGCCCGTCCACCTGCTGACGGAAATGATACAAGGTTTTGTTGAGCAAAAGCCAGCAAGGATTATCGGTTAAAATAATGCCGTCGTTGCCGGTAAGATGGATGCTTTGGCCTTCGTGACTGATGTTCTGGTAATAGCGCGTTTCGTCTTCAAGTTTGATAAAATTAAAAACCACCTCGGCGGGTTCCTGCGCTACGCGTACAAAATCTTCCTGGTAAACCACGCTTTTCGTTTCCCTGAAAAATACCGGAACAGCGTGTTGACTTGCGAGCTGCAAACATTGACTCATCTGCTTTTCGATGTAAGGCCGCACATACTGAGCGATGTAGCCGTCGGTGAGTTTGTCAAGATAAGTTCGGGCAGTGGCCTTGCCTTCTTTGAACCGACGCGCCAGGTTGCGATCAGAATAATTTTCGGTAAGCCGAATGATCTCCTCCTCATGTTGCGCCAGCTTGCCGCTATAATTGCGACTCTTTTCCACCGATAGCCGATCATGGATAGCGTAAAAATGTTTATCGCCGTCACGGATAAGGTAAGGATGCAGGAGCATCCCCAATTTTTCGTGCGTTTGTATGAAAAGTGAAAACTCTATCTGCATGTTCTTCAGGTAAAACCTGCAAAGGTAATGGCTTCTCTGCTTCCAAAAACAAACATTTTTGTAATATTTGTATTTTCTTCTTGCATTATTCAAAAACACGCTGTTATATTTGCCGCGCCATTTTACAAAAAAGTGGCTTCAACCAATTAAGTATTAAAAACCAGTTGTTTAAGTAATTTTCTTTATGATGGAAAAGACAATGGAAAAGAAAAGAGTGATCAAAAACATCGACAGCATCTCTGATGAGGTAAGAGAAGCTATCCGGGCCAAATATCCTGACGGCTGGAACAACCACGTGCAGCGTGTAAACAAAGGAACCAGTGAATTTTTTCATGTGATCACGGTCGATACCGCCGACACCAGTTACATGATTCGCGTAAATGTTAAGGTTGACTCGGTGGAAGAGCTCGAAAAACTTGAGAATCAGGACAGCGGTAGCGATGACGGTGACGAAGATGACGACACCATTGCCGGCGGCGAGGAAGACATCCAGGATGTGAGCGACGAAGAGTGATGTAAATTCCAAATTTCAAGAAGGCAAAAATCAAATAAATCTCAAATTTAAAAGCCAACAAACCAAAAGGGTTGAAATTTTTGAGCTTTTAATAAGTGGGATTTGTTTCACCCCTGGCAACTTTACGCAATTAATAAGGTAATAAGGTTAATCCCTGTTGTAGCTTTTCTACGAAGTTTGATTGATTAGAAAAAGGTTTCCCGATTTACAAGCCGACAACTTTACAACTTCTTCTTTTCCAACCCTACAACCAGAACACTGATTTCCACCCTTTCCCGGAAGGCCACAGATCAGCATGTTAAAGTTTTCTAAATCCAAATCTTACTACCCCATCCATTACATTTACAGGTAATTTTGCCGCATCAAAAAATCCTTTACGAATGCGCTGTATCGAAAGAGAATTTACCGATCCTTATTTTAATATCGCCGCCGAAGAGTATTGCCTGCGCGAATTCAGCGACGATATTTTTATGCTCTGGCGCAACGAACCCTGCATCATTGTGGGGAAACACCAGAACACGCTGGCCGAAATAAACACCGACTATGTGGAAAAACACCACATTCCGGTGGTACGACGCATCAGCGGTGGGGGCACCGTTTTTCATGACCTGGGCAACATCAATTTTACCTTTATCCGCAATGGGCAAACGGATGAGCTTGTTGACTTCCACGGCTTCACGAAGCCCATTCTGGAGGTTCTGCAAAAGATGGGTATCGATGCCCGCTTTGAAGGACGCAACGACCTGACCATAGAAGGGAAAAAGTTTTCGGGGAATGCCGAGCATGTCTATAAAAACCGCGTGCTGCATCACGGAACCCTCCTATTCTCGGCGCAGCTCACCGATCTGAGCAGTGCGCTGAAAGTTGATCCGCATAAGTTTATCGATAAAGCCGTGAAGTCGGTTCGCAGCCGCGTCACCAACATTGAGAGCCATCTTAAAGCGCCCATGGATGTGCTTACTTTTAAAAATTTAATCCTTGAGCATATCCGGGAAACAAATCCTGAAATGGAGATTACCCATTTTACGGAGGATGATATTAATAAAATAAACCAGCTCGCCGACCAGAAATACCGGACGCGCGAATGGAATTACGGCTATTCGCCGCGCTACAACTTCCAACGAAAGATAAAAGCCAATGGCGGAAACATCGAGTTTAATCTGGATGTGAAAAATGGTACCATCGAAAAAATAAAAATCTTCGGCGACTATTTCAGTCTGCTCGACACGGCCGATATAGAGCAACTACTCGAAAATGTTCCGCACGACCGTCAGGCCATCATGCAACGTTTGCAAAACACAAACCTGCAGTACTATTTCAAAAACGTAACTACCGAAGAGTTTTTGAATGGTATGTTTTAATTGCATTCCACTCCTGCAACATTTATCAACTATCGAAAAATTTAAACCTATAATATTATGAAAAAAGAAGTAATTTTTGACAAGCTTTGGAAAGGTTACACCGAGAAAAACCCATCGGTACAAAAGATCCACGATCTCTTTGTGGCTTCGGGCGAAACCGTCCACAACGACCACATTGCCCTGCGCACCTTCAACGATCCACGCGTGAACATCGACGTAATGGCGCGTCCTTTCCTGGAAGCAGGCTACGAAGCCAAAGGCGAATATCAGTTTGAAGCCAAGAAACTTTTCGCCCGTCACCTCGAACACAAATCCGACGAAATGGCGCCACGGGTATTTATCAGCGAACTGAAAACAGAAGAGTTCAGCCCTGAGCTGCAAAAAACAGTGCAGGAAATCATCGATCGCATACCGGAAGAAAAATTGAAATCCGACGACTTGATTTTAGCTGGTAACCTATGGGGGAAGCCATCTTTCAAGCGCTACGAACAGTTACGCGATGAGTCGGAATATGCGGGCTGGCTTTACGTTTATGGTTTTTGTGCCAACCATTTCACCGTTAGTGTCAACCAGTTGAAACATTATGACACGGTAGAGAAAGTAAATGAATTTTTAAAGAAAAACGGTTTCCAGATGAACGACGCTGGCGGCGAGATAAAAGGCACGCCGGCGGAGCTTCTCGAGCAATCGAGCATAAAATCGGAGATGGTGCCTGTAGATTTTGAAGAAGGTACGCATGAAATCCCCGGATGCTACTACGAATTTGCACGCCGCTACCCCGACAGCGACGGAAAAATCTATTCAGGCTTTATCGCCAAATCTGCCGACAAAATCTTTGAAAGCACCAACTTTTACAACAAGAAGTGACACTGTGGGAATACCCTAAAGTTTTAATATTCAATTCAAATTTTAAGGCGCATGGTTCTGAATCTCATCAGAATCATGCGCCTTGTTTTTTATCAGGAACCTGAGAAGCAAATTACAGAAGGCTTAACAAAACCATTCAATGAAAATTGCAATGGCATTAATGTCCTAATCCCATTTAGCTTTGCAGATTCTTAAAATTGCCTGCGGATTCTGGCTAATGAAGTGGATTTTACTAATAGAACAAGTTTACTACTTTTACCGAATCTAAAAGGATAGCTTATGCTTTCCGGGGCTATGAAACTCAAAATGCAACTCGCTGAGGTTGCTACAAGGATTGTATTTTAATAATTACATCGATATGGAAAATTTCACTCCGCGTCGGAGGCACCTCGCCCTCCTGGCTTTACCCATCATTGTGCTGTTTGCTTTTGGATGCAAACACAATTCCCCGCCGCCTCCACCGCCTCCAAAAGTAGAGGTTGTAAAAGTCGAACGCCGTGATGTGCCAATTTACCAGGATTTCGTCGGTCAGGTGTATGGTTTGCAAGACATTGCCATTCGCGCCCGCGTGGAAGGAGTGCTGGAATCGATACATTTTAAAGAGGGCACTTTCGTAAAAAAAGGGGCATTGCTTTACACCATCGACCCGCTGCAATTGCAAACCAAAGTAGCTGCGCAGATGAGCGGTGTTGCGCAGGCCAAAACCATGCTTGCCAAAGCCGAAAGCGACCTGAAACGAATCATACCACTGGCAGCCAACAATGCAGTGAGTCAGCGCGATCTGGACGCCGCCGTGGCACAACGCGACGCAGCACAATCTGCCCTGGATGCAGCCAGGGCCAATCTGGAGTCAGCAGATATCGAGCTCGGCTATTCGCGCATCAAAGCGCCCATCGATGGAATTATTGGAAAAACAATGGCCAAAGTTGGTGATTTTGTTGGCAGAAGTCCCAACCCCATTGTGCTCAACTACATCTCTAACATAGATGATGTGGTGGTAGAGTTTTTTCTAAGCGAACAGGAATACCTCTATTTTGCCCGGCAAATGAAAAGTATGAAAGACAATGGTGATACCTCCGCTCCCAGCAACGACCTGCAACTCATCCTCGCCGACCAAAGCATTTATCCCGAACCGGGAACGCTCAACTTTATCGATCGGCAGGTTGATCCTTCCACCGGAAGCATTTTGCTCCAGGCTACCTTTCCAAATCCCGACAAATTGCTGCGTCCGGGACAATTTGCACGCGTAAAAGGCAGAGTGGCGATGATGCCACAGGCCACCATTATTCCGCTAAAAGCGCTCAACGAATTGCAGGGGCAATACAGCGTGTTTGTTGTCGGCGACAGCGCTAAAGTAGAAATGAGATCCGTAAAACAAGGCGCCTTGTATAATGATTATGCGGTGATTACCGAAGGGCTGAAAGGCGATGAATTGGTGATAATAGAAGGGTTACAAAAAGTGAGAAACGGCTCGAAGGTCGATCCGCAACTGGTTACCTATCAATCGAAAGTGGTAGAAATTAACAACGACAGCGATGGAAAAAAGTAACTTATTTGTAAAGCGCCCCATTTTGGCAATGGTTATCGCCATCGTAATCGTTCTGGTGGGGCTGGTATTTCTTACGCAACTTCCTACGGAACAATATCCCGACATTGCTCCGCCAATGGTTTCGGTGCGTGGCTCCTACACAGGCGCCAGCGCTATCAACGTGGAGCAATCGGTGGCCGTACCCATCGAGCAGCAGGTGAATGGTGTGGATAACATGCTTTACATGAAATCCGTGAATGCCAACGACGGCACGATGTCGCTGCAGATTACCTTCGGCATTGGCACCGACCCGGACATGAATACCGTTTTTACCCAAAACCGGGTTTCATCGGCTACCCCAAAGCTGCCGGAATCGGTAAAGCAATATGGATTGAAAACTGAGAAATCATTTTCTTTTCCCATTCTTATCATCACACTCAGCGCCGACGACGATCGGTACGATCAACAGTTTTTGGGCAACTACATGTCCATTAATATACAGGACATCCTGGCGCGCGAGCCAGGCGTGGGTCGTGTGGATTTGCTGGGATCGAGCGAGTATTCCATGCGCATCTGGGTAAAACCCGACCGGCTTGCTTCGCTCGACGTTACCATTCCGGAAATTGTTGCCGCAATAAGAGCACAAAGTGTGATAGTTCCAGGAGGGAAATTCGGCGCCGAACCGGCTCCACCAGGAACGGAATTTACCTATACCGTGCGCTTGCCCGAGCGACTCAAATCAGAAGAAGAGTTTGGTGATATTGTGGTGCGTGTAAACGAAAATGGCTCTCAGGTAAAACTTCGTGACCTTGCCTCGGTTGAGCTTGGCGTTGAATCCTACAATGCATTTACGCGTTTGGATGGTAAGAATGCCGGCATGTTTATGATCTATCAGGCTCCCGGCTCCAACGCTGTCGAAATTGCCGATAACCTGCGCGAACGCATGGAAGAGCTTTCAAAATCGTTTCCTGAAGGCATTCACTATACCGTTTCTCTTGACTCGACAAAAGCCATCACCACCGGTATCAAAGAGATTTTTGAGACCCTCATCATTGCGCTGCTTTTGGTAATCCTGGTTGTGTTTCTCTTTATCCAGGACTGGCGTGCAACACTCATCCCCACCATCGCCATTCCGGTATCACTCATCGGTGCTTTTATCGTTTTCCCGATATTGGGTTTTAGTATTAATGTGCTTTCACTTCTCGGGCTGGTGCTTGCCATCGGTATTGTGGTGGACGATGCCATTGTTGTGGTAGAGGCAGTGCAGGTGAATATCCATAATGGAATGAATGCGATAGATGCCACCAATAAAGCCATGCGTGAAGTTACCGCACCGGTAATTGCCACCACGCTGGTTTTGGTTGCCGTGTTTATTCCGGTAGCGGCCATGGGCGGCATCACCGGCCGACTCTATCAGCAGTTTGCCATTACGGTGGCTATCTCTGTGCTGTTTTCTGCACTCAACGCACTCACGCTCAGCCCCGCACTTTGCGCCCTTTTACTACGCAACCCCAAACCTTACAAAGGATTTCTTGGTAAATTTTTCGCCGGCTTCAACCGGGTATTCGACAAAACTACCGATTCTTACACCTCCTTTGCCGGACACTTTGCGCGGAAGATGAAACGCGGCGTCGTTTACATCCTCATCATGGTGGTGGCGCTGGTTTTTGTAGGAAAAGGTGTTCCGGGAGGTTTCATCCCCGAAGAAGACCAGGGCTATTTTATGATCAACGTCCAACTCCCCAGCGCAGCCTCCTTGCAGCGTTCGGATGTGGTAACGCGTGAAATCGAAGACATGCTCATGGAGCTTGACGAGATACAATATGTTACCTCTGCCACTGGCTATAGCCTTGTCTCTGGCGCTTTGTCCACCAATACTGCTTTCATGTTTGTGTCGCTAACCGACTGGAGTGACCGCGACAAAACGGCACTGGAAATAGCGCGCGAAGTAAACAAAAAGCTGGCAGGTGTGGTGGGTGCTCAGGCTGTTGCCATGGGGCCGCCCGCCATTCCGGGTCTGGGAAGTGGCTCCGGATTTTCGATCGTGCTGCAGGACAAAAGTGGCGGCACACCAGAATACCTAGCCGAACAAAGCGTACAGTTCATCAGAGCTGCTGCCGCACGCCCCGAAATCGCCAACATTTTTACAACCTATAGCGCCAGCACACCGCAGCGTTATGTCGATCTCAACCGTGATATGATTCTCAAGGCAGGTGTTAATCTCAACGATGTTTACACCACCATCGGGGCTTTCCTGGGCGGTGCATACGTAAACGACTTCAACCGTTTTGGGCGTCTTTACAAAACTTATGTTCAGGCACAGCCCGAATACCGCATCAATGAAGAGCAGATCAATCTGTTTTTTGTAAAAAACAACCAGGGAGAGAGCATACCGCTTTCGGCATTTGTAGATGTCAAAAAAATATCTGGCCCCGACTTCACCAACCGTTTCAATCTGTACCGTTCCGCCGAACTCACCGGCAACCCTGCTCCCGGCTATAGCTCGAGTCAGGCGCTCGATGCCCTTGAAGAGGTAGCAGCCCAGGTGCTTCCTGACAACATGGGCTACGAATGGACCAACATGTCGTATCAGGAACGAAAGGCGTCTGGCACCGGCAGCATCGTTTTCGTATTCTCGCTGCTATTTGTATTTCTAATCCTGGCGGCACAGTACGAGAGCTGGTCACTGCCTTTCAGCATTTTGCTGGGGACACCCTTCGCATTGCTGGGAGCTATGCTTGCCCTACTCATTGCACGGCTATTTAGCGAAAGCTATGTAAATAATGTATTTGCGCAAATTTCGCTGGTGATGCTTATCGCAATGGCGGCCAAAAACGCCATCCTGATCATCGAATTTGCCAACCTGAAATTCGAGCAAGGACTTTCGCTTTACGATTCTGCTATTGCCGCCGCACGACTGCGTTTCCGGCCCATCCTAATGACGGCATTCAGCTTTATCCTAGGCATCCTGCCACTGATAGTAGCCAGCGGTGCCGGTTCCGAAGCCCGCAAGGTAATGGGTATGACGCTATTTGGCGGAATGGTGGTAGCCACAGCACTCGGTGTGCTTTTCTATCCAATGCTTTATATTCTGATAGGAAAACTGGCCGGCTACGAAAAGAAGAGAGAAAAATTAAATGCCGAAAAGCAGATTATAAAATCGTAACACAAAGAGGCATGAATACGCAACGACAATTTTTGATAACCCTTTTATTAACTGTAGTAGTGCTGATGAGCGGCTGTATGGTGGGACCGAAATATCAAAAACCTACAACCGAAATACCTTCAGCATATCGTTTTGATCAGGCCGCCGCCGACACGGCTTACAATCTGCGCTGGTGGGAGCTTTTCGACGATCCGGTGCTCGACACCCTCATTGCGGAAGCGCTCCGACAAAACACGGATGTTCGCATAGCTGCCAGCCGCGTGGTACAGGCACGCCTGGCGGTGGGTTATGCCCGTGCCGACGCCTTTCCCCGCATCGGTTACGAAGCGGGCGCCACGCGCGGTAACTTTTTGGGCGGCCAAAAAACCGACGATCCTGTCAACTTTTTCTATGGCGCAGCCAATCTGCAATGGGAAATCGACTTTTGGGGGAAATACCTCCATGCTACTGCTGCTGCGCGCTCCGAACTGCTGGCCACAGAATACGGACACCGGGCAGTGCAAATTGCCATCATCACCGAAGTGGTGAACGTTTATTTTCAGCTTCTCGACTATCAGGAGCGAATGGAGATAACCCTGCAAACGATCCAAACCCGCAAAGGCTCGCTCGACATCATCCAACAACGTTTTGACGAAGGCGTGGTTGCCGGCATCGACCTGAACCAGGCACAGATACAACTGGCAGTGGCTGCCGGCGCGTTGCCGCAATATGAACGGGCAGTTGTTCAAACAGAAAATGCTTTGTCTTTTTTGCTTGGGCGCAATCCCGGGCAAATCACCACTGGATTAACACTGCTTCAACAATCCTTGCCGCCTGAGATTCCGCCGGGATTACCTTCAGAATTGCTGCAGCGCCGTCCTGACATTGCGCAAGCCGACGAACTTCTACAGGCACAATACGACAGGGCAGGCATTGCGCAAGCGCAGCGCTTTCCTTCCATCAGCATCACCGGATTGC
>CAZTCX010000004.1:23775-54626 GCA_964612515.1 uncultured Lentimicrobiaceae bacterium | reverse complement strand
GTGGCCTGGCCAGCGCTGACCTCTCAACACTCACCAGCGGCGGTGCTGCCTGGTCGGTAAGTGGCGGGTTGCTGGGACCAATTTTTAACTTTGGTAAAAATAAGCGGAGGTTTGAGATAGAAAAGGAACGCATCACCGAAGTAGAAATACAATACGAATCTACGGTGCTTCAGGCTTTTGGTGAAGTGGAAAATGCACTTATTTCAATCAACACCTATGGCCGGCAATATCTGATAAAAGAACGAGAGTTGGCTGCTGCCCAAAATGCTTCACAGCTATCCAACGAACGGTACGACGGCGGCGTAACTTCCTATCTGGAAGTGCTCGAAAGCGAGCGCACCCTGTTTCAGGTGCAACAGGAGATGTCGCAACTGAGGCGGGAGTACCTTTCGGGCTATATCAACCTATACCAGGCACTGGGCGGTGGGTGGATCACGCCGGAGCAGTAGAAAAGATTTAAGGGTTTCCTGAACTGGATTTTGTTTTATTAAAAGATAAGATTAACAAACTCGAAAACAAATGACCGAGACCGTAAAACAAATCATCGAAATTTTTGATTTGAAACCCCTCACCATTGAAGGTGGTTACTATCGCGAAACCTATCGGAGCGAAGAGATGGTGCCCAAAGAACATCTGCCTCAGCGCTACCAAAGCGCAAGAACATTTACGACAGCGATCTACTATCTGCTGACACCCGAAACCTTCTCCTCGTTGCACAAACTGCCGACTGACGAAATCTTCCATTTCTACATGGGCGACCCGGTGGAGATGCTGCAACTGTTTGATGATGGAACCGGTAAGATAATCACCATCGGTAATGATTTGCAAAAAGGGCAAATTCCTCAGGTTGTCGTTCCCAAATTCACTTGGCAGGGAACTAAACTTGTCGATGGCGGTGCGTTTGCTTTATTCGGTGCAACTACGGCTCCAGGGTTTGAGTTTGAAGATTTCATTGCGCCAAACGCTGAGGAATTGATAAAACAATATCCGCAGTTTGAAAAGAAGATTAGGGAGTTAATTTGAAATCAGGGCTGACACGATTATCAGCAAATATTAGGATTTGACTTATAGTTTTTATGGTGCCAAAAAATGGTTTCAATGCGTCATCAATAGCCAAACAATATAGGCTATGTAAATAGACGCCATCAGACCACCTTCCAAACGCGTGATTTTGTGGCCGCGCCCAACCCACACAAAAAACACCACCACCAAATTGGCCAGAATCATCACCCAAAGGTCGATGCTCAGCGCAGCGCTGAACGGTAGCGGACATATCATTGCGCTGACGCCGAGTATCAGAAAAATATTGAAAATATTCGATCCCAAAGCGTTGCCGATAGCGATGTCTGAATTTTTGCGCAAAGCTGCCAGCACCGAGGTAATTAGTTCGGGCAACGACGTAGCCACCGCCACAATGGTAATCCCCACCAGTGCCTGACTCATCCCGAAAGCCTCGGCTACGTGCACCGCACCTTCCACCACCCAGTTGCCGCCAAAATACAATCCGGCCACTCCAATAAAAATCATCAGCACCGACTTCCACAGTGGATACTCTTTTATTTCGTCAGCATTCTGACCTTCGCTGCCTGATTTACGTATAAAAAAGTAGGTGAACAATAGGTAGCCTATCAGCAGCACAAGTAATAGCAAGCCTTCCAGATAATCGATGACAAGTGTGGCGGCTACTGGCTCAAAATGGATGTACACCAGCAACCCCAGCACCAGCGAAGCAAACAGGCTGATGGGAACGATGGTGCGCATGACTTTGCGACCGGGAATAATCGGAAATATCATTGCAGATACGCCGATGATCAGCAGCGTATTCATGATGTTGCTACCCATCACATTGGTGAGAGCAAGGTCGGTCTGTCCGCGCACCGACGCAAATATATTGATGAGAAGCTCGGGCAGTGAAGTTCCCAGCGCCACAATGGTGGCACCTATCACCAGTGACGACATTTTAAAATGCTTGCCCACTGAGCTGGCACCGTTTACAAGAATATTAGCGCCGGCAATCAATATTACAAAACCCACTATAAAAAGCACATACACCATAAAAGCAGAAATTGGATTTCAATTAATTACTGACACTTTTTCTCAAATCCCAAAAGACAACAGATCAAATCACAAATAAATGGTAATTATTTAAGCGCTAATACTTGCGACAATTGTTTTCAGCTATTTCGCCACCAATGCCCCATCCCCGACACGGGGAAGGGAGCACTCCTTCGTGGCTTAGCGGAAAAACCCAAACGAAACGCTCCGCCCAACGAACTCCCATAAAGCCCGGCAAAAGCGCTCCCCTCTCCAATTGGAGAGGGGTCGGGGGTGAGGCAAAAAAAACAATTCTCCATAACTATAAATATCCAAATCAAAATTCAAAAAGCTAAACTAGCAGGGATTTTTGGAAATTGTGATTTGGAATTCATTTGAAATCTGGAATTTGGAATTTTACCTTCAATCACAGGCACCACAGAATTGTAGATTATTAATAATTCCGTTCACCAAATATGAGGCTGCCTATGCGCACCATCGTACTCCCTTGCGCGATTGCAATTTGGTAATCGCCTGACATTCCCATGCTGATCTCCTTAAAATTAGGATCATCGGCAAAGTACCTTGCTTTTATCTCATCAAAAATCTGATGCAGATGCGCAAATTCTCTGGTGATCTGTTGTTCATTATCGGTGTAAGTAGCCATGCCCATCACACCGGCAATCTGCACACCCGTCATCTCCACCGGGTTTATTTCCTGCAGCATCGCGTCTGCTTCGGTCATGTCGAGGCCAAACTTTGTATCCTCTTCGGCAATATGAAACTGCAGCAGACAAGGCACACGTCGCTTTATCTTCCGCGCTTCCTTATTAATATTCCGCAGCAGCTTCAGGCTGTCCACCGCCTCAATCATGCCCACCACCGGCACCAGCATCTTCACCTTGTTCGACTGCAGATGCCCGATAAAGTGCCACCGGATGTCAGCCGGCATTATCGCCTGCTTTTCTACAAGCTCCTGCACCTTGTTCTCACCAAAAATCCGCTGACCGGCATTATATGCATCCATCAGCGTTTCCACGGGCTTTGTTTTCGACACAGCCACCAACTTCACCGTCTCAGGAATTTCGCCGCGAAGTTGAAGCAAGTTTGCTTTTACATCCATTTTCATTTCTTTAAAACCGTAAAATTAAGAAAAATATTTAGGGCGGCTAACGGGCTTTCCGCTATACCCGCCTCGCAGAGCTTGTATTTTTGCAGGCGGTGCGTGGGCTTCCTTCGTCAGCCTCCGCCCGCTGGCAAAAATTACAAGCTCCGCTTCGCCGTGTGCCGCTCCAATCCCTGCCGCAGCATCGTGGTATCCGAAGCATCCCTTTCAAGACACATCCGAAAAAGCCATTCAAGATTCAAAATTTAATCGTGATCGTTAATTGTTAATCGTTCATTGCGAGCGCAGCGAAGCAATCTGTCGGCATTCGTCCTCCGTCAAGCGTCAACCGCACTTCGTCCATCTAAATTGATGTCGCCCCTTTGGGGCTTAATCTGGTGGTCGCTTTTGATTTCCGGGCGCTGCGCACCCGGCTGATGATGGCGCCCCGTTGGGGCTTTCCTTCGAAATTCAAAATTTGAAATTCATTATTCGATATCCAATTTTTAACTTTTTGAAATCCTAAAATTCTTCAGAAAACGCCATGTTTTCAGGACGCTGCGCACCCGGCTGGTGATAGCGCCCCGTCGGGGCCTTTCCTTTGAAATTCATTATTCGATATCCAATTATCTTTCTAAAAATTAAAAATCCCAATCAATTGATGTCGCCCCTTTGGGGCTTAATCTGGTGGTCGCTTTTGATTTCCGGGCGCTGCGCACCCGGCTGATGATGGCGCCCCGTTGGGGCTGAAACTATTCATTCAAAAATTTAAAATTCAAAGTTTAGGTGATTTGAAACAAACTCATTATATCATCTCAAAGTTCATCTGAAATCGTCATTCAAAAATCGTAAATCGTCCCTCCAATCTGCGCCACAAACAAAAAAGCCGGCTGCTGTTGCCAGGCCGACCTTTTTGTTTTTGTTGCGCATCAATACCGCAGCTTATTTGCCGGGGCACATTTTTACTACGCTTGCTTTGATGTGTTTATCACCATAGGCTTTGTCGTAAGCATCGCTGAATTTTTTAGCCAGCATCTTTGCCTGTGCCTCGTATGCTTGTTTATCCGTCCAGGTATTTTTGGGCTTCAATATTTCAGACGGTACTCCCGGGCATGATTTGGGAACGTTCAGATGGAAAAATGCATCGTATTCGTACTCAACATTGGCAAGGGAACCATTCAGTGCAGCGTCCACCATTTTGCGTGTCAGGTTGATGTCCATACGTTTGCCTACGCCATAGGCACCGCCACTCCAGCCGGTATTGATCAGGTAAACCTGTGTATTATGTTTCTCCATTTTCTTACCAAGCATATCAGCGTAAACATCAGGATTAGCGGGCATAAACGGCTGGCCAAAGAAACGTGAGAAAGTTGCCTGCGGCTCCGTCACACCGGTTTCGGTGCCGGCCAGCTTGCTGGTGTAGCCCATCAAAAACCAAAGCATGGCCTCATCGGCGCCGAGTTTGGAAACGGGAGGCAACACACCGTAAGCATCGGCGGTGAGGAAAAGGATGGTGCTTGGATGCGTGGATACCGACGACTCTTTTATGTTTTTCAAATAGGTAAGCAGATATGAGGATCGCGAGTTGGGGGTGAGCCGGTCGTCATGATAATCGAATGAACCATCGGGATAAATCATGGCATTTTCCACAATCGAACCATGGTTCAGATAATCATCTTTGTGCATCACAGCATCGTATATGTCTGGCTCTTTCGATGGGTCGATGTCGATCATTTTGGCGTAGCAGCCATTTTCGAAGTTGGCGATGCCATGGTCATTCCAGCCATGCTCGTCGTCGCCAAGCAATGCGCGGTTAGGATCAGCCGAAAGGGTAGTTTTACCGGTTCCGGAGAGTCCGAGCAACAAAGCTGATTTCCCATCAGGACCTTCGTTGGCCGAACAGTGCAGCGGCAAAATGCCTTCGAAAGGAAGCAGGAAGTTCATCACGGTAAAAATCAATTTTTTAATACTTCCGCAATAAGCCGAGCCAATGATCACACCAAGCTTGCGATCCATATCCATTGCCACCGCCATATTGGAGATGGTGCCATTGGGCATTTTGCGCAAGCGACCTTCATATTTCTTGCTATCCAGTTTGTCGTAAGGCAGTGCCAGAAGCTGAAAGCCATTTTGATAAAAAATACTTTTATTGATATCTTCAGGAATAGGACGGAACATATTATCCACAAACAAAGAATGCAATGCCTTATCAGTGATCATCTTTACGGGCAATGCATAGCTACTGTCGGCACCGGATACACGATCAGTTTCGTAAATCTTCTCCTTTTTGCCAAGAATCGCCAGTGCATCGTCAAAGAGCATGTCGAAAGTTTCTTCGGTGATGGGTATGTTGTTGGGTGACGACCAGTCGATCTTTTCCTGACTTTCGGCGCGTTTCACCACCACAGTATCTTTGGGTGAGCGTCCGGTTGATTCCGGTGGTGTCCAGGTAGCCAAAGCACCCGATTCTGAAACCAATGCTTCGTGGTTGCTTACAGATTCGCGTATCATCTCGCGGCGGGGAATGTTTACCAGGGCTTTAGGATGATTGCGTACAAGATTTTTGATCTTTTCGTT
The DNA here is from genome assembly GCA_964612515.1 of uncultured Lentimicrobiaceae bacterium. GTDB lineage: Bacteria > Bacteroidota > Bacteroidia > Bacteroidales > 4484-276 > SABY01. The sequence goes on along the minus strand of CAZTCX010000004.1, from coordinate 48,910 downwards.
CATTGAAGATTTATCCATGATAATGTATATTTAAAAAAATTTAGATTTAATGCGTTTTGAACAAGCTGTTTGAGCGTGCCTGACGTTAACAAAGTAAAAACTACAAATTTGTGTTTTTTTATGCTACCAACGTTTCAATTTAAAGAAAATTAACGGCCGCAACACGGGATGTAAAATACAGCAGAGGCTGCCACGGAAATTCCGTTGGCAGCCTCTTGCTTGTTTAATTATGGAAAGGACAGACAGCTTTATTTTGCTTTCTTCTTTTTATCTTTTTTGCCTTTTTTATCCTTTTTCTTACCAGCATGCTTTTGCATCTTCTCTTTAATCTGAGCCTGAGCAGAAGCCAGACGTGCGATGGGGACGCGATAGGGCGAGCAGCTCACATAGTCGAAGCCGAGGGTATAGCAAAACTCAACGCTTGACGGTTCGCCGCCATGTTCGCCGCAGATACCGATCTTCATATTCTTGCGGGTCTTGCGGCCTTTCTTCACAGCCATACGCATCAACACGCCAACACCTTCCTGATCGATTACCTGGAATGGGTCAACTTTAAGCAAATTTTTCTTGAGATAAACATCAAGGAATTTCCCAGCGTCGTCGCGCGAATAGCCGAAAGTCATCTGTGTGAGGTCGTTGGTACCAAAGGAGAAAAACTCCGCTGATTTGGCGATCTCATCGGCAACGATGGCTGCGCGTGGAACTTCTATCATGGTTCCCACCAAAAAATCGATGGTATCGTTTTTCTCTTCAAAAACCTTGGCAATCGTTTCGCGCACAATGGTTTCCTGCAACTTCATCTCGGGCAATGTACCTGTGAGCGGGATCATAATTTCGGGCTTGGCCACGATGCCACGCTTCTTGAGGTTGAGTGCTGCTTCGATGATAGCACGGGCTTGCATCTCCGAAATTTCCGGATAAGTATTGCCCAAACGGCATCCGCGGTGACCAAGCATCGGGTTGACTTCACTCAGTTCTTCTACTTTTGCTTTAATCACGCTAAGGCTCACGCCCATAATATCAGCCATTTGCTGCTGACCTTTTTCGTCGTGGGGCACAAACTCATGCAGTGGCGGGTCGAGCAAGCGAACCGTCACGGGTAAATCGTGCATTGCTTCAAATATACCTTCGAAGTCTTCACGCTGGATGGGTAGTAGTTTATCGAGTGCTTTGCGGCGTCCGGCTTCGTCGTCGGCCAGGATCATCTCACGCATGGCTCTAATCCGAATCCCTTCAAAAAACATGTGCTCGGTACGGGTAAGGCCGATACCTGTGGCACCAAAATTACGGGCTACCGTAGCATCATGTGGCGTATCAGCATTGGTGCGAACCACCATTTTAGAAAACTGATCGGCCATATCCATGAGTTTGCCAAAGTCGCCACTGAGAGCGGGATCAATGGTTTTGGTACGTCCCTCATACACCTCGCCTGTGGAGCCATTGAGTGAAATCCAATCGCCTTCTTTAAACATTTTGCCACCGGCTTCGAGTGTACGCTCTTTGTAATTAATTTTTATTGTACCAGCACCCGATACGCAGCATTTCCCCATGCCACGGGCAACAACGGCAGCGTGTGAAGTCATACCACCACGGGCGGTGAGGATACCTTCTGCTACGTGCATTCCGCTAAGATCTTCGGGTGATGTTTCGATGCGCACCAGCACGACCTGTTTGCCTTTGGCAGCCCATTCTTCAGCTTCGTCAGCATGAAAAACGATTTGTCCGGTGGCGGCACCTGGCGATGCGGGTAATCCTTTGGCCACGACATTGGCTTTCCGAATGGCTTCTTCATCAAAAACAGGGTGGAGCAACTCATCAAGTCTATTAGGCTCTACACGCATTATTGCTTCGCGTTTCTTCAATTTTTTCTCTTCGAGCATGTCGATGGCGATCTTCACCATGGCAGCACCTGTGCGTTTTCCACCACGTGTTTGCAGAAGCCAAAGTTTTCCATCCTGAATGGTAAACTCCAAATCCTGCATGTCGCGATAATGGTCTTCAAGTGCTTTCTGTGTTTCGAAAAGCTGCTTATACACCACCGGCATCGATTCTTCAAGTGAGAGGAAGTCGCTTTCACGTTCTGCTTCACTAATTTCCTGCAGGGCTGCCCAACGCTGCGACCCTTCTTTGGTGATCTGCAATGGGGTACGGATACCGGCCACCACATCTTCGCCCTGAGCATCGATAAGATATTCACCATTGAAAAGGTTTTCGCCTGTAGCGGAGTCGCGGGTAAAAGCAACACCTGTCGCAGAGTTGTTACCCATATTACCAAATACCATGGCCTGAACATTTACGGCAGTGCCCCATTCGGCGGGGATATTATTCAGACGGCGATAAACTACCGCACGGTTATTCATCCAACTATCAAACACAGCACTGATCGAAGCCCAGAGCTGATCCCAAGGGTCGGTTGGGAAATCTTTTCCGGTTTTTTCTTTGACGGCTTTTTTAAAACGGGTCACCAATTCTTTAAGGTCGGCAGGTGTGAGGTCGAGGTCGCGTTCTATTTTGCGCTCAGCTTTCACCTGATGGATGATCACTTCAAAGGGATCTTCTTCTTCTTTCGATTCGGGTTTCATACCCATCACCACGTCGCCAAACATCTGCACAAAGCGGCGGTAGGAGTCCCATGCAAAGCGTTCGTTGCCAGTCTTGGCAGCAATACCTTTTACAGCTTCGTCGTTGAGGCCCAGGTTAAGAACGGTATCCATCATGCCGGGCATTGAGGCACGGGAGCCGGAGCGAACTGATAAAAGACAGGGATTGTCTTTGTCGCCAAATTTGGTTCCCATAATCTTCTCCACGCGAGCCACAGCTTGCTTTACCTCATCACTGATAATATCAAATATATAACGAGCTCCCTTATCGTTGTACAGCGTGCAAGCCTCTGTTGTGATGGTGAATCCCGGAGGAACGGGCACACCTATCAGATTCATTTCGGCCAGGTTGGCGCCTTTGCCACCCAATAGATTCTTCATCGTAGCATCACCTTCGGCTTTGCCGTCGCCAAAAAAATAGACGAACTTTTCCTGTTTCTTACTCATGTTATTTTATGTTAGTGTTTATAGTTTGAATTTCAAGACTATAGTTTATTTTTGAGCGTGCAAAATTATAAATTATCCCGCCTGAAAATCAGACACATTATTAAATGTTTGTTAATATTGATGGGGGGAAAGATTAGAATCATTTGTAATCAATCAGTTACCTTTTCGGAATAGTTATTGGAAACAGCGCACCATTTCTTACAGAAGCCATTTTTGTAAAATAAGCAATGACATTGGGCGCTACCTTTCCTGGCAATCAATTGAATTGCTTGTTCCCAAGCATACTTTGAAATTTAAAATTTAATGAGATGAATACAATCAAATTTTTACTTCATTTTTCAGCTATCATACTGATTTTTAATATTCCGGCTTCTTTGCTTTCGCAAAACATTTCCGGTCTGGAAAATTCCGCACCGGCAACTTTCCGTGATATGGATTGGCACGAGTTGGGTTCTTCGGGGATGCCCAACCCGGTATCCAGCTCCAATACCTATGGCGTGGGGCAGATGAACCGGTTGTGTTTCGATCCGATGTACGATGGAATAGAAAACCGGACAGTCTATGGTTGTTCATTTTTTGGTGGGCTGTGGCGCAGCGAAGATGACGGCGACAACTGGAGCAGTGTTAATACCGATTTCCTACCTTCAACTTCCGTAGCTGATGTGTGCATCAATCCTTTCGATCGGCGACAATTATTTGTTTGTACCGGCTATGGCGATGGAGGCATCGACGACGGCTACAATCCAAATTGGGCGCAGATAAACCCATTGCACACCACGGGGATTTTTAGAAGTGATGATTATGGCGACACCTGGCAGGACATTTCAGGCAACTTCCTGGATTTCTTTCCGGGCGGAGGCATGTGTCGAAAGATGGTAATAAACCCGCTGAACCCCGATCAGATTTTAGTAGCAACCACTTCCGGCGTAATCCGTACCAACAACGCAACGGCACAAGAGGTGCGATGGGAAAATAGTTTTAAAAATATTGATGAAAACAAACGCGACACCCGAGGAATTGCCTACAAACCAGGCAACGCAAATGTGGCGTACGCTTCAGGTCAGGACATCTTTATTTCGGAAAATGGCGGCGAAAGCTGGCGTTCGATCACCGGGCCGTCAACAGGCCTTGATATTGATAATCTACCTGATTCACTGGTGGTTCGACGCATCAATCTGACCGTGTCGCCGGCAGCTCCAGAAAGGCTTTACGCTTACATTTTGGGGCATCATCTGGTAAAAGGCAAAACAATTCTTGGGGCACACATTGCCATTTACGAATCAGGAAAGTGGGAAATTATTCATACTCTTTTTTCGACGGGACTTACCTACTTTGCACAGCATTGGATAGCACTGGCAGTGTCGCCGGTAGATGGTGATGCTATTTATTTTGGCAACTCGAGGCTGCTGGGAACTGAGAATTTCATCAACTACGACTTCGGGCTGCGATCGCCCTATTGTGGCGATGGTTTCCATGCCGATATCCACGATCTTGCATTTCAGCCAAACGTAGAAAATCCTAAACTTTTCTGTGGCAACCACGGTGGCGTTAGTGTAAAAACGATGCCCAATGCCGGAACAGGCGGCTGGGAATATAAAAACGAAGGACTCGGAGTTGTCACCATCTGGTCGTTTGATGATGCCAGCTTCGATGAAAATCTTTTTGCAATTGGCACGCAAGACGATGGCGCACTTGTCCGCATTGATACGCTCGGACACCAATGGCATTTTATCGCCGGCGGCGACGGATTCACCACCCGCATCGACGATAGCAGCCGGTCCATCTACGTTTCCATGCACGACAAATCGCTGCAAAAGTTTAATTACAAAACTTTTAGAATGAAACAGGAATCAGCCAAACTGCCTTACGACTCGCAGGAGAAAAAAAATACAACCCATGCCACCAAGACTTTTCCATTGGTAAACCATCCCGTGACCGGCGTTCCCTGGTTTGGGTTTAGCGAAATCTATAGCAAACGCATCGAAGATCCTACCAACCTCGATCGGCCCGACAGCGTCTGGGTGCGCCAGTCGGACTTATTTAAAACAGAGACGCAAAGCTGGCGCCGGCAAATTACCGAAATGGAGATTAGCACAAAAGACCCGGATATTATTTATCTGGTAACAGGTGGCGTGCAGAATCCACCCACCGAGATGTGGCAATTGCCGTCAGGATTGTACAAATCGACCAGTGGCGGCTTGGCGGGCATCGACCGAGACGAGGCTGCTTTTGAACGCATCAGCTATCCCGGTGAATATGATGACGACGATACACTGGCCATCATCAGCGGCATTGCACTTTCGCCTGATAACCCGGATGAATTATGGATAACATATCTTGGGATTATGCCCCAGTACAGGATCTGGCACTCGACGGATGGCGGCACCACCTGGGACAATGCCGATCCCGAAGAGATATTTACCAACAACTCTGTAAATGCTATTGCGATAAGCAATCACCCAACGAGGCGCTTCTGGCTTGGAACTGACCGCGGGCTCTACACCAGAACCGATAATACATCCTGGCAACAGGTGCCGGGGTTTCCGCACGTCAGGGTAACGGAGATAAAGATCAACAAACAGTTTGGCAAAATCCGCGTGGCTACTTTTGGGCGCGGGCTGTGGGAGAGCTTGCTTCCGATGGAATGAATGCAAATCCAAGAAAACAAAATTCAAAATTCAAATAAATTACGACAATAAAAAATCAAACAAAGCCAACTTGCCACTCAAGATTGAGCGTTGCTTTTTGAAATTAATTTATCCTTCAGAATTGGGTTTTGTTTTTTTATTAAAAAAACATCAGCTTTACAGCAAACACTAATTACGCTCCCTTCTACTGCAGTTCTGATTTTTTGCCACTAATCCGGCTACTTTTGATATTTTTGTCAGGCTCTTCCAAACATTTTATCAAAATCGCAGCAGCTATGGGTATCCGTAAACTCAACAGCATCTTCAATCCACAACGCATCGCCCTGATCGGTGTTCCTGCCGATCCCAACACTGTGGGCGGCCGCACCCTGCGCAATTTGGTAAGTGGCGGTTTTCGGGGAGTTGTATATCCTGTCAATCCTAAACATGAAGCGGTGATGGGCATTCCCTGCTATCCGAATGTAAAAAGCCTGCCCAAAACGCCCGATCTGGCCGTGATTACCACCAACGCAAGCATTGTTCCGCAAATCATTGAGGAGTGCGGTGAGGCTGGCATCAAAGGCGTAATCATTATGTCGGCAGGATTTAAGGAAATTGGCGCCGAAGGCAAAGAGCTGGAGAATGAAGTGAAGCGGATCGTTAAAAAATATGGGATGCGCGTGATTGGCCCCAATTGCCTTGGCATCATTATTCCAGGTCAAAATCTAAATATCAGTTTTGCTAATTCTATGCCACTCGCTGGCAGTGTGGCTTTCATATCTCAATCAGGAGCATTGTGTACATCGGTACTCGACTGGGCCAAAACTGAAAAAATCGGTTTCTCCTATTTTGTTTCTATCGGAAACACGATGGATGTTGGTTTTGGTGATCTGATCGATTATTTTGGGCAAGACCCAAACACGCGATCTATTGTATTGTATGTCGAATCGATCACTTTTGCGCAGGAGTTCGTTACGGCGGCGCGGGCTTTCGCGCGCAAAAAACCCATCATTGTTTACAAAGCAGGACGTTTTCCTGAATCGGCTCAGGCAGCAGCTTCACACACTGGCGCCATGGCTTCCGAAGACGCCATTTACGACGCATTGTTCCGCCGGGCCGGCATTGCACGCGTTTATAATATTGGCAATATCTTCGATTTTACGGATTTTATTGGACGAAAACGCATTCCAAAAGGACCTAACCTGGCCATCGTCACCAATGCCGGTGGCCCCGGCGTTATGGCCACCGACCACCTGATGATCCGTGGTGGCAAGCTATGCCAACTCACCGATGAAACTTTAAAAAAGCTCAACGACATATTACCGCCTCACTGGTCGCACAACAATCCGGTGGATGTTCTGGGAGACGCCCCGCCAGCGCTGATTGCCATGGCTACCGACATAGTGATAAATGACCCCAACGTGGATGCCGTGCTCGTAATTACCACACCACAAATCAAAACACAGCCCACCGAAACAGCACGTGAAATCATCCGCATTTCGGAAAGTACTTCAAAACCTATTATGGCGAATTGGCTTGGCGGACAAAGTATGCGCGAAGCCCTGGCTCTGTTCAACAATTCCGGAGTGACTGCTTACCAAACGCCCGAACAAGCTGTGCAGGCATTTATGACAATGGTGGATTATTCGCGCAACCTGGAGGCTCTCTTCGAAACACCCAAAGAAGTTCCCTTATCGTTTCACTACGACCGGCAGGCGTTGCGCGAAAAATTTATTAATCAGGTTTTCCCAAAACAAAAAATACTGTCGGTTGCCGATGCCAAAGCACTTATCAATGCCTATGGCATCAAATCGACCAATCCAATTTTGGTAAACTCCCCGGAGGAAGCCGTGAAGGTAGCCAACGAAATAGGTTATCCGGTGGTGTTAAAAATCGATTCGACGGAAATAATACACAAGTCGGATGTGAGCGGCGTGGTGCTCAATCTGGAAAACGATCAGATCCTCACTGCTGCCTATCAAAATATGATCGACAAGGTGAACAAACGCCGGCCGGGAATAAAGATCAATGGGGTGACGATCCAGAAAATGATTGATACCAAAGATGCTGTGGAGATGATTTTGGGAATCAAGAAAGATCCCATCTTTGGCACGGTGATCCTCATAGGTATGGGCGGCACCGAAGCCGAGCTTCACCATGATCAGCGGCTGGAGTTTCCGCCACTCAACGAACGGCTGGCCCACCAGATGATAGAATCACTCAAGATTTACCCACTACTAAAAGGCTACCGTGGACGTTCACCCAAAGACATCAACAAACTTGTGGAGGTGATGATTCGCCTATCATATCTGGCAGCCGACTATCCGGAAATCGAGGAGCTCGACATCAATCCGATCATCGTCACCGCCAACGACGTGGTGGCGCTTGATACGCACGTGGTGATTGACGAAGAGACACTGAAAAATCCAGTGCCGCAATATTCACATCTTATTTTGCGCCCATATCCTGAACGCTACATTAAGAAAGTTAACCTGAGCGATAACACTCCCATCCTGCTGCGACCCATCAAACCTGAAGATGAGCCCATGTGGCTCGAACTGCTGAGTAGTTGCAGCAAGGAAGCCATCTATTCGCGTTTCAGATATAATTTCCATTTTGAATCGCACGAGATTGCCACGCAATTTTGTTACATCGACTATGCGCGTGAGTTGGCCATCGTAGCTGAGATAGAGCAGGAAGGCCATCGCAAACTTATTGGCGTAGGCAGGTTGATTGGCGATCCTGATATGGAAACTGTGGAATATGCTGTTTTAGTTACCGATAGCTGGCAAGGCAAAGGACTGGGGAAAATTCTTACAGAATACTGTACAGAGATAGCGCGTGCAAGCAACTTTAAGCGCATTTTTGCCGAGACCACCAAAGACAACAAGGCGATGATCTTAGTTTTTAAAAAGCTGGCATTTCACGTCGAATACGATTCCGACACCAATGTATCTATTAATAAGGAATTATAAAATTGGGTTGGCAGTTGCCATGTATGGATCGATCGTGCGGCAAATTTTTGCAAAGATTCCTTCCTGGGTTCCTACACCATTGATTGAGACGAATTTGCTTTGGTTTTTGTAATAATCGATAAGCGGGCTTGTCTGATTCTGATAGACTTCCAGCCGATTGCAAATTACCTCCTCGGTATCGTCCTTGCGTCCCTGTTCCTGTGCGCGGATGAGCAGGCGTTCAATTATCTCCTCCCGATTTACATCCAGCGCCAGCACCAGGCTGATGCACTCTTTGTGCCGATGCATCATTTCGTCCATATCACGCGCCTGACGCAAAGTGCGTGGAAATCCATCAAAAATAAATCCATTGGGATTGCCCAATTTCTCCATTGCATTTTCGATGATTTCCATCAGTAGCTCGTCGGAAACCAGATGACCGCTGTCGATCACTTCTTTGACGCGCTTGCCCAGCGGGGTCTGGTTCTTAATCTCATTTCGAAAAATGTCGCCTGTGGAGATGTGCGCGAAATTGTATCTGTCGGCGATCTTTGCACTTTGCGTCCCTTTGCCTGACCCGGGTGCTCCAAAAATTATGAGGTTAAACATTACTGCTTTTGTATTTTGTGATGAAATAGAAGTTGCCATGAATAGCTCACGAAAATAGATATTTTATCAAAGGAACAAGCAGATAGTGGAGGATTTATTAAAATTAGGAAAGTCAACAGTTTTCAGTCTGAAGGGTATTTTGATCTTTGCTCTTTGCGCCATGCGCCATACGCCAAGCTTTTCTTCACTAATAAACCAGACACCTGCCGCCGGAAATTATACTTTTGCAGCAATTTTTGCGCAAAGCCATTGGATACTACCTTAATTCTATACGTCATTCCGCCCGACAGTCTGTTTTTACCAGACTCGTTGCCTACGCCAATCCATGGTTGGCAAAAGGCTCTGGAGGTTTTTGCTGCAAGCCATTCCCATTCCGACACCATTCCGGAACCTGAGGCGACCCAACGATTTATTATTTCACAATATGCCCCTGCCACCCGGATAAAGCCTGAGCCACTGGTGCAGGACTACTCACAATGGCAGCTCCTCACCCTCGGCATTGCACTGCTAATTATTTCGCTATTGCGCCTGACGCAACGGAATTTTTTTACCAACATCTGGCGCAGCATTACTTCCCGGCCACTTTTCAGGCAGCTCTACCGCGATGGCGATATTCTGACAACAGGCTCTACTGTTTTACTTTTTGTTGCATCACTTTTGGTGTACACTACTTTTGTGTTTCAATGGGATGAAGTATATCATTTTTTGTGGTTTCCGAGCTGGATGGCGCTCTCGCAGAAGATAGTCACTGTATCAATTGCCATTGCCATCCTTCTTCTTGTAAAAAGCTGGCTGATGCGTTTGATTGGTTTTATTTTTAAAAACAACAATCTCGTTCGCGAATATCTGGCAAATACAACTTTTATGAATCAGGTGGCAACGATAATTCTGATTCCGTTTTTACTTCTCTCACTCTACTCCACCAGCCAGATACCCCTATTGACGGCCAGTGCGGTTGCTGTGATAATCTACCTGTTTAGGCTTTTCCGAAGCGTTCGTATTGGCTTTGAATCCAGAAAATATTCTCTCTATCAAAATTTTATTTACCTTTGCAGCCTCGAAATTTTGCCGTTAATAATTGTATTAAAAATTATTTTAGGCTAAAACCATCAGGTTACGACGGGACTTTTAAAAGAAATTAATTTCTAACAAAAAATTGATTAATGGTAAAGAATATTCTCGTTTCCCAGCCGAAACCAATTGATCCGGCGCGCAACCCATACAACGAACTTGCTGAAAAATACGAACTGAATATCGATTTTCAGAAATTCATTAAAGTGGAAGGCATCCCTGCGCGCGACTTTCGCAAAGACAAAGTGAACATCCTGGATCACAGTGCTGTGATTTTCACAAGTCGCAATTCTGTCGATCACTTTTTCAGGATTTGTGAAGAGATGCGCGTGGAAGTTCCCGATGAAATGAAGTACTTCAGCATCTCGGAATCTACCTCTTATTATCTGCAGAAATATGTGCAGTTTCGCAAGCGGAAGGTTTTCCATGGCCAACAGAACTTCAACGATCTGATGGAGATCATCAAGAAGCACAAAGATGAGAAATTCCTGCTGCCTTGCTCCGACATCCATAAGCAGTCGCTGACCAAGCAGCTCGATGACAACAAAATTAAATATTCCAAAGCTGTGATTTACCGTACACTGGCCAGCGATCTTTCCGGTTTGGATATCCACAGCTACGACATGATCATCTTTTTTAGTCCATCGGGCGTTAGGTCGCTGCAGAAAAACTTCCCTGATTACCAACAAGGCGAAACTAAAATCGGTGTGTTTGGCCCCACTACTGCCAAAGCAGTAAAGGAAGCCGGCCTCACGCTCAATCTGAATGCCCCTACAAAGTCGGCACCCTCGATGACTACGGCTCTCAGTCAATACATCGAGAAGCTGTACAAGAAAAACGGTTCTAAGGTAGGAATATAATCTGTATGCCTTCGGTGGCCGAAGAGTGCCGGTTGCTGCGCGGCTACAAACAATGCCACTGAATATGCTGCCGCAAAAATTTAAAAAAACTGAACGCCTTTGTCACCGCTCCCTTATCGGGAAGCTCTTTGACAAAGGCGTTTCTTTTTTTGAATTTCCATTCAAAGTAATTTATTTGCCTGTAGATGCTTCGGAATTGCAGTCACCGGAAATACCTGCACAGGTGCTATTTACGGTACCCAAGCGCAATCATAAAAAAGCCGTTGCCCGCAACCGCATCAAACGGCTGATGCGCGAAGCGTACCGGCTGAACAAAGCCCCCCTTTACACGGCATTGCAATCACAAAACAAACAGCTTGTGCTGGTGTTTATCTACACCAACAAGGATATGCCCGAGCACCGGCAGACAGAGCGAAAAATAAAGCTGGCCATACACCGTTTAATTCACGACATTACAAAAAATACAGCAACCTAAAATACATTACAATGACTTCCAGGCAATCATCAATAAAAACGGCAGCGCGGCTTTTGAGCACACTCATGCTGTTGTTTGTTCTCACCTTTTCGGCCACAGCACAGGAAAGGAACAAAGATTTTGAAATCAGTAAAAACCTCGACATCTTCACCGAACTCTATAAGCAGCTCGACATGAATTATGTGGACGGGATAAACCCCGGCGAGCTGATGAAAACAGGCATCGATGCCATGTTGGGATCACTCGACCCATTTACAAATTACATCCCCGAATCGCAAATTGAAGATTATAAACTCCTCACCACCGGGCAGTATGGCGGCATTGGCGCGCTGATACACAAGCAGGGGGATTATGTGGTGATTTCGGAGCCTTATGAAGGATTCCCGGCACAAAAGGCCGGCCTTCTCCCTGGCGATCGCATTCTGGAGGTTGACGGCAAACCTGCCATCGACAAAGACACCGAAGCAGTTAGCACCGTCCTTAAAGGCGAAGCTGGCACTACCCTGAAACTTCTGGTGGAAAGGACGGACGTGGAGAAACCTTTTGAGGTGACCCTCAAACGGGAAAATATTACCATCGACAATATTCCTTATTATGGCATGGTGAGCGATAATGTTGGCTACATCAAGCTTTCGGGATTTACACAGGATGCAGGCAAAGAGGTAAAGAAAGCGTTTCTGGAGCTGAAGCAGAAGAACAGCCTCGCCGGCATTATCCTCGATTTGCGTGGCAATGGCGGCGGGCTTTTGAATGAAGCTGTGAATATTGTAAATATCTTCACCGACAAAGGTGAGCTGGTGGTGAGCACACGCGGCAAAGAGACCGTGCGCAACCATTCGTATTATACCTCCGACAAACCTGAAGACACCAATATTCCGGTTGTGATTCTTGTGGACGGTGCCTCGGCTTCGGCCAGCGAGATCGTATCCGGAGCCATTCAGGATATGGATCGCGGCGTGGTGGTCGGACAGCGTACCTACGGAAAAGGCTTGGTGCAAAACGTTTTGCCGCTGAGCTACAACGCAAAAGTTAAAGTGACTATAGCCAAATATTATATCCCAAGCGGACGCTGCATCCAGGAGATCGACTATTCGCATCGTGATGTTGAAGGTCTGGCACATCAAGTTCCCGATTCGTTGATTTCTGAATTTAAAACCAAAAACGGTCGTAAAGTTTTCGACGGTGGCGGCATTTCCCCCGACATACTCATAGAGCCGGAGATGCTCAGCCCCATCTCGGTGAACCTGCTCGTACAATACGTAATCTTCGACTATGCCAATAAATATGCACGCGAGCACGACTCCATTGCTGCCCCCGACAAATTTGCTATCAGCGACGAAACCTATGACGATTTTATCAATTTTGTAAACAACGACACCGCTTTTAAATACACCACCGACAGTGAAAAAACACTTCAACTTCTTAGACGAACCGCCGAAGAAGAAGCCTACTACGACGAGATAAGCGGCGAACTCGACCAGCTCGAACAAAAGCTGATGCACAACAAAAACGAAGACCTCCGCACCCACCGCGAAGAAATTGCTGAGATGCTTAAAATGGAGATAGCCTCACGCTATTATTTCCAGCGGGGACGCGTAATAGCAAGCCTGGCAACCGATCCTGAAGTAAAAAAAGCCGTGGAAGTGCTGAATGATCAGAAAAATTACGCCTCCATTTTGGACGGAACCGTGACCAAAGCATCCATCGACTAATCCATTTTTGATATCAAAACCAAATACGAAAAGCCGGCTGAATATTTCATTCAACCGGCTTTTTCTTACATTAGTTACATTCATCTACAAAAGGAATATCTTCGCACAATAGGATTAAGAGCTTACTTATGAAAGAATTACAATTAACAAGTACTGTGATTTCTTACAACAGCAGAGAGGAATTGCCTGCCGATGACCGCGCTTTGCTGCAACTGGCCACAGAAGCTGCCGGAAAAGCTTATGCTCCTTACTCACGATTTAATGTTGGCGCGGCTTTACGGCTCGCAAGCGGTCAGATCATATTGGGTAATAATCAGGAAAACGTAGCTTACCCTTCCGGGCTTTGTGCCGAACGGGTGGCTTTGTTTTATGCGTCGGCCAACTTCCCTGATGATCCTGTAGAATCCATTGCCATCACTGCCAACACACGTAATTTTAAGATAAATTCAGCCGTAACGCCCTGCGGATCATGCCGCCAGGTGATGGCTGAAGCCGAGAAAAAACAAAAGCAAAATATTCGGGTAATAATGCTTGGCTCCGACAATACTATTCTGGTAACAGAAACCTGCAGCCAGTTGCTGCCCCTGATGTTCGAAGCCAACGGACTAATGAAAACCTAGCAATCCGACTCTTGTCAATTACATTTTATTAATAACTTATTTACTATGCGCCTCATCTCCACCAACCTCTGCAAAACCAGCGACATCGGCGTAAGCAACAACTTGTTTGGTGGGCGCATGCTATCCTGGCTGGATGAGGCTGCCGGAATCTTGTCGGCTGAGGAGGCTTGTCATCAAAATGTGGTGACGCTAAAAATGGATGAGGTACTCTTTAAAAAAGCTGTAAAAGTTGGTGACCATGTCCGCATTTATGGCAAGGTGATCAATGTTGGAAAGTCGTCGCTGCAGCTCTATCTCGAAGCCCGCCGTTTCGACTTTGCCATCCGCAGCGAAGAGCTGGTCTGCTCTACCAAAATGACATTCGTTAAAGTGGACGAACAAGGAAACTCCTTGCCGATCCATCCTGAGATAATTGAACGATTGCACAAAAAAATTAATACCAAATAAAAAATGAAATGATGAAAAAGATGAAATTTTTTGTATTGCCATTGCTCATGCTTGCGCTAATGGCCATGCAGTCGGATAAGCCGGCGTACCGGATTTTTGATAAAAACGGAAAAGAGACACAGTACAAAAATCTGCTTGAAGCTGCTATGAAAGCCGATGTGGTGCTTTTCGGCGAGTTACACAACAACCCCATCTGCCATTGGCTGCAGCTCGAACTCACAAAGGATTTGTATGCTGCGCGTGGCAAATCGCTGGTGCTCGGTGCTGAGATGTTCGAAAACGACAACCAACTGCTTATCGACGAATATCTGCGCGGCGACATCCGGCAACGCAACTTTGAGAATGAAGTAAAACTCTGGGACAATTACCAAACTGATTACAAGCCACTGCTCGAGTTTGCCAAAGACAGCGGACTGCGGTTTATCGCCACCAACATTCCCCGTCGTTATGCCTCGGTGGTGCATCTAAAAGGTTTTGAAGGATTGGATTCGTTATCCGATGAAGCCAAACAGTACCTGCCACCACTGCCGATACCTTATGATCCGGAGCATCCTGCTTATAAATCCATGATAGATATGCTTTGCGGAATACCCGGCGACCACAGCAACGATAATCTTCCCAAGGCACAGGCGATAAAAGATGCAACGATGGGTTGGTATATCCTCGAAAATCTTGATCTGGAACCCAGCGAGCTGTTTCTGCATTTTAACGGCGCCTACCATTGTGGCAACTACGGGAGCATCTGCTGGTATATCAGGAACCTAAATCCTGACATAAAAATGATAACCATCTCATCGGTAGAACAGGATAATATCGACAAACTCGATGACGAAAACAAAAAGACAGCCGACTTCACTATTCTGATACCATCTTCGATGACCAAGACCTATTGATGCATTTTCCGCATCATTAATCTTCAAATCCTGTCAGGAACTTTTAGGCCGAGTTAGGGTTTGGAGATTATTGAATTATCAAGGTTTTAATGATTACCAGCTCATCCATCGTGATGCTTAATTGATAAAACCCACGACCAAGCGCCGACAAATCAATTGGATAGCGTAATAAATCTGCTTTGCCGGTAATTTTATCTTCAAAAACGATCTTACCACCCGCATCATAAACTTTACAGGAAACCTTGTTTTGCAATGCTTTGGATTGGATCGTCAAAGTAAAAAGTCCATTTCCGGGATTTGGATAAATAGAAACTGCAGGCGCATTGCTGATTTCTTCAGAAGAGGAAACCACAACATTTATCAACTCCTCAGCCTCGTCTTCAAAGCAGGAATTGGCAACAGATTGCTTTATCAAATAGATGTTGTTTTCGGCGTAGGTGTGCGTCGGATTTTGCAGGCTGGAAGTTTCACCATCACCAAAATCCCAAAAGTAGGTTTCGCCATTTAAGGAATTATCAATAAATTGATAAGTGGCGCCATCCGCCAGCCAGGAGAATCCCGCTAATGCTATGCTGCCCTTGTCAAACCAACTTTCGTGGGTAAGATCATAATCAATGTTGGTGTAAGAATCGAAAAAAGTAAAGTTGTAGGATTCATTCAGCACTACATCTTCGGCTACCTGCTGCAAAAATAGTGCGTCGCTTTCCGAAAGTCCGGCAAAATATTTCGCGCCAAGCGGCGACTTTTGAAAAAGAGTAGCGTACATCACGCAAGCCGTCAGGTACGTTCCTGCCACCGATGGATGACTATTATCCTGTGAAAACAGATTGATGAGACTGTCGGGATCGTTATCCATCGCCTCTTTCCAGGCCAGCCCTACAGGAGCAAGTGTTGCGTTATTTTGTTCGGCCATTGCAACGTATCCGGTCATCAGCCGCTCCTGCATGCCGGTGAATGTGCATACCGGCGGCCATGTCGGGCAGTTTTGCTGGTCGCCATTCTTCCGTCCCCAGGTCATATAAAATATCGTTTCGGTGCAGGCATTGTTTGATTTAATCGAATCGTTTAATATGGTTGCATAGGGCAAAACTTCGGTAGCCACCTGCGAAGGCCGCCACGAAGGCTCCTGACTCTGCGCCTGGATAACTACAAAGTCCCAATCTTCTTTACTGATTTTTGCCAACGTGGTGGCATCCGTTGCGTGGTTCATCAGCCTGTAGCCACCGGGAGCATAGCTGTCATAATAAATGGAATCATCCAGCGACAAAGCCAAATTAAAAACTTCCTGTGGCAAATTATTAACTGCCGTGTAGCTATTTCCCAAAAAAAGAATTTTCCTGGCCTGCCCAATTACATTGGCGTTAGCAATTAGAATTATGACCAATATTAAAATACCTTTTATCGTACTATTCATTGCACCAGAAATATGATTTTGATTTTATCCGAATGAGACAGCGTTTTTGTTTTGAACCAAATTACGCAAAGGTGAAATAGAGATTCATAAAGAAATTCCACGCCGTGACCACCATCATGGCAAAAGCTTTTGAAAGGTAAAAATTGAACTTTAATCTGGTAACGATAAGCCACAAAATGAGGGTATTGATGGCAAGGCCGATGATGGAGATGAGCAAAAACTGTGAGAATTCTATGGCAATTTCCGGATTTTCACTTTGAAAAGTCCACACGCGGTTAAAGTAATAGTTGGAACTGGCGGCAAGCGTAAAACCAATGGCATTGGCAACGTATTTCTGGACTTTCAGTACTTCTTTGGTGAACAAGGTAAAGCCAAAATCGATGATAAGTCCGGTGAATCCGACAATCACAAACCTGATAAACTTCCTGTAAACCGTCTCTTCAAATATCTCAAACATGCCATAACAATTAGCTGCAGCAAAGAACCGCTTTTTTTCCGGAAGAGAAGGTTGTCAAGTTGTCGGAGACCAAAGCAACCAGAAATCTTTAGAGCATTTTGTTCAGCATGTCGATGATCGGGCGCGCCTGCATCACTCCCGACTGGCGGGAAAGCAACTGTCCGTTTTTAAATACCATAAGTGTGGGCACGCTCATCACCTGATATTTTTGCGCTACGGCGGGATTTTTGTCCACGTCAATTTTGATAATACGAACCCGATCGCCCATCGCGCCAGCCACTTCTTTGAGTATGGGGCCCATCATTTTGCAGGGACCGCACCACTCAGCCGAAAAGTCGATTAATACAGGCTTCGGCGAATTGATGATTTCATTAAAATTTGCCATGCATCAATTTGTTTTCAGGTTTATTTTTTTAATGATTTCAGATTACAACGGGATAAGAAACACCATTTTCTTATCATCTCTAACCACATCCACGGTGATGATTGTTCCGGCTTCAAGGTTTTTGAGCCGCCCCATGTAGTCGTAGATATTGCCGACAGGCTTGCCATCGATAGCCACAATTCTGTCGCCTTTCAATAATCCGCCTGCATGCGCCGGGCCGTCGGGGCGCACGGCATCAATACGCAGACCATCATCGCCGGTGCCGGCAAAATCGGGCATGATGCCAAGCGTAACTTTAAAATTATAACCACTGCCTCCCTGGCGCTCTTTGGGACCAGCTTCCTGGAAAACCAGGCGCGCGGGATCATTGGCAAGAGCAGCCGTCAGATCAGCGATCAAGATTACTACCTCTGCCTCGCCTTCGGCATTTATCAGTTCGGCGCGGTCGCGGGGCGTATGATAATCTTCGTGTGCCCCGGTGGTGATGAAAAACACAGGAATATCTTTACCATAAAAAGAGGCGTGATCCGACGGGCCATAGCCCTCTTTGGAATATTGCAATTTTATCGTGGTTTTTTTGGCAAGATTATCAAGGATGGCTTCGCTTCGGGTGGATGTGCCGGTGCCTCCAATGCTCAATGTGAGCTCTTTCCTCAGCCGGCCGATCATGTCGAGATTGATCATTGCATCTGCTTTGCTAAGATCGATCAATGGGTTTTCGACAAAATATTTAGAACCTATCAAGCCCATTTCTTCAGCGCTAAATGCGATAAAAATTAGGCTTCTTTCAGGGCGATTTTTACGATCAGCAAAATATCCGGCAAGTTCGAGCAAGCCAGCCACACCCGATGCATTGTCGTCGGCGCCATTGTGCACCGCCACCGTGTCGATGGCACGCGAACCGGAGCCGGGGCCGCCCATTCCAAGGTGATCGTAATGCGCTCCGAGTACTACAAATTCATTTTTCAGCGTCGGGTTGGTTCCTTCGAGCCAGCCCACAACATTGTGCGTGGTAGCCACTTTTTGGTTCACTTCGACCTTGGCCGAAATTGAAACAGGCAAATTATAAACTATAGGTGATTTTTGCTCTTTTATCTTTCGCTCGATTACAGCCACCGAGTCAGCCACTGGAATCATGATATTGTCGATAATGCTGCGCTTTAGCTGCAACACAGGGATGCCGGCAGTGGCGGTACTTTTGTCGTAGGTCAGGCGCAGCAACTGGTCGTCTTTATCGAATTCAGCGCCATTTACAAAAATTACGCCTGTGGCGCCTTTGTCGCGGGCTGTCAGCACTTTAATTCGTTCGCCGACATTGCCCTGAAACACGTTGTCCCAGCCTTCGATGGCCGGCGCACCGCGTAATATGATCGCCCATTTGCCTTTTACATCAACTCCGGCATAGTCGTTCCATTTGATGCTGTCGATCTCGAATCCGTATCCAACAAAAGCAGCCGTTGCGGACAAGGCAGCGTTGGAAGTGAATGGCAAAGGCATGAAATCTTTTTCTACCCGATACACATCGATCCCAATGCTCAGCCGGTTGCTGTGACCGAGTGTAACGTCGGTCACCAGATCAAAATCCTGAAAACCATTTTCTCCCATCAGTTGCAGGCCGGCAGCCTTCATTTGGTCGCGAATGTATGCAGCCGCTTCGGCGTCGCCGGGAGTGCCGGGCTGGCGTCCCATAAGATCGTCGGAAGCAAGAAAATTGATATGATTTTGTATCTCGGCAGCGGTAATGGCAGTTTTCTGCGCGCTGATTTGAAAGGTAAAACCAAATAAAATCAAAAAGAATAAGGCAGTATTTTTCATTGAGCGTTTTATGATTAAAAAGTTAAAAATCGAGTTGCAAAATTAGTATTTCATCTGCTAACGCAAAAATTGCGAAAAGCATATTTAATGACGACACGCTGGCTTGGTGAAATCCTGGTTTTATAAATTAAATTTAATGTCAAATTAAAAACAGAAAACATAGACAGTTTTTGGGTATTAATCTGTCTGCAGTAGTGATTGGATGAGCGGATGCTTTTCGGGAGATGGCAGAAATGACCGCGCCATTTCCAGGCTTTGCTTCCAAAGTTCTTTTTGCATCTTTTCATCATTAGCTGTTTTGGCAGGATGGCGGGGTTTTTTATTAACAAAATAGCCTCCGGTAATATTTTCAACCTCCTTTGCCAACGCCAGGAAAACAGAGGTTTCGGCACCCTGCTCTAAACTGGCGCCGTGCATGCCAAAACCCTTCGCAAGCAACTTGGTATTAATAACGCCGGGATGCAAAGCATTAACCGTAAAAAGACCGGCAGCTTCGTGCGCCAGATAATTGCTAAAAAGCAAATTACAAAGCTTGGATTCGGCATAGGCTTCATGGGCTTCGAAATATTGCGGATCGTTGATGTGATCGAGGTTGAGGGAGGAAGCGTGCGCCATGGAGGCAACATTAATAATCTGCCCTTTTTGTGCGGAAATAATGAGCGGCAACAAATGCAACGTGAGTACAAAATGCGCCAGATGATTCACAGCAAAAGTCAACTCGAAACCTTGCGCACTGCGTTGAAAGTTTTTTTGATAAATGCCGGCATTGTTGATTAATACGTCCAGCTTGTCATATTTTTTCAAAATCTCATACGCCATTTCCTTCACCTGAGCCAGATCGCCAAAATCGGCCGCCACAGTATCTATTTTGTCATTGCCACCCAACCTGGAAATTTCTTTGGCGGTCTTCTCCGCCGAAGCTATCGTGCGGCCATGCACAATGATGTGATGTCCACTTTTGTACAGCTCCGTTGCCGTCTGTTTGCCAATGCCATCGGTGGCACCAGTAATTAAAATGGTTTTGTTCGACATATTTTCTTAAATTTGCCTACTCTAACAAGATTTTATAGAAATGGTTTTTTTATTAAAATAGAAACATTAAAATACGACCCAATGAAAAAATTCGCAATGATTCTCGCTGGTAGCGGCGTTTTCGATGGCTCCGAAATCCATGAGGCTACCCTTTCAATGCTTGCCATCATGCAACAAGGCGGCAATTATCAACTTTTTGCACCCGACGTGGAACAGCACCATGTAGTGAATCACCTTACCGGCGAAGAGATGAAAGAGAAACGGAATGTGCTGGTGGAATCGGCACGGATTGGGCGCGGAAAGATTAAAAGCCTGGACGATTTTTCGGCTGATGATTTTGATGCACTCATTCTTCCCGGTGGCTTTGGAGTGGCCAAAAACCTGTGCAACTTTGCCTTCAAAGGTTCTGATTGCTCAGTAAACCCTCAGGTATCCGAAGCCATAAATGCAATGCACGACCAGAAAAAGCCCATCGGAGCTTTGTGTATTGCGCCGGTGCTGCTAAGTAAAGTTCTGGGCAAGGTGACCATCACCATAGGTGACGACGATGAGACCATCGATGCTGTAGAAAAAATGGGTAGCCAGCATCTGGAAACGACGCACGGCGAAGTAGTTTACGATGATGATCACAACCTTTTTACTACGCCGTGCTACATGCTCGAAGCCAACATCAGACAAGTATATCAGGGCGCCTCTGCGCTGGTAGATGCGATGATGAAAGCGATGAAGTAAATGCAAGGAGCATGGCGCGTGGCGCATGGTGCGTGGCGCAGAAAAAAAATGCTTTGCGCCAGGACGGTGTTTTAATTCAAAATTGATATTCTTCTTCTTTTCAGAAAAGGAGTTTTCAGCTACTGTTCGTTTTTGGGTGCTTTGCGAATGCGGATGCTGAAGTTTTCGCTTAGGGCAAAATAGTTATCCCGCGGATCAGTCTGTGTGGCAGCATCGAGCAGCGGCATATCTTCTTTTAAATCCATCAAAAGTTGCTTGCTGTTTTGGGTCAGCGTGGTAAGCAACGGCTTCTCCTGCTGTCCATCAGAATTGCCTATAAGTTTTCCGGTAAGATTTCCAACTACGCGCGCCAAAGTTCCTTTCGGTGGTTCCGGTTGCAATGTGCGTGAATCGCGAAGCAGCATATATCGGAAAGTTTCGCTCACTTCCGTGCGATAGCCAATTGTTGTATTTGCTGCAAGCTGTGGCTCTAAATCCAATTGTTGCCGGGCTTCGATTGGCGCAGGCGGCGGCAGATTTCCTCTGGCCGGTGAAGCTGATTTCTTTTTTAAAGTCTGTTTATTGGAATTATCAATACGCTTCGAAACCCGTGTGTTCTCGCTTTTAGCGAAAGCGATATCTGTTTTATTGGTAACATTATCTGCCAAATTATCTGAAAGAACTTCAGGGATTTCCTGAGGAGGCAATGGCTGCAAAACCATTTCCTGACTGGCCGACTTTCGCGAATCTTCAGTGGATTGGCGTACCAAATTATTGGTAATCATCAAAACCAAAATCAACAAGGCGGCAATGGAGAGCACCGCCACTAAATACCGGCGTGGGGGCACCAGCGAAACAGATTTTTTTATTTGAAGTTTGGCGGGAAAAACAACCCGATCGCCGGTATCAAGAAAGGTACGTTTGTAAAGAGCTATTTCATTTTCGACAGCAGGATTGAGTGCAATAAAAGAAGCAAACTCTGACTGTTGGTTTTCGTCGAGATCGTGTTCGAGATGCGCAATAATAAAGTCGTCATAGTTATCCTGGCCAATATTTCCAAAAGGAACTATTTCTAATTTTTTCAGTTTTTGTTTCGGCAGAAAAACCAAGGCATCGTCAGGGGTGAGCGTGAGGAGGCGATCCTCATTAAAATCCAAAAATTCATCTTGTAAATCAGCGTGATTTTGCAAAAAAGCAACCAGCATTTGTTGCTGTTTAGCATCAAGAGTATTCTCCTTATAGTCGAGAAACCATGCCTGGTAATTATTTCGATTGATCTCCATAGCTGCTTTTTTTTAAATCACCACATCAACATTTACAATATAGGCCTTCAGCGCCTTGCGTGCCCTGTAAATGTACACCTTCACCTGCGATTCGTTGAGGCGGGTTATCTCACCAATCTCCTCATACGAATATCCTTCATAATCGCGCAGCATCACCACCGTACGCTGTATTTCAGGCAATCGTCCGAGTGCTTCGATGAGCACCTGCTTCAGGTCGGTAAACTCTTCAAAACTCTTCGGTTCCCTGGCCTGGCTTTCGAGATACATCTGCTTATGTTTATCTTTTCTCACCATATCTACAATCAAATGGTATGCGGTGGTAAAGAGATACGATTTACATTTCTCAAAATCGACCTCGTCATGCTTGTCCCACAGCCGCACATACGACTCCTGCACAATATCCTTTGCAGCATCCTCGTCGGGAATGCTCCTGACGACAAATCGAAAAATGCCATCAGAAAACTGATCCACCGCATGATTGTACTCTTTTACCGTCATTCAACTACTGCGTTTTGTTGTAACATACATCCTAAAACGAATGGCCTCACGAAAAGTTACAACTTTTATAATTTTGGTCAGAAAGGAATATAGCAATCCGGCTGGTTCTCATTACAATGTCTGACAGATTTTTTGACAAAAAAATCACGCCACACCCTGATTTCATTAGGATATCAATAAAGAAGATTGATTTAGATAAAATATACCGGCATCAAAGTACGTTGAATTAATGTTTTAAAAACTTTGCCATATAAATAAGATTTATATTTGCAGCATTCAAAAAAGTTGTGATGATAATCAACGAAGAAAAACGGATATTTTTACAATAAAACAGATTTAGTATTAACACACATTTCAAAAAACAATCGAAAAATGATGCGAGATTTCAACAACACTGTCGAGCAACTAAAGGAACTTGCTAAAGTTATTAACCAGTTCCAATCGGAAGCCGTACAATTAAAGCTCATCGATTTGGTTTTTAACGGCACTGGCTTTGAACCTACAGAAGCGCCTGTTAAAGAGAGAAAAACCAGAGTGGCAAAAGCTGCTCCGGAAAAAACAGAAGCAGCACCTGCTGCAGAAAAAGAAGCACCCGTTGTGGTGAAAAGACGCCCAGGTCGTCCACCAAAGGTAAAGACTGACATAGTAGCTCCGGTTAAAAAGTCGCGCAAGAGATCAACTGATCGTCCGGGACCAAGCCTGATATTGAAGCAACTGGTCGATAACAACTTCTTCGTGGACAAACGTACCATTGGCGACGTGGTTGACTACTGCAAGAACGTTTATAACTACGACTACAAAAGCACCGATCTTTCGGGAACACTTGCCAAACTTGCCAAAGATGGTTTGTTGCTCCGCGCGAAAAACCCGGAATCCAATCAGTTTGAATATTCGAAAGCATAAGCGATTTGAATCCAAAATAAAAAAGCTGACCTCAACAAAGAGATCAGCTTTTTTTGTTTAATAATGCGACTCATGCCGGATTATAACCTTTTTAGTAGGCCCCTGGATACGTTTCAACTCTGGCGATTTCCTGGTCACCGGAAGGTAAGATATATTAGGAGAAGGGAACAATGAGCACCAACGTTGTTTGTATCGTCATCGTCGCTTCACTTTTATTTGAATAATTTTGCCGTGATAAATTTGAAAGGTAATTGTTTTGCTGCAAATCCGGTGATAGCAGCATTTTTATAAAAAAATAGGTATTTCTAAAAATGAACTGGGACGTTTATATCAAAGGCTTTATGATGTATCTGAAACTGGAGAAATCTGTTTCGGCAAACACGCTTAGCGCCTACCAACGCGATATCAACAAGTTTCGGAGCTATATCGAACAGCAACCCGGAACAACCAGTGATCCAGCCAAAATTACCGCCACGCAGCTTCAGGATTTTGCAGGATGGATGAGCAACAACAATCGCTCGGCATCCACAGTAGCCCGTACCATTTCGGGCGTACGGGCATTTTATAAATACATGCTTGCCGAAGACGTGATGGATCATGACCCTGCCAGCCTTGTGGAAACACCGCGCATAGGACGCTCATTGCCGGAAGTGCTCAGCTTTGATGAGATCATTCAGATGCTTGATGCCATCGATATGTCGAAGCCACAAGGTGAACGCAACCGCACCATCATCGAGGTACTTTATGGCTGCGGACTGCGCGTTTCGGAATTGGTAAATCTCACGCTTCATCAGTTGCACTTCGATCTGGGATTTGTCCTCATCACCGGCAAGGGCAATAAGCAGCGATGGGTTCCCATTGGCAAACCAGCAATGGATCAATTGGAGAGATACGTCACCTACAGCCGCTGCCATATCGTCCCGCAAAAAAATCATGAGGATTATGTGTTCCTGAATAATTCCGGCAAAAAACTTACACGCGTCATGATATTTTATATCGTAAAATCTTTGGCAGAAAAGGCTGGCATCCATAAAAATATCCATCCGCACTCCATGCGACATTCTTTTGCCACTCATCTGGTGGAAGGCGGCGCAGATCTACGTGCTGTGCAGGAAATGCTGGGGCACGAATCCATTCTTACCACCGAAATCTACACCCATCTCGACCGTAAGTTTCTGCGTGAGACCGTCGAAAAATTCCATCCAATGGGGAAAACTTAATAGGAAGATTTATTTGTTTTGGACGTTTCGAGGTCCTTCGGACGCTCGAAAGTCTATGGTTGAGAGTTAATTTCAAGATTCAAAATTCGATATTCTTTTTCT
>CAZTCX010000004.1:0-23675 GCA_964612515.1 uncultured Lentimicrobiaceae bacterium | reverse complement strand
GAAAGTCTATGGTTGAGAGTTAATTTCAAGATTCAAAATTCGATATTCTTTTTCTCTAATTTGGCTGAATACATCTCCTTGTCTGAATCAGTTACACCTTTGTATTGGAGGGTAACTCCAATCCATAGCCAGATTTCTTGTCTTCGCACTTTAGCAGCAAAGCGAATATCAATCCCAGGACTCCCAGGCCGGCCAACATCAAAATTGCCCAGGTATAATCATAGGTGTAATTGCCGGAAGCTTTCACAGTTTCCGTAATTCCGGAGTTGGTGCGGTCGAGCACAATGCCGATGAGCAACGGGAAAACCCACAGTCCAAGATTCTGTATTGAAAACATTGCGCCATAAGCAGTTCCTATCCGGCGTTCGTCGACGATTTTGGCAACAGCCGGCCACATGGCTGCCGGAACCAACGAGAAAGTGATGCCCAGAAATATCATCGGAATCACCGGATTAATGGTCGTAAGTGCAAACACGAGATGAATGATCACCAGCAGCAACGAGCCAAAGACCATCAGCGTGGCACTGCGCCCGATACGATCGACAAGGAAGCCAAAAAACGGAGTAAAAACCAACGTACCCAGACTAAGGTATGAAGCTATTTTACCACTTTCCTGCTCACTCAGACTAAACTTATTAAGAAAGAAATCAGCCGAAAACGACTGAAACGGAAAGACCGCTGAATAGAAGGTTACACAAAGCAACGAGACATAAATGAACGACGGGTTGGTGAGCATCTTTTTAAGATCAGCCCAACTAAACCGATCATCGGCTTTGAGAAGTTCTACTTTAGTTTGCGTTTGACGATCAAGTTTTAAATCGAACATTACATACACCAGAAAAGCGAGCAGCGCTATGCCCAAAAGCATGGCGGCAAACCAGATGGCCAAAGTCCACGGGTCGGCGGCATCTTTGATGATGGGTGAAAAATAAAACGCTGCAAACGACCCGAGCCGCGCTATCCCGATCTTGGTTCCGAATGCCAGCGCCAGTTCTTTGCCCTTAAACCATTTTACAATGATTTTGCTGATAACCACAATACTGGTTTCGGCGCCAAGCCCAAAAAAGAACCGTCCAACCAGCATCATTTTGAGTTCAGGCGAATAGCCCGGCCAGAAAGAGGTCATCAAATCATAAAAAGGCCCTCCCGAGCGATACGTCGCGCTGGCACCGTAAGCGGTAATAAATCCGCCGATGGCCATCATGCCGATAAACAGCGTGCCGGTGCGGCGTATTCCCAGTCGGTCGAGAATAATCCCACCCAAAACCGCCATTAATAAAAACGTGTTGGGAATGGAATAAAATGAAACGAACAGGCCGAAGTCGGAAGAAGAAAATCCAAACTCCGTTTCGAGCGTGCGCTTGAGCGGCGAGATGGCATCGTAGAAATAATAATTGGCTGCCTGTACCGAGGCCACCAGCAGCAGGATGCCCCAGCGGCTGACGGCAGAATCTTTCATGGTTCTTTTCAGTTTATTCACAAGTAGCTTTTTTATTAATAAAAAAGAGAAATGGCTTCCCGGGTAACCAAAAAAAAAGGTGCGCTTTGGCACCTTTCTTTTTAAGCGTATTTTTTAGATCAACACATCGTCAACCTTTTTCTTCTTATTGGGTTCGTCGAGTCCGTAGTTGTGCTTCTTATTGACATGCTTGAGCAGCAGCGCCAGCAGAATGGCCAGGAAGCCAAAGCCGGCAAAGATCAGCTCCGGAATCATATAGTCATATTTTGCACCCACCACGCCGGCCTGTATTTGTTCGGTAACACCCGGATTTGCAGCACTGATTGACCATCCGATAAGAATAGGTACTGCCAGCAATCCGATATTCTGAATCCAGAAAGTGAGACCATAGGCCGAACCCAGGTAGCGGTCTTCGACAATCTTAGGAATGGAAGGCCACATGGAGGCCGGAACCAGCGAGAAAGCCACACCAAGAATTACAATAGTAAGAATGGCAATGGTTGTATTAAATGATTCGGCCGGAACCAATGCAAAGATCAGGTGGGAAATCATCAACAGAATGGCACCATAAAGCATCATGGTTGCTCCCTTGCCCCGGAGGTCGAGGAATAGGCCGATGAATGGCGTGAGCACCATAGCGCCGATGGGAAACCACGAAAAATACGCGGCGGCATCTTTTATATCCACATCAAGCTTGGAAGCAAGCATGTCAGTAGCAAATTTCTGAAAAGGGAAAATGGCTGAATAAAACAGCACACATAAACCGGCAATCGTCATAAAACCGGGATTAGAAAGTAGTTTACCAATATCAGAGATTTTAAATTCTTCTTCAGGTTCTACCAGCTCATCAGCCATAGCGCCCATTTGACGGTCGAGCTTGAGATCCATAATTGTATAAATCAGGAAGGTAAGCAAACCAATCATCAGGAAGCCAACACCCCACAATACGGATGAAGATACGCCACCACTCTCGGCAAAGATTGGTGACAAGCGGAATACAGCAAAAACGCCCAAGCGGGCAACAGCCATTTCCAATCCCATTGCCAACGCCAGCTCTTTACCCTTGAACCATTTTACGATGGTTTTGGAAACCGTAATACCAGCCATTTCCACACCCACGCCAAAGATTGCAAAACCTAAGAAAGCCAGTTTTGCCGTTGCCGGAATATATACAAGAAAGGAGCTAAGGAATTCGGCCATAGCAGTGCCGGTAAAAGCATCTGACAATGCATAATACTTTAGGCTTCCGCCAATTAGCATCGTTAGCCCGGAAGTGATGAGCGTAAAACGGATGCCCATCTTATCGAGTATGATCCCCGAAAAAATGAGGAAGAAAGCGAAAACATTAAGAAAGAATTCCGATCCGCCCAACATGCCAAACACGTCGGGTGACCATTGGTAATTTACCTCGAAGAGATGTTGGAGTGGTGCGGCAACATCAACAAAGAAATAGGCAAAAAACATTGTTGATGAGATGAGAATCAATGCGATCCATCTGGCCGTTTTCGATTCACGTAGCGAGTTCCTGATTTGTTCCATAGTTTTTTTTATAAAATTTTGAAAAAAAATTTTGAGTGGCCAAAAGTAGAATAATTCAATTAACAACCCGAAACTTTTGCAGATAAAGATATGCGCCGGCAGCGCTATGGAAAAATTAATATTTTTGTTCGATAAATCCGAAAAACAAACTACATCTTGAAAACTTCCCGTATCCATTTTTTCTATTCCCTGTTGATAGTTTTAATTTTTTCACTCACTCCGGTAGCCGCACAAATCAGCGTCCCCGGAACTCCGGTGAGTCGCCTTAAAAACCTGGACAGCCACTCTGTTCCAACTATTACCATTACAGCTCCCGACACAGAGCAGCTATTGCGCGAAGACGCCTTTACCGACAAATACGGCATTGCCATGCGCTTTGCGCAAAATCAACCTACGCACGCCGACCTGGCAAAAGAGGGACTATGGCAACAGTTTGCTGATGGTTCTCAAATTTGCCGTCTGGCAATAAAAAGCGATGGCGCGCAGGCTTTGATCATGTATTACAGCAATTTTGAAATACCAACGGGAGGGAATCTGTTTCTTTATGACGACCAGCAAATGCAGATTGCCGGCGCATTCACCAATGCCAACAACCGCAATGGCGGCGCCTTTGCCACACAAATGATTTATGGCGCCACAACGATTCTTGAATATTATCAGCCAGCCGGAATCTCGGAACGTCCAAACATTGTCATCACGGAGGTGGGATATGTCTATCGTACCGCCGAAACCATTTATGGAACCCGTGGCTTTGGCGGCTCCGGTGCTTGCGAGGTTAATGTGGCTTGTCCCGAAGGAGAACAATGGCAACAGCAGGCCAGAGGCGTTACGCGCATCATCGTGAAGCAGGGCACCAGCTCGGTATGGTGCAGTGGCTCGCTGCTCAACAACACGCTTCTCGATCATACGCCCTGGTTGCTCACCGCCGACCACTGCGGGCCCATCGCTTCGCAAACCGATATGGATCAATGGGTATTTTATTTCAAATACCAATCGCCCGACTGCGAAAACCCAACTTCCGACAGCGCCTTCCGTTTTTACACAATAATCGGCGCTACCAAAGTAGCCTCAGCGGGGGGCGCAGGAATAAAATCAGATTTCAAACTGCTGCTGCTCAATGAAACGGTGCCCGATGATTACGATCCTTATTATAATGGCTGGAGTGCTGAAGGGTCGCCATCCACACAAGGAGTTACGATTCATCATCCGCAAGGCGACATCAAGAAAATTTCAACTTATACCCAGCCCTTAATATCCGACAACTGGGGCTCGACTCCCGGAACACACTGGCGCGTAACCTGGGCACAAACGTCCACCAACTGGGGCGTTACTGAAGGTGGCTCTTCGGGCAGCCCCATCTTCAATCCCGACGGACTCATCGTGGGGCAGCTCACGGGAGGAACCGCCAGTTGCGCGCAGGCATCCTCTCCCGACTATTACGGAAAATTTTCCTACTCGTGGGATAAAGGCGATTCATTACCTGAACATCAGCTCCAACCTTGGCTCGACCCCGAAAACATGGGGGTGCTTGCATTGGGAGGAATTACAGCGATTACAGAAACAGCAAAGCCTGCGAATAACCTCACTATTTTCCCCAATCCCAGCAATGGCGTTGTTTTTATCAAACTAAATGAACAAAATAACACGCCTGTCGAAATTGAAATGATGGACGTTGCCGGACGTATTATCTATCGGATAACTGAAAATTCTTCTTCCCAAATTGTAGAGCTTGACTTAAGACATCTCGAACATGGGATTTATTTTGTAAAAATCAGCCAGGGGCAAAGAAATGTTTCTGTTGGGAAGGTGGTGCTCTCGAAAGTTAGGTAGATATTGCCACTTTTCTGATTGTAAGTATTCAAATTCCACTCTGTCAAAACCTTTTCCTGGCAGGATGTTGTCGGTTATCAAAAAAATCAAGTAGAATAATGGTAAAGCCCCGAATACCTTTGGTTAGATTTTCTACCGTCCCAATTTCAGGGAATTCGGAAAGGACATCAATGAAAACATATACTTTTTCAAATGTTTCAACTTTTCATATGATTTCCTTTTCAGGAAAGTAAGGATTCAAAATAAGCTACCTTTTCACCTGAACCTTGGCGCCCTGAATGATTTGTTCGACTACACCGGGATCGAGTAAAGTGGAAGTGTCGCCCAGACTGGTCGCATCGCCCTCGCCGATTTTGCGCAGGATGCGACGCATAATTTTTCCGGAACGCGTTTTAGGAAGTCCGCTCACAATCTGAATCATGTCGGGCTTGGCAATAGGCCCGATCATTTTGTTAACGGTGTCGCGAATTTCTTCTTCGATGGTCTTCATCTCACGATCCGACAGTTCATCGCAGGTAACGTAAGCATAAATACCCTGGCCTTTCATATCGTGTGGATAGCCAACCACCGCCGACTCATTGACTTTGGGATGCTGGTTGATGGCGTCTTCCACTTCGGCAGTACCAAGGCGGTGTCCTGAAACATTGATAACATCGTCGATGCGTCCTATGATACGATAGTAACCTTCTTCGTCGCGCTTGGCGCCATCACCAGTGAGATAAAGTCCTTTATAACTCGAAAAATAGGTCTGGTAACAGCGCTGATGATCGCCATACGTAGTGCGTAATATGCCAGGCCACGGAAACTTTATGCACAAAATTCCTTCCACCCCATTTCCTTTCAACTCTTTGCCTTCGTTATCGACCAGGATGGGTTGCACTCCCGGCAGCGGCAGCGTAGCAAAGGAAGGCTTGGTAGGTGTGATGCCTGCCAGCGGCGAGATCATAATGCCACCGGTTTCGGTTTGCCACCAGGTGTCAACCACCGGACAGCGTCCCTCGCCCACCACATCGTGATACCAGCGCCAGGCTTCCTCGTTGATGGGTTCGCCAACGGTGCCCAGCACTTTGAGTGAGCTGAGGTCGTGTTTATTCACAAACGCATCGCCTTGCGCCAGCAAAGCGCGGATAGCAGTGGGTGCGGTGTAAAACTGATTGACTTTGTATTTAGCAACTATCTCCCAGAAACGGCCGGCATCGGGCCAGGTAGGGACGCCCTCAAACATAATGGTGGTAGCGCCCGTCAGCAGCGGACCATAGACGATGTAAGAATGACCGGTGACCCAGCCGATATCCGCAGTACACCAATAGATGTCGCCGTCGCTGTATTGAAACACATTTTTGAAAGTATATTCGGCAAAGACCATGTAACCGCCAATGGTGTGTACCACGCCTTTGGGTTTACCGGTAGAACCGGAGGTGTAGAGAATAAATAGCATATCATCCGAATCCATCACCTCAGCAACATTTTCGGTGCTAACTCCTTTTATCAGATCGTGCCACCAGATGTCGCGGCCTTCTTTCATCTCTACATTTTCGCCGGTTCTTTTAAAAACAATCATATTTTTTATGGATGGGCTATTGCTCACCGCTTCGTCCACGATATCTTTGAGCGAAATACTCCTGGCGCCGCGAAATGCTCCGTCGGAAGTGATCACCAGATTACAACTGGCATCGATGATACGGTCAAACAGCGCATTGGCCGAGAAGCCGGCAAATACAATGCTATGGATAGCTCCGATGCGGGCACAGGCAAGCATGGCGATGGCCAGTTCGGGAATCATCGGCAGGTAGATCGCTACACGATCGCCTTTTTTGACACCCAACTTTTTGAGCGCATTGGCAAACTGATTCACTTTTTCGAAAAGTTGGCCGTAGGTGTAAGTCACCGACGCTTCTTTGGGATCGTTAGGCTCCCAAATAATAGCCGGCTGATCCATGCGCTGAAAGAGATGACGCTCGAAGATATTTTCGGTGATGTTGAGCTTGCCATTCACAAACCAATTGACATACGGCGCGTCTTTGCCTTCGAAATACCAATCGAGCACTTGATCATATTTTTTTCGCCAGTAATGGCTCTCGGCAATCTTCGACCAGAAGCCTTCGGGGTTGGCAACGCTTTCCTGGTAGTGTTCGAAATATTCGGCCAGGCTGGAAATTTTGTTTGTCATAGTTCTTGTGTATAAATATTAAAATAGTTCTATCTGAGCTTAAAAAAACAGGATCAGCTTTTAAAAGAAATAATAGACTCCCAGCAGCAGGCGGAGGTTTCCAATCTCTTCAGAATTGGTTATTTTACCTTTAGCATCCATGCCGGGTTCATTGACATCCGTTTTCATGTAAGCCGCCACAGTGTATTCTACTTCGGGTGCAAAGCGAAACTTACCGCTGTTGAAAATCAGACGCGGCGAAATGCGATAAACATAGTTGATATCGGTGCCACGAACATAAGGGAGGCCGGCGATATCTTCGGTGGCGCCCAGATTTTTGGTGTAGCCCACAAACAAACCAGCTTTCCACCTGGCGCCACGTGTTTCAAAGTCGCCCCACACAGCGGTGGTTTTGTAGGGAGTATAGTCGAATTGTTCTTCGGCGGCATCGGTTAACGCATGAATAGAATAACCGCCGATCATCATCAGATCATAGGCATCCTGAGCGCGGGTAAATCCGGCTTTTAATTCGATGAAAGGCATGACATATTTCATATAAACCGTCCAGGAAACACTGCTCACCGTCTCGTTGGTTTTGTACCCGTTTGGGGTATCCAACCGTGGTAACAGTTTTTTATAATTAACCGAAGCTCCGCCCAGAAGTTCATTACCATTGGATCCTGCGGTGTGATATTCAGCGCGCAGGTTCAGGTTGGGAAGCACAGCATTGCGCAGATATTTGGTGTTGGGACCATCGGGGCCGGTGCTGGTAAAGTCGCGCTGCGAAAGCGCCGTGAACATGGCACTAACTTTTCCGAATTTTTGTGTAAGCCTGATTTGCGGATTGCGCGAAAAAGGCTGAAAAGGCACGCCGGTGTTAAAAGAGATTGTGTTCGGAAAGCTAGTTTCGATAAACATAGGATGCCAATATTGCCCCACCAGAAGCTGTGTATTTTCCCAATCGAGTTTTACATAAGCATGGCGTAGCCTGAACTCGTTGATCTCACCTTCGGCATGGCCGAAAAATTCACCTTCGACGGCGCCGGAAGTTTTGGCTCCCATAGCATCAGGCCCTTTGATATCGACCCGCAACCGCGATTGAATACTGATGATATTAAAACTGCTGCGTGCATTGATATCGTTGCCATTGGGATCGATATCCTTTGCAGCCGGATAAAGCAGGAACTGCCCGTCGCGGATGGAAACTGTTTGTCGGCTGTCGAAATAAAAGTCATTCTTAACGAAGCCCGAAAATTTGATTCCAAACTTAGGAGCATCCTGTCCGAAAGAAATTGTAACAAACGAAAAAAAGCAAAGGAACAAGAGAAGATTTCTTTTCATAGCTGGCTATTAACTATTACATTATTAATGGATTAACAATTAAGTATTTAGCTTCCAAAATTATAACTATTTCGCAGTTGCAAAAACCTCTTCTTTACAAAACATTTCTTTTTTACAGATTCATTTTAGGCTTTTCAGGATGATTTCGGGTGATAAATGATTTAGCCTTTTTTATGAATAGCTGTCTTTGTGTTACTTAGCCTATCTGCCAAAGAATAATCAACCACAAATTCTTCGTTTGTTAAAGCATGAATTTATATCGCTTTCAAATAGGAGGTCAGGGCAACAGATGTTTCTTAACTACCTTTGCCACGAATCAAAAAATTGTGTTTAGCGCAGGATTAACATCCTGATTATTAATAAAAAATCATTATAACTTTTAAAAATGGAAGAAAAACTGGAACGGTTCAGCCTGAACAAGTCGATGCAGCCCAAAGGGATACTGCAAAAAGTTGGGCTGATAGGCTGTGGCTCTATCGGGCAGGAAATAGCGCTGCATGTGAGCCAGAAAGGCATCGAAGTAGTCTTTATCGATTTATCGGAAGAGCTTGTGAAGGCCAGCCTGAAAAGCATGAGCGATCACCTCGACGATCTCATCAACAAATGGGGTATGACGGGCAGTGAGAAAAAACTTGTGATGCAGCGTATTATCGGCTCCACCAAATACGAAGACCTGCACGACTGCGACATCATCATCGAAACTATCCTCTCCAAAAAACCCGGCACCAGCATCGAAGAACGCATGCGGGTATTTGAGCATGTAGAAAATGTGGTAGGTCGCGACACTGTAATTACATCCAACACCGCTACGCTCATGATTAGCGATCTCTCGGCAGCGCTGCGGTATCCTGACCGCTCTGTGGGAATGCACTTCCTGAGCCCGGTGAGCAAAATCAACATCGTGGAAGTTGTACGTCATGCCGGTACCAGCGACGCAGCCTTTGAAATGGTCAAAAAATTCTGCCAAATGATTGGCAAAAAAGTGGTGGAGTGCAGCGAATCGCCGGGCAACATCAGCACCCGAATGATTGTAACCATGATCAACGAAGCCTGCAACCTGCTGCTGGAAGGCGTATCAACCGTTCCCGACATCGACGAAGTGATGATGGAAGCTACTGGATTTACATTTGGTCCTTTCGAAATGGCCGACAAGTACGGCGTTGACAAAATCCTCAAGTGGATGGAAAATCTCTACCGCGAACAAGGCGATTTGCGTTTCAAACCGTCGCCGATCATCAAACGTATGGTGCGGGCCAAAATGTACGGACGCTATGTAGGCGAAGGCTTCTACTATTGGAAGGATGACATCAAAACCGTAAAACCCGGCACCATCCGTACTTTAGGCCGGTAAGTGAGTAAAGAATATTGAATTTGAATGTTAATAATCAGAAATAGCATAAAATGAAAATCATCGTTTTAAACTGCGGAAGCTCCTCGATAAAATATCAGCTTTTCAACATGCCCGAAAAGGAAGTGCTGGCCAAAGGGCTGGTGGATAAGATTGGACTCAAGGGAGCAAGCATCAAACATAAGCGCGTCGACGGAAAAGAGTTGAAGGTTGAAGGCGAAATCCTCGACCACCAGGCTGGTATCGAATATTTGCTGGGCATCCTCATCGACAAAGAATATGGCAGCCTCACTTCGCTCGACGAGATACAAGCCGTCGGTCACCGGGTGGTGCATGGTGCGGAAGAATTTAGCGGAAGCGTAGCCATTACGCCCGACGTGATAGCAGCCCTCGAAAAGTGGACTGACCTTGCCCCGCTGCACAACCCGCCTAACCTCAAAGGTATTTATGCAATGCAGCAACTGCTGCCCAAAGTGCCACAGGCAGGTGTGTTCGACACGGCATTCCATCAGACGATGCCCGAATATTCCTATTTGTACGGCATCCCCTACTCGCTTTACGAAAAACATAAAATCCGCCGCTACGGCTTTCATGGCACCAGTCACAAATATGTGTCGGCACGCGCTTGCGAGGTTTTAGGTTTGGATATTAATAAAACAAAAATCGTAACCTGCCACCTGGGCAACGGCGCCTCACTCACGGCCGTGCTCAACGGAAAATCGCTCGACACCAGCATGGGCATGACGCCCATAGAAGGTGTGATGATGGGAACACGCTGCGGCGACCTCGACGTGGGCGCTCTTTTCCATATCATCAATAAAGAGGATATGAACCTGAAAACCGCCAACACGCTGGTGAATAAATTCAGCGGCATCCTCGGCGTTTCGGGCATTTCGTCCGACATGCGCGATGTAGAACAGGCCGCAGAAGATGGAAACCACCGCGCTCATGAAGCATACAAAATGTACGCTTATCGCGTAAAGAAATATATCGGCGCTTATGCCGCTGCTATGGGAGGCCTGGATGTGGTGGTGTTTACGGGTGGCATCGGCGAAAACGATGCACTGACACGCGCCAATGTGATGGAAGGCTTGGAATTCCTGGGGATCGATTTTGATTTGGAACTGAACAAAGGTGTTCGTGGAAAAGAAATCGTGCTCACCAGAGAAAACTCGAAAGTTAAGGTACTGATCATCCCCACCAATGAGGAGCTGATGATTGCTAAAGATACCTTCGAGATTGTGACGCGGTAAAGTAGGGAGAAGGGAGAAAGTAGAGGGGAGAAATGAGCGATGAGAAAAAGAATTTAGCTTGCGCTAAAAAACATAATTGATATGAATTGAAAAAGGAAACCCTGCTTATCGGCTGGGTTTCCTTTTTTAGGATTGGCGTTGACAAATAATGTTTCTGTGTCCGCTATTTTTTTCGTACCGATGAGGCGCCCGACGTACGCTGATCGACTTCAGGATCGCCAATATAAGCTACCGAAGAGGCACCGGAAGCATCTACTTTAAGCTTCTGCGTTACGTTTACTTCTGCTTCAGAAGCACCACTCAGGTCTATCGTCATCTGTGCGGCTACCAGCTCCTTTGCGTCAAGCTCGGAAGCTCCCGAAAGCCGGAATTTACAAACATCCGCCGAACCTTCGAGATCGACTTCTGTAGCACCGGAATACTCGCCCCTGATTTCGCTGGCATGCAGCGATAAATCAATCTCTGATGCTCCGCTACCATTCAGCTCAAGGCTTCCAAAATTAAGCGCTCCGTCGCTGTTGATTTCACAGGCGCCTGAAGCTTCTATCCTGGTAAGCTCACGGAAAGTAATATAAACATCTAATTTTTTTGCATTGCCGATGCTTTCGCGCGACCGGATAACAAGCCGGCCACTGCGAACGGTAGTTTCGATGAGCGGCAACAGGTTTTCGTCGGCTTCCACACGCAGGGATTCGGTATCGCCTTGAACGAGATAAATATTGAAAGCGCCGCCTGCCGTTAGCTCGACGAATGAATCGACGCTGTGTTCTTCTGATTTCACCTTGCCGTTGCCATCAATGCCTATCAGACCATCGCATCCGGCAAGTGCGAACGCGACCGAAAAAAGGAGCAGAAAATAAACTGAGGAAATTGTTTTCATAATAATATTGATGTTAGGTTAATAAATTATCTGTGATAAATGCCGCCCGAGCCTTTGGCCGAAGTGCTGATGGAGGTGGGTTCGCCATAATAGGTAAGATCGCCAGAGCCACGAAGCGACACCTTTAAATTACCAGACACTGAGACCACCATATCGCCCGACCCACGGCTGTCGGCAACTACGTTGTTTGCTTTAAGATTAAACAAATTAATATCGCCTGAGGCAGATTGGTTCAATTTAACATCGTTAGCACTACCATTTAATTTCACATTGCCGGAGCCATTCACCGTAATATTGCACTGGTCGAGGCGCACACCATCGGCTTCAAAGTCGCCGGAGCCGTTTACAAAAAGTTCAAGATTTCCCTGGATACCTGAAAGCTCAACGTCGCCGGATCCGTTGATATGTGTGACAACGCTCTTCATTTCCAAATCCATCTCCACATCGCCCGAGCCGTTGATAAGAATCTCCAGTTCGTTGCCACGAATCACTCCTTCACTGTCAAAATCGCCGGAACCATTGATCCTGACTCGCTCCAAATTTTCAACCGTCACATATACAGTCAGTTCTTTCACTGCCGTAAACCTTCCCTTGGTATCGATTGTGAGCACGCCTCCCGAGACTTCGGTAGTGACATTTTGTTGAATGTTCTCGTCGGTTTTAACAACCACTTTCGTTTTCTTTCCCTGCGTTAATTTTACATCGGCAGAAGAGTTGATGGAAATGGCCGTAAAATCGCCCACCGTCCGTTCGTTACTAACTACTTTACCGTTGCCACGTGCACTCGTGCCAAATTGAGCATTTACACCATGCGTTATCAGAAGCAGACTTCCGATTAATAAACTCATCAGAAAATTCATTTGTACCTTTTTCATAATTTCTACTTTTATTATTTTAATATTTAAAAATTCCTTTTTTATTTAAAACCCAAAGTTACGCTGCCATAGGAACTCACGATGGAAACCGAAGCTCTTTGCGGGTTGGGACCTGTGGTGCCGGAATAGCTGCTTCCTGTCAAGAAGTTTTCGAGGCTGGAGAATTTAAAGCGTGGTTCCGGAAAGTCTTTAAAGTCTATTGTACCCATCTCCACCTCGGTTTCGAACCTAAAGCTGGCGCTGCTTTCAAAATTTACACCTACAGAACCGAATGCGTTTACTATTTCTACCAGCTCAAATTGGGGCGACACCTCCGAAAGTATCAGCGCGCCATACTCCGATTCGGCACGCAGGCTATGACCAAGCTTTTTGATGAAACATTCGGAGAATTTTGCCGACACCACTGCCGCGTCCACCTCGCCAATTTGCACGCTGCCCCCCTCCGATTCTATCTCGATTTGCGACACCTTTCCAATTTTCACATCGGAATAATCCGACGCTACCGACAAAATACTACTCTCACCAATGGTGAGCGGCGAATAGGAAACCTCAACCTCACCTTTGCGGATATATTCGATGCGCCCCTCGCCAAATTCGATCCCCACCTGATTAGCTTCATTTTTCAATGCAGCAATTTCCAACGAGCCGTACGCAATGCGTACCTCACTGTCACCGCTCACCTTGCCGATGTAACAGTTGCCAAACTGGTTGCGGACATTCAGCCGCACCGCCTCCGGCATCATCACTTCAACACGGACAGTCAGTTTATTGTTTTTGCCTTTTGTAAGATCACCGCTATTGCGGCTTTCAAGATTTACTTTGCTGCGGGTGCCCGAAAGATCGTAATCTATACGGGCAAAGATTTTTTCGGCGGCTTCGCGCGAGGGAGCGTCCACCTCAGCGGTGATCTTGACAGCAATCACTTGCTGATCCCAGTTTTTGCAGGTGATCATTCCATATTTGTGATTGATAGAAAGCAGGGCATTTTTATCAATATCATATTTCTTGTCGGCAAGAACTTTCTCAAAATCTGCAGCACTAGCTGTCAAGCCAGCCATAAGAAGCAGAATCAGCAATAGTTTATTAAAAGTTGTTTTCATATCATCATTTTTTTATTCTGATAAATTCCCTGCCGGACTTTTTTGAATTACCTCGGCCTGGCCGAGTTGCGTGAGGATAGTTTCCATGATCCGTTCTTTTTGTCGTTTATTGTTTATCAATGCATCTTTGAGCTTTTCGTTGCCAGGATTTTTCATGTATTCTTTTTCAATTTTGGCCAGGCTGGCATCGAGCGATTGAAGTTGCTTTTCGGCCAGCGCTTTTACGCGAATTGCCTCTTCTTCGTTTGGGGCTTTCTGCTCAATTTTTTCGACTTTCTGCTGCGCGATTCGATCGTAATAGCTGAAAACATTTTCGATCTCCTCAGGAAACGTAATCATGGTAACGCCTTCAAGCATTGCCCCGCCAAAGTGCTCGAAAGAGATGTTTTTGAAAACAAAAAATGAAGAAACCAAGATGAGCAGCACCGCAGCAATTCGGATTATGACTGGCCAATGAATCCTTTTGGAATCTTTTTGGCCGGCACTTTCGAGTTTGGCGAGAAAACGATCGCGATGACCGGCTGGCAGTGGCTGGTCATCAAAAAAATCTTTGTTTTCGCGTATTTTCTTTTCCAGAAATGACATTTCTTTTAAGTTTTAAAAATTTAAAATTATCACCTTCTTTTATTCATCACGGCTGCGCATGATAATCTGCAACAGCTTTTGTTTGGCCCGCGAATAACGTGCGCGCACATTGCCATACGATATTTGCAACACCTCGGCTATTTCCTGATGATCGTATCCTTCGATGAGATGGAGCGATAAAATACCCCGATACGCATCGTTGAGTTTGTACATCGCCTGGTGGATTTCCTCAAGCCGGCAAAAAAGGTTTTCGGTGATTACTTCCTCTTCTGTGTCCGGATCGGCCAGCTCCTGATGCTGATCATCAATAATGGTCATCTCTTTTTTACTTCGGAGATAGTTGATGGAGTTGTTGATGACAATTCGTTTGAGCCAGCCACCAAATTCCCCATCGCCTCTGAAGTTGTCGATTTTTTGAAATGCTTCAATGAACGCGTCGTGCATGATGTCTTCGGCTTGAGCAGCATCAGCCACAATTCGTAAACTTGCATTGTACATGGCACGGGAGTAAAGATCGTAAATGCGCTCCTGTGCCTTTCGGTCGTGCAGTTTGCAAGCTTCTATCACACTGGCATGTTGTATCTGTGCTGGTTCCAATTTCATCAGTTAGTTGCTTGTATGACACATTAAAAAAAGGTTTGTTACACTTTTTTCAAAAAAAAAAGACCTGCCACAAATGGGGCAGGTCTCGAATTTCTTCTGATACTTTATCAACTATTGGCCTAAATAGGCTTTGAGAAGTTTGCTACGTGAATTATGTTTAAGGCGTCTGATGGCCTTTTCTTTGATTTGACGGACACGCTCGCGGGTGAGGTCAAATTTCATTGCGATTTCGTCGAGTGTCAGGCCGTGGTTCATACCAATGCCGTAAAAAAGGTTGATGACGTCGCGTTCTTTTTTGGTGAGTGTAGCCAGTGAGCGTTGAATTTCTTTGGCAAGCGACTCCTTCATAAGATCTTTGTCGGTGTGCGGGCTGTCTTCGGAAATATACACATCGAGCAGGCTCATATCTTCGTCCTGTGTCAATGGAGCATCCATAGAAACGGTTCGGGTGGTGATTTTGAGCACCGACTCAATTTTGCTTTCCGGCAAATCCAATGATTCGGCAATTTCGTCGGCCGAAGGGGGACGTTCAAACTTCTGTTCGAGTTTTGATGATTCCTTGCGGATGCGGTTGAGCGATCCTACCTGGTTGAGCGGCAAACGAACAATACGTGATTGCTCTGCCAGCGCCTGTAAAATCGACTGACGAATCCACCATACGGCATAGGAAATAAATTTAAAACCTCTGGTTTCGTCAAAACGCTGTGCGGCTTTGATCAGACCCAGGTTTCCTTCGTTGATAAGATCAGGCAAACTAAGTCCCTGGTTTTGGTACTGTTTGGCTACCGACACCACAAAACGCAAATTGGCTTTGGTAAGTTTTTCCAATGCCATCTGGTCGCCCTGCTTGATGCGCTGTGCCAGTTGTACCTCCTCCTCGGCAGTAATGAGTTCTTCTTTGCCTATGTCCTGCAGGTACTTGTCCAGAGATGCAGTTTCGCGATTAGTAATCGACTTGGTGATCTTTAGCTGTCTCATTAAAAAATTCCTTAAAAATTAAGTTAAAGCTATCCCGATAAATAATGGTTTTGTTGTTGCTATGGCGCAATTAATCCTGATACTTAACTATGCACGCCTTTGTTTTATTGCGAAAGTAAAAGGATAATATGAAATGTAAAAAAAAGTTAACCATGCAAGCTACCTAACACAGCTTGCACGGTCAATGTTTAAAAAGTTTGAAAAAGTTTGTTTTTCACACTGGTGAAAAACGCATCAGTCTAAAGCCCGATGGCGTAATAGGCTCTTTGTCCGTTGGGATAAACGCCTTCTATTAGGACGCCGCCCGACTTTTTGGCCAGCAGGTTTTTGATGTCGTCGATGGAGCGCACGGGCGTTTTGTCTATGTTGGTAATAATAAATCCTTGACGAATGCCCCGATCCATCAGCTTTCCGCGATTTAGTGCTGTAATCTTCATCCCGTAGTCGATGCCCAGAGAGGCACTTTCTTCGGCAGAGAGTGGTTCAAAGGTGGCGCCTAATTTACTTATTGCCTCACTTTTGGGTGCAGATACGAGGTCGTAGGTATTTTCACGGTTTTTCAGGAGCACTTCTTTTTCCATCGTTTTTCCGTCGCGAATCAAAACAACATTTATTCGTTCGCCCGGGCTATGCTGACTTACTGCTTCGAGGAGTTGCGACACGCTGTTGACAGGTACTCCCTGAATTTGTATAATCACATCATCAGCGCGAATATTAGCATCGGCGGCGGAGCTTTTTTCTGCTACTGCAACCACATAAACTCCATGCAGGTTTTTCAGGCTGTGCTCGCGGGCAAACTCGCTGTCTATATCACGAATAGAAACGCCAATGTAGGCGCGTTGGATTTCACCATAATTGATAAGATCGTTCACCACTTTTTTTACAATATTCACCGGGATGGCAAACGAATAACCTGTAAAACTTCCTGTGTTGGAAGCAATGGCAGCATTGATGCCAATAAGTTGTCCGGCTATATTGACAAGCGCGCCACCACTGTTGCCACGATTTACGGGTGCATCGGTTTGAATAAACGAC
Source organism: uncultured Lentimicrobiaceae bacterium (assembly GCA_964612515.1). Taxonomy (GTDB): domain Bacteria; phylum Bacteroidota; class Bacteroidia; order Bacteroidales; family 4484-276; genus SABY01. The sequence goes on along the minus strand of CAZTCX010000004.1, from coordinate 6,700 downwards.
TCGATAGCAGAGGAAGTTCCCAGAATGTTGATGTCGCGAGCTTTGGCGCTCACAATGCCAGCCGTTACGGTGCTGGTAAGATTAAAAGGGTTGCCCACCGCCAACACCCACTCTCCTACCCGCACATCGTCGGAGTTTCCGTAGGTGAGAAAAGGAAGGTTTTCGTCGTTAATTTTTATCAAAGCCAGATCGGTAGAAGGATCAGTTCCGATAATCTCTGCTTCGTATGAGCGCTTATCGTTGAGGATTACCTCAATGCGCTCGGCATTTTGTACCACGTGGTTGTTTGTAACAATGTAGCCTCCGTCAGAAATGATAACTCCGGAGCCTGAAGCCATCAGCGGCTGATTGTATTGCGGCTGGGACCGACCAAAAAATTCGTAAAAGAAATCATCATAAGATGAAGTACGACGGCGCACCTCTGTTTTGATATGGACCACTGCGTTCACTGTCATCTCGGCAGCAGCCACAAAATCGGGAGCTCCCTGCTGTGGCACCGAAGGCATGGAATAGGCAGCCGGTTGTGCGGTAAATGTATCGGATGCGGCCATAGAAGTACGCACAGGTTGTACCGCAGCGTCGCGGTGGATTATGTTGATGAGACCCACAGCAAGCATACCACCGGCAAAAGCAACCAGTAATGTTAAAGCAAATCTTTTCATGATGCTATTATTAATTTTTAATGAATATGATTTTGAAAATAATTGGTTACCAACCCTATCAATAACTAAACCACTGCAGAAATGTCATTAATACAGCGACAAAGGTTGTTTGATAACGGCATCCTAAAATAGTAATTTCGGCAGTATCGTTAAAAGTTCTTAAGCCTCCTTGGGACAAAAGCGGAAAACTTGCGATTGCAAAAAGTCAGACAATAGCAAACTCCCGCAGCCGGTTAACTAAAAAATGCCGTTTTTTGTATCATATTAATAAGTTATGAATATAGACTTTGAAAAATACGAAGGTGCCGGCAACGATTTCATCATAATCGACAACCGGCGGAATCAGTTTAAAGCTGACGTTCCGACAATAAAATTCTTTTGCGACCGGAATTTTGGTGTGGGCGCTGATGGCATGCTATTGCTGGGCAACAGCCGCGATTATGATTTTGATATGCGCTATTTCAATTCCGACGGCCGCGAGGCCACCATGTGTGGCAACGGCGGCAGGTGTATCGCATGGTTTGCCATTCGTCGCGGTATCAGCGAAAAGCAACTCATCTTTAGCGCCGTCGATGGAATTCATCACGCCCAACTTGTGCAGGAACAACAGCAACAGGCTACCATCCGCTTAAAAATGAACGACGTTGAAGATTTCGTACAGATTGATGGTAATTACCGCCTCGATACCGGGTCACCACATTTGGTAGTTCCTGTGGAAAATATAGCCGAAGTTGATGTGCAGCAAGAGGGTAGCAAAATCCGCTACAGCGATCGGTTTAAAGAACATGGCATTAATGTAAATTTCGTACAAAAAGTGGCACCACTCCATGTGCGCATGCGCACCTACGAACGCGGCGTGGAAGCAGAAACGCTGGCATGTGGCACCGGATCAGTTGCAGCAGCCATCTCATATTTATTGCAGAACGAGGTTGACGCCGGCACAGTAATCATCGATGCCAAAGGCGGGAAAATGCGCGTTTCGGCGCGCCGTGAAGGCCATGGTTTTAAAGGCGTGTGGCTCGAAGGCCCGGCGACTTTTGTATTTAGTGGAAGCTATCAAACCAAATCGTGATTTCATATTTTTAAAATGTCATGACCCTTACCGGAGAAAACATCTTTTTGCGAGCCCCGGAGCCTGAAGACATTGACCAGCTTTACCAATGGGAAAACGACCCGGCGGTGTGGCATCTGAGCAATACCCTGGCACCTTATTCGCGTTTCGACATCGAGCAATATGTGCTTACGGCTGCCCGCGATCTGAGTGCAGCAAAGCAATTGCGGCTGATGATCGTGCTTCGCAAAAGTGAGCTGGCCATTGGCACCATCGATCTTTTCGAATACGACCCGACACATCTCCGCGTAGGCACTGGAATATTACTGACCTCCGACGAACGAAACAAAGGCTATGGCAGTGAAGCACTTCGGATGGTGATCGATTATTGCTTTGAAATCCTCAATCTGCATCAGGTGTTTGCATCCATCACCCCCGACAACATTGCCAGCATCAGGATTTTTGAAAAGCAGGGATTTGTAAAAACCGGCACCAAACAGGATTGGCTACTCCAAAATGGCCAGTGGAAAGACGAACAATTTTACCAACTTTTTCGCGCTTAGCTTATCGCTGATCATCCTTCTAAAATGAAATCATCAACACGCAAAATTATTCTGTACAGCACAATTGGCTTTGTTCTGATTTTGGCAGCCACAGCAGCAACAGCTTTTTGGATGGTGGTGTTGCAGGACAATGTGAATCTGACAGAGGACGAAAAGGATTATCTATACGTCGCCACAGGTTCTGACTATGTCGATCTCCTCGAAAATATTGCGTCAAGTAATCTTCTCAAAAACCCACGCACTTTTGCCTGGCTGGCTCAGCGCAAAAACCTGCCCGCACATATTAATCCCGGAAGGTACGAGCTGACAGGAGGGATGAGCAACAATGAATTGATCGATATGCTGCGCTCTGGAAAGCAATCGCCACTGAATGTTGTTTTTAATAACCTGCGCACCGTCGAGCAGTTGGCGGGTGTGATTGGAAAACAAATAGAAGCCGACAGCACTTCCATCATCAATTATGTTCAAAGTGCTGACTTTCGTAATCGCTATGGATTGACCATCGAAACGGCGCCCGCTTTGTTTATTCCGAACACCTACGAATTTTATTGGAACACAACGGCAGAGGGGTTTGTGGATCGCATGAACCGGGAGTATGGAAAATTTTGGGATAACCAAAAAATAGCGCAGGCTGACGCCGAGGGTCTTGATCGGGTGCAGGTAAGCACGCTGGCTTCCATCGTTGAAAAGGAAACCAACCGCAACGATGAAAAGGCAACCATCGCGGGAGTTTATCTCAACAGACTTCGGCAGGGCTGGCGGCTGCAGGCCGATCCAACAGCAGTGTATGCTTTTTACAGGCAAACTGACTCGCTGCTAAACAGAGTCTATCGTATCCACACCCAAATCGATTCGCCGTACAACACGTATCTCAATGACGGCCTGCCCCCAGGGCCAATTTGTATCCCTTCGGCAAGCAGTCTGTTGGCGGTGCTTAATGCTGAAAAGCACGACTACATGTTTTTTGTTGCCCGCCCCGACGGCTCCGGCTACCATGAGTTTGCCCGAACCTATCGGCAACATCTCAACAATGCCCAGGCACACTACCGGGCCATTAACAAACGAAATAAAAATTAATAATAATGGAAAAACACATTTTTAGATTAGCCGGTCTGTTGCTTCTTGCCACGATATTTCTGGCATCGTGCAGCGACCCGATGGAAGAGTCGCAGCGCCATGTGCGGGAAGGAGAGATCCTGCTTTACCAATCCAGAATTGATGATGCATTGGAGCATTATCAGGAGGCCGTCCGTCTCAATCCAGAAAACCCGCAGGCTCTTTATGGAGTTGCGATTGTGCTAATGAATAAAGGCCGCTTTGAAGAGGCCATTGAACAGCTCGACAAAGCCATTGCTGTAAAAGCCAACTATGCCGATGCTTATTACAATCGCGGACAATGCTATTTCTATATGGGCGATCGCTACTCGGCCTGCGATGACTGGTTTAAAGCCGACAGCCTGGGAAAACCAAATCTTGAAGACAAGCTATCGAAATGCTATTAATGAAATATGAGTTGTTGTCGGGTTGTCAAGTTGTCAAATGATTAATACAACTATAATTTTCGGTAACGACCTGAAGCAATCTTGCAGATGATTGTCTATTTTTGCCGGTCGGTTTTATCTTTAATAAATTAACAAAAAAATAAAAAACAATGGGTCTGAAATGCGGCATCATCGGGATGACAAATGTGGGGAAGACTGAGATTTTCAACTGTATCTCCAAAACCAAAGCTGAGACTACCAAGTTTGCTTTCAGCACCAGCAAATCGAACATCGGCATGATAGAGGTGCCCGATGAGCGCTTGTATAAAATTGACGCACTGGTAAAGTCGGCACGTGTGATGCCTGCCGTTGTGGAGATTGTAGATATTCCCGGACTTGCCAAAGGATCGAGCCAAGGCGAAGGTGTGGGCAATAAATTTCTGGCCGACATTCAGCAAACCGACGCCATCATCCACGTGCTGCGCTGCTTCGACGATGAGGAGCTGCCCCACGTTGAAGGATCTATCGACCCGGTGCGCGACCTGGAAATTGTTGACCTGGAGCTGCAGGTGCGCGACCTGGACCTGGTAGAACGAAAAATTGTACGCGTAGAAAAAGCTGGCAAAACCGGCGACAAAGAGATGAAACGCCAGGCCGACGTGCTGCGTCAGGTAGCGGCACATCTCGAAAATTTTGGCAGCGTCCGCGATATGGAACTCGATGCGGACGACAAAAAGAACATCATCGATGATATGTTTTTGCTTACCGCAAAGCCGGTAATTTATGTTTGCAATGTGGATGACAAATCAGCCACAAAAGGCAATGCTTACGTTGACGCAGTGAAAGCAGCCCTGGCCGAAAAACAAACGAAGGTAATCGTAATCGCCGGAAAACTCGAAGCAGAAATTGCTGAGCTGGAAGATGAAAACGACCGCCGCGAATTTTTGAGCGATGCCGGCCTCACGGAACCCGGCGTCAACATAATGATCAAAACCGCCTACGACATGCTCAATCTTCAGTCGTTTTTCACGGCCGGTCCAAAAGAGGTGCGCGCCTGGACCATCCACAAAGGAATGACAGCACCGCAAGCTGCCGGCGTAATCCACAGCGACCTGGAGCGGGGTTTCATCCGCGCTGAGGTTATCAAATACGACGACTTTATGAAATATGGCTCGGAACACGCTGTAAAGGAAGCCGGGAAATTCCATGTGGAAGGCAAGAATTACATCGTGCAGGATGCTGACATGCTGAACATAAGGTTTAATGTTTAGTGCTGACGGGTGTCACTTTTCAACCGTAAAACACGGGAATTATTACTACAATCATAACAACGGGAATCTAATACTGGATACCTGCCTGAGTTATTCCTTTACTTTTCAAAAGTAAAAAATGCAATCAGATAAACCCAAAAAAATAGAAGTACTTATCCCACCGGCCGTAGGATACAGCTTTAACATATTGCTCAGATTTCTGTTTCGATACGGCATTTCCCTAAGATATTTTCACAGAATAGTGATCCTCGGACTGATCAATCTGATCAACCTGCCTTTCAGAAGCTATGAAAGATGGTTCATAAACCCGCGATTCAAAAAACAGGAGATTTCAACACCCGTTTTTATCATTGGTCACTGGCGTAGCGGCACCACCCACCTGCATAATTTGCTTTGCTGTGATCCCAGAATGGGCTTTGTGACTACCTACCAGGGTGTATTTCCTGATACCTTATTTAATAAAGTAGGAAGATTTATTTTTAAAAGCTTTACCAGCCTTTTGATCCCGAGTACACGCAAAGGCGATAATGTAAAACTTGACCCCAACAATCCACAGGAAGAAGAGTTTGCACTCGGGGATAAGACTCCGGCTTGTTTCTACTATTTCTGGATGTTCCCAAGAGACACAAGTTACTTTTACGAAAGGTTTATCCGTTTTAATGGCACCAAACCCATAACACTGGAGGCCTGGAAAAACGACTACCGGTTGCTGATCAATAAAGCACTGAAGAATACCTGCGGGAAAACGTTTCTTTCAAAAAACCCTCCCAACACCGGGCGGGTCAAGGTTCTGCTTGAAATGTTCCCGGATGCGAAGTTCATCTACATTCACCGGAATCCGGTTGAAGTCTATCTTTCGACAAGGAACTTTTTTGAAAAAATGATGCCACCGCTGCAATTGCAGACCATCGATGAGGCAGAGATGGACAACAACATTTTAACCGTGTACAAAGATATCCTGAGCGACTATGCCGATCAAAAAAGATTAATCTCTTCCGGAAATCTGATTGAGGTGCGGTTTTCCGACCTTGAGGAAAAACCGATGGAGATGGTCGAGCAGATTTATGATCAATTGAAGCTTCCGGGTTTTGATGAAGCGCGTCAGGAATTTGTTGATTACATAAAACAAATGAAGAACTACCGGAAGAATGAGCATACAATTCATCGGTCGAAACTTGGTGTAATATTGAAAGAATGGGATTTTGCAATGAAGAATTACAATTATTCTGTGCCCGATAATATCCGCATCGAAAATGATTAAAAAAGCTTTTTTGTTATTGATCGTTGTCAGCATAACTTTGGCCAGCCAGGCGCAGGGCGAATGGAAGCTGAAAAAAGAAAAAGATGGCATTACCGTTTATACCCGTCCCTCCAAAGGTCAGGCTTTTGATGAATTCAAAGCTACCACCACGCTCGATTTTTCCATTGCTACCTTCGTAAATGTGGTGAGAGACGTGGAAGCTTATCCCGAGTGGATAACCGATCTAAGCAATACCCGGATGCTTGTAAAAAAGGGAGATACAGCTCAAATATATTATTCGGTGCTAAAAGTTCCTTTCCCTTTTGGAAATCGCGACGTGGTCTATTACAACAAATTTATGCCTGATAACGCAAATCATCAGATAATCATTTCCATTGAAGACCTGCCAGATTACATCGAAAAGAAAGAGGG
>CAZTCX010000003.1:66744-71235 GCA_964612515.1 uncultured Lentimicrobiaceae bacterium | reverse complement strand
GTAAACGCTGTCATTTCGACCAAAACACATAGCGAAGCGAAGTGTTGCCGGGAGAAATCTATTTCCTAATGTCATTACCTCCTTATGCCCAAAAATTTTGGGTGAACTCTCTAAATGACAAGCAGCATCAGGAATTGGGAGGAAGGGGCATTAAGTTTTATAGCTCGCCGCGGAAAATATGTGGTTGTGGCAAATTTTGCGATAAGCATTGACCGACCACTTTTTCAGTTTATTTTTGCCGAATGGATTACAAGAGCGATTACCACTATCTACGCTGTAAAACCGAACTTCCCAACAGGGAAATCGATCTCTATCAGGGCGAATTTCGTTTGCACCGCCAATCGTTCGTTTCTGAAAATTGCCATATCCTTCCCGGCGAAGATCAGTACACCGATCAGGGCATTACGTTTCAGCGCACGCCTGATTTTCAGCACGCCATCTCGCCTGAGATCAACGAAATACTGAACCTTGCCGACTCGAAGGTACACGAAAACCAATGTTTCGATTACCTCATTTTTATGCCGGCACTCCCAGCCAAAGCCCGTGGAATTATTATGATGTTTCACGGACTGAACGAAAAAAACTGGGACAAATATCTGGTGTGGGCGCATCAACTAATGCAACGCACGGGCAAAGCCGTGGTGCTATTTCCCACAGCTTTTCACATGAACCGTTCGCCCGAGGCGTGGTCGCAAACCCGCCTGATGAACGACCTGAAAAATGTACGTGAGCGTTTGTTTCCGGCAGTGGTAGCATCGTCGTTTGCCAACGTAGCCATCAGTACGCGGCTGCACATATTACCGCAGCGCTTTTTCTGGTCGGGCGTGCAGACGTTTTGGGATGTGATTCAGCTCATCAGGCAAATAAAAGCGGGCCAGCATCCACTGATCGAGGCAGAGGCCTCCATCGATTTCTTCGCATACAGCATTGGCGCTTTCCTCACACAAGTGCTGCTGATGGCAAACCCGCATGGGCTGCTCGACATGTCGCGCTTATTTATCTTTTGCGGCGGGCCGGTGTTTAACCGCATGTCGCCAGTGCGCAAAACCATTATCGACAGCGAAGCTAACATCGCGCTTTATTCGTTTTTTCTCGAACATCTCGACAGTTATCTAAAAACCGACCGTCGTCTCGCTAATTATTTCAGCAGTGCCCACCCTGAAGGGCTTGTGTTCCGGTCGATGATCGATTACAACAAACTCATCGACGTGCGCGAAGAAAAGCTGAACCAAATCAGCAGCCGGCTCATGGCTGTGGCTTTAAAAAAAGACACGGTGGTTCCTTATTATGAAGTAATCAACACTTTGCGTGGTACCGAGCGTTCCATTCCGGTGGAGGTGAAGGTGATCGATTTCCCATTTCCTTATTCCCACGAAAATCCATTCCCGCTCGCCGACAGCCACCAGTCTGCAGTCAATGCGGCCATCGATCAGGTTTTTGGCATGGCAGCGGATTTTCTTTGTTGAGATTTTTAAAATTGGAATTTTTTTTGAAAAATGCCTAAGTGTCATTTGCAAATTTCAATGTTGGTCGTATAGCAATTTTTGTACAAGAAAAAACTCCCGCTCTGCCTTGCAGCTTGAGCGGGAGTATCTATTTAGCCTCCGAAAATTTATTGAATTATCAGCTTTTGAGAAGATGTGATTTCGGGGGTAATAATTTTTAAAATATAAATGCCATTGGGAAGATGGGAGAGATCGATAAAATCGTCTCTAAAAATTTCATGCTTTGCCACCGACTCACCGTTGGAATTCAGCACTTCGATTGATGCTTTCGCTGTGATACCTCTCACCAGCAACATCCCTGCTGTCGGATTGGGGTAAATCGAAATTTGTACCGGCTCAGCCCCATCTGCCGAAAGGAGGTGAAGCTGCAGAAATTCTACCGCCGAAAGCTCATGTGTACTGTAAAGCCCTGCAGTGTTCAGTGCCTTGTTCCAACTTACATACATTTGGTAAACCTTGTTTTCGGAAGCTCTATACACCTTGAATGTAAGAGGCTCATCTTCTGCAAATCCGTCCATCTCAGTGGTAAGTGGGTCGTCACCTATGAGCGCCAGAGCAAACTCCTGGCCTGTAAAAGCTATCTGGCCGGCACATGCTCCTGAGCCTGTAAATGCGCCGATAATGTCGCCAGGCTGCAGTGCCGACAGCGAGCTGGAGGAAAACGCAATGATATGCGAAGCGGCACTTTGTTCTACAACATCCCACGGAGAATTGATGGGCAACTCGGGCGCAGTTTCATATCCATTGTCCGACAGCACCGGAAAGTTAATTTGGATAGGGGAATTGGCTTTAACGAAATAGGCTTTCCCGGGCTTTACAATCTCAAGGGTATTGATGTTGTACTCAGGCCAGTAAACCCCAGAGCCAGCTACGTCTTTCACTACTTTTACATCAATACCCAGAAACAGCTCATTCACGTTCACTGCATTTTCGTTCAATACCGGAATAATACTCCATCCGGCAGGCGCATTCAGGGTTTTAAACTGTTGACGATTTGCTACAATATTTAGGGTGGTTCCCTGCGACATTTTAATGGCATAACCCGACAGCAAATCCCAGTTGATAAGTGTGTTGATGTTCACTCCGGGATAATAGATTCCCGAAAAGTTTTGCATGATTATTAGCTTTTCTGAAATGGTCGAAAACATGCCCTCAATCTCCAAATCTGCGGGATTTAGCCAGGTGGAAAGCCCTGACCATCCTTTAGGAATAGCCAAGTTAATGAATTTAGTGGTGGAAATTATGGAGGACCCATCACTTTCGTTACCGGAATAATCAAAAGCTGTTACCTTATAATAATAGTTTTCATTTACACCAATTTCATCAATAAAAGCAGGCTCGGTGCTGTAGGCAAAAGGAGTAACCGGGAAGAAATTTTCAATTTCACTGCGATAAACTCCGAAATAATGAAAGTCAGCATCCGGGGATTCATTCCAGCTCAAAGCTATCTGGGTTTCACCAATTTCAGCAAGCAAATTTGTAGGAACCGTTGGTTTAATATTGTCCACTGAATATCCTGTAACCACGTCGCTCAGATAGGTTCCCTCATCCATAGAAGCAATTACTCTGAAATCAACCAAGCCCGCGCCATAAGCGGTGGAGTCGATGGGTGTATGGCAAATTACTGAATAGGTATCAGCACCATAAGCGGCGGAATAGCCAGCGCTGAACCAGCCACTGCCGTCGTTGATCTGCACGGAATAATACTCTGTTGATTTTGCAAAAGAATCTGTGTCAAACTCACTCCGGGTAAAGGTAGCATATACCCATCCGCCCTGGTCAACAGGCACATCGGTAATCATCACATCATCGACAGCACCAAAGTTGCCAACATTAATATATTCCGTTTTTTTGAAAGTTTTTTTGACAGCACCATTGCTCACAATGAGCGTTACGGTGTAAATGCCTTCGTTGGTGTAGGCAAAGGTTGGATTCTTTGCTTCCGAATCAACTACTCCATCATCATCAAAGTCCCATTCCCAGGTAATAAGGTTCGGATTGCCATAAGATTGGTCGAAGAAATGTAGCATTCCTCCAACATGTATGGCTGTAAAATCAACGGTAAAATCAACATCGAGTTCCCACTGATCATCATCCGGGTCAAAAAATGGAGAAAAGATGACAGGCCCACTGGATCCCAGCTCCTCATCATCTTGAATGTGTTCTTCAATTTCGGCGAAAGTGTAATAACCCCAGTCGTTCATTTGTGCTATCAGGGGGGCTGAACCAGCGTAATATAACTGATAACCACCATTGTAATTATCGACAAATCGGTTAAAACCAGGGTTAGTATCAAAATCCAGTCCCAGGTCAGGTAGAGGACTTCCTGATACATAAATACCGTACAAGTTGTTGTTTTCGAATTGGCTATAATGCACCTGAACCAGGGATGAATTAATGTTAATCCCGCTGTTCATGCTATATTCAACCTTGCTATTGTTTAAAAACCCATTAGTGGTGTAGTAAAAATAGAGTATGGCCAGCTCGCCGTAATAACTGGTTCCCCCGTAGCGGAAAATACAATTGTCAAACTCACCTGCTCCGTCATTTCCGCCAGAACCATTCAAGGTAATATTATACCAATCGCCGAGCCCAGGGCTTGAAATATTGCTGTCTTTGTTCCAGTCGCCACCATAAGTATCATCTTTAAATGAGGTAAATACTATGGGTTCGAGGGAAGTTCCATCAGCAACGAGCGAGCCATAAACTGAAATATAGGCATTCTCCAATTTTATGACCTCTCCCTTTGGAATGGTTAGTATATAGCCGTCATTAATGGTTAATGTGCCTGATATTAGGTATGGAAATCCGGTTGCCTGATGCGAAAGCACCAAATCCTGGTTTATGGTACCATAAATATTGAATACATCGTAAGCATTGCCCGAACCACTATTTCCGGAATAGTCCTTGATAGTGGCCGCTTCGATGCGAGCAGCCCATCCACCGTTGTTGCTAATCACGCAATTGTCGATATCAAAAGCTGCTC
>CAZTCX010000003.1:56554-66644 GCA_964612515.1 uncultured Lentimicrobiaceae bacterium | reverse complement strand
TTATCACTTCTCCGGGGGGAATTGTAACCGTTTTTTCGTTGTTGACCATTAAAGTACCGCTGATCACTGGTGGGAATCCAAACGCTGCCGCTGAAAGGGCGATATCTTCGGTTATCGTTCCGGCCACACTGAAAGCATCATAGTAATTCCCGCTACCGGTGTTGCCCGAGTAGTTCTTTATGGTCGAGGCTTCGATGCGTGCAGCCCATCCACCGTTGTTGCTAATCACGCAATTGTCGATATCAAAAGCTGCTCCCGAAAGGTAAATACCATGCGAGGCATTGCTGGTGATGGTGGTATTGGTAATAGCTCCTTCGTTGCCGTAAACAATGATTCCATAGCTGCCGTTTTGATTAATGGTACAATTATCCACATACCCGGTGGTATAGTGGAAGGTAACGCCGGTGGCATTGTTATTCTTCATGGTGTTGTTAACGAACTCGATATTGGAAGTGTAGCTAAGATAAACACCATTGTTTGCACTGTTTTGGATAGTACTGTTTTTAATGTAACCGGCCTCAGTAGAATAAAAGTAGATGTTGCTCAACTCGCCGTAATAGTTAGTACCACCATAAGTTACTATGCAATGATTAAATTGGCCAAGCCCCCAGTTAGCTCCCGTTCCATTTATATTCATGCAATACCAGTCGCCTTTAGCAGGCGTAGTTACAGGCCCGTCGTTATTCAGGTCTCCACCGTAGCTATCATCTTTGAACGAAGTAAAAACGATGGGCTGCACTGCGGTTCCGTTGGCTATCCAGGCACCGTTTACGGTGATGTAAGCACCTTCCATTTTTATCACTTCTCCGGGGGGAATTGTAACCGTTTTTTCGTTGTTGACCATTAAAGTGCCGCTGATCACTGCCGGAAATCCAAATGCAGCAGCAGACCAATTTATGTCTTCATTCACTGTACCCGAAAGGCTGAAGGCGTTGTATTGATTCCCTGTTCCGGTGTTTCCCGAGTAGTTCTTTATGGTCGAAGCTTCGATGCGAGCAGCCCATCCACCGTTGTTGCTAATTACGCAGTTGTTGATGGTGTAACCGGCCGATTGCAGGTAAAGGCCATGAGAATTGTTGTTATTGAAGGTGCAATTGGATACGCTGCCATCACTTCCATAAAGATACAAACCGTAACTTTGGTTTTGGGATATCGTATTGCTGGTAAAATTGATGGGTGAATAATACGAGACAACACCATAAGAAGCATTATTCTTAATAGTATTGTTCTCGAATACTATATTGCTACAATAGTTGAACTGAACGCCACTGGTACTGCTTTTTTCCACTGTGCTGTTTTTAAAGTAGCCATATTCGGTGGCATAGAAGTAAACACTGCATAGTTCCCCCGAGTAGTTCGTTCCGGCATATCTCACGTTGCAATAATCAAACTGACCTTCTCCAAGGTATGCACCTGAACCGTACATCTGGATATTATACCAATCTCCGGGGTTTGGCAGACCATCTGATCCGGGAGGTATCTGCCCCACTGAGTTATCGTCTCTCGATGTAAAAATGATCGTATTGGATAGGGTTCCGTTTGCAACAATTGTCCCGTAAACGTAAAGTAGCGTGTAAGGAGCAAATTTGATAACAGTCCCGGGTTGAATGGTCAGGGTAAAGCCATTCTCTACATAGATATTGCCCGTTACGTAGTAGGTTTGGGTGTTAACCCACGTCTGATTTGACGACACATTTCCGCTTACCTCTGTAAGCGCATGCGATACTGTAGGTATCATCCAAAGCATGATTAATAGAATTGAAAATAGTAATTTGTGTTTCATCGGTATCAAATTTTAATGGTTAATAATTATTGAAATTGAAAAAGTGAACTATGTGAATTGATTTTCATTTTTGCACTCCGTAGGGAGTATGTCCCCTCGTGGTAATAATAGTGACTGCCTAAACAGATGATATGTCAATATCCTAAACAACCTCTTCTACTCTGAAAGTAAAACCGGCAGTGCAGACAAGGCATAGAAATCTTGTGGCTTGCATTAATTTCTGCATCCAGCTCTTTCATTCTAGAGGGATAGTTGTTGATTAAACTTTATTTCGGCTAATGTAGGAATCGGTAGACAGGATATCTATCAAATGCAGGCGCGCTTCCATCGACAAAATGCGCCGCATCCTTGTTTTCGCATCAATTTCGCAACTTTTGACAAAGAACTTCTAAACGGGTCACGCAAAATGGTTTTACCTTGACAAAATTACTTTTGCGGAGTATCGCTACGATTATTGATGTATACTGATGTCTATGGCCAGTTCATGAGGATGAATTGTTAGAAAAACAAAAATATTTTGGATAGTAATTCAATTTAAGAAATTAGTAAAATTTAACACAGCATGCTGATCTGCTAATTAAATCCAAATGGGGATTCTTAGTAAAAGATGCATTTTACCCACTCAGCATAGAGTTTGCGGAAGCGTTTGAAATGTTGCGTTTTTTAAGGGGGTTTATTAGCGTCAACATTGGCATAACCAAGTCCAACAGCAGCTTATTTCCCAATAGCTTCTGCTACGAGCTGATTGTAAAGCTCTATCACCTTTTGCACCAACGGATGTTTTACATCAAGATTATGATCATCAATCCGTCGCACAGGCATTACGCGCGGCGACGTGCCGGTGATAAAGGCTGCCTGCACCTGGGCGAGCGCATCTATGCTGATTGCCTTTTCGATACATCGGATATTATTATCTGCGCAAAGCTCCAGCACTTTCTGCCGGGTAATGCCTCCAAGCACCAAATCCAATGGTGCCGTTTGAAGCGCATCATTTATCACAAAAAAGATATTCGACTTGCTGCCTTCGGTAACCAACCCCTGCTGATTTACCAGTAGCACCTCGTCGGCGCCGGTTGCTTTCTTCAGCGCTTCGGCTTGCCGGGTGAGAGAAGTATTCACCACTTTTGCGTTAGGTTTGGGGCGCTCGAGTTGAAGGCTCTTCAGATTATACCCACGGACGTATTCGGCGGGAGTAGGATAGTGGTGCGGAACGAAAAAGACATACAGCTCCTGCCGACCGTTTCCCTGATCTTCCTTTGGAAATGTAACTGTGATGCGGATATTCCCTTCGCTAATCTCATTTTTGTTGGTCAGATGCTGCAAGCCGGATGTTAATGATTCAAGTGTGGTTTCCAGATTCCGTTGCATCAGCTTTGCCGATTGCTGCAGTCGTAGCAGATGTTCGTCCAGAAATAGCGGAACCCCACCGATCAGGCGAAGCACCTCATATACCGCGGGAGCATTTGGCAACTCGCCAAAATCTTCAGCAGCTTTTAGTAGCTGATTGTGCAGATAATATTTTCCGATGATTTTCATATTTTCTTTTTTAAAACAGCATACGATGCGACAATAATAATAAGCTTTGGGCTTTTACGAAATATTTTGCCGCTGGTGGGGGCGATTCAGCGAGTTTTGCAGCAGGTTGTAGGTAGGCTTAAACTCCGTGCGCAGCAGCGGCCATTTGTCGGTATAAAAAGTAAAAAGCTTTAGCACTTTATCATAATTGCTGTTGAGGTACATTTTGATCGCCGAATGTTTCACGGGCGGATTCATGGTTTCAGCCACATTTTTCGCCGTGAGCGGGATGTTGTTTTTGCGCAATTCGGTCACAATACTTTCGATGAGGTTCAGATAATTAAAAGGTTTTTCAAGATTGCTGTTGAGATGGACGTCGTGGATTTCCTCCTGGCGCTGTTGGGTGTTGAAGTTGAGAAAGTACTCCGGAATTTCTAAAACCTCCTGCCCGCCAGCGGGGTGCAGGTTGTTGGCGATGCGCACCCCAGCTTTGATGGCATTTTCAAGTTGGAAATATTCGCCTTCGTAGCGCTTGATCTGCTCCAACGCACCGGGTGAGAACTGATAACTCCGCTGGAACTGCTCCGAAAGGTTTTTCAGATAAAAGCGGCAGGAGTCAACCAATCGGTCGCGGTACATGCCCCGCATCTGCTTAAGCTGCGAACGCAGATTTTCGATGATGGCGCCGTTGGCTTTGAAAGCCTGCTCAAAGTCGTCCCACATAAGTTTGTCGTCGTGAGCCTCGGCTATGAGTGCCGCAACCGATGCAGCATAAGCGCGACCCACCAGGTCTTTTTCACGCATCGTCGCTGCTTTGGCTCCGGAAGTCATGCCCAGGTTGCTGAGGTCCGGACGAAAATAAAAAAACACCAGATCACTGCCTGTGCGGATTTCAGAGTTCCCGACGGCAATCATCAGCACCAGCTTTTGCAACTCGCTCAATAAATCGTTTTTAAGATTTTCGGTGTTGGCATCAATCCACGGCAGCGCCTCCTTTTGAAGCCATTCAAAAGGTGTACGCACCTTCCTCAGCTTTTCCAGGGGTGCCGTACAACGGCTGATGTCCATGGGTTCGCCATAGGGCAGCTCATTTTCGTTGCGGGTAGTTCGCGCTGCCAATAGCTGCTGCTGTTCATCCCAATACACCACATCGATGCGCTCAACGCCCGGCACCAGCAGGTGTCCGTAGCGCAACAGCTTAACAACGGGATGATGTACAAATGAAAATTCGGCAAGCATTGGAGTAGGTTTTTTAGTGAAATGAAGAGCCAACCAACCAAAAACAGGCGCTAAGATAAATCTTCTTCAGAAATAACCTACTATTTTTAAGTAATTATTTAAGTTATTTAAGTAATGGTTTTAAGTTCTTGTAAAAACGTAAGTAAGCTGCTTAAGCCAAAAATAACCTCTGTAAATCCCTGCAAATGCTTGTTTCAGCTGTATTCATGGTTTATTTTTGCAATGTCTTTTTATCAAATTTCTAATGATCCTTTAGGAAATTTAGATTTTATAGTTAAGAATTTTAATTACTCATTAAATTATTAACATTATGAATGCAACACATTACCATTTTTCGGAAACAGTACTTTCTGCGGACGAAATCAGAAAAACAAAAATCCGGCACAGTACCGGACAAGATTGCAGAATAAGCAATTTAAAATATCCCATTATCGACTGGGTGGCCTGGTGGCGTCAGCTTTATCGCTTGAACGTTCAGTTGCTTTCGGCGGCAAGGATGCTTTTGTTGTCATTATTTGCTTTTATAATAAAGCAGCTTATCAATCTGAAGCGCTATTTGATGATGAAGGAGGAACTTTTGGCGGAGGCGTTTTATGAGGCAATGGACAGCTTCTTTGTGATGGACACCATAGCCGAGGTTATTTTGGTGGCTCAGCCGCTCGGCAATCAAAATTTTGTCTCTTCCGGACAGCGATCGATTCATGTTTCTGTGGTAGCTCCCGAAAGCAACACGCACACTTTTAGCATGATTGATGACTTTAGTAAAAGTATTGCAAAAGCTAATAAGCCAGCACGTTGGACAAATGACCCACAACACAGAGAACTCAAAGGCAGCCAAGCGAAATCCTTAAAACAATGGTTTTGGAAAAGATGGTTTAACAATGCGGCAAGCGCACCATATTATAATACTATCATACATCTGTTTTTAAAAATTAGACCGATAACAGCACATACTGAAATAGGTGCAGATTATTTAAAGTGTTGAATTTGGGTTGCTGAAAATCCATCTCCGATTATTCCCCACCATAGCGCATCCCCGGCTCTTCCCCGACGCAAGTAAGGGAGCTCACTTTCCTGACTTAAAGGGAAATCCTAAACGGTAAGAACTTTTTGTCGAAGACAATCTCCACCTTCAACCGGCTCATTTGCTTGTAATAATATTGCGGGTGCTGCTCTCGCCATCAATTTTCTTTATTTTTGCCCACCTTTTCAAAAAACATAACAACACTTTGAAACCTGCGGCAATAATAGATCAGGCAGTACTTTTCGCAAACACCCGACAGCAGGTGCAGGAAGCGGCTGCCAGCTTGCAGGCAATCACGCTTGGCGAAATGGATCAGGTGAAGCTGCTCGACCGATTTGATAAGAAATTTGTCTTCCCTTTGTTTGCTCTGCCTGCCATCCTTTCGAAAGTCGCGCGCTGTTACCGTATTCTGGAAATCGACGGACACCGGATCTTGGCTTATCGCACCATTTATTATGATACGCCGGAACGGGACATGTACCTGGCGCATCACAACTGCAAGCTAAACCGTTACAAGGTGCGTCGCCGCGAGTATCTTACCACCGGGCAGGCTTTTTTTGAAATCAAATTTAAAAGCAACAAAAGGCGCACGATAAAAAAACGCCTCTTCACATCCAACCACAGCGTGGAGCTAAGCAAAGAGGAGCGTAAATTTTTGAAAAGCATCACCTCTTACAAGCCGCGCAAACTAGAGCCGGTGCTGACCAACAGCTTCGAACGCATCACGTTGGTGCATCGCCACAACCACGAGCGTGCTACTTTTGATATGAATCTGAGCTATACCCACGACGCTTCAGTTGTAAACCTCCTGCTGCCGGTAGTTGCCGAGATAAAACAGGAAAAAACCTCGGGCTTCTCCGACCTCGAAAAGATTTTGCGTAAGCAGCATTTCCAGCCTTCACCGTTTAGCAAATATTGCGTCGGCACCGTGCTGACGCAACCAACCATCAAACACAACCGTTTTAAGGAATTATTAATCAGGCAAAACAAAATGCACCATGATAACGCTATTGCTCCATTTTATCAACGATCCTAAGCTTTTCGGGATCGAGTTTTTCAATGGCCTCGACTTTCTGATGTTGGCCTTCAGGTTCTCTATCAACCTGATCTTTACGCTCATCATCGTGCGCTATATTTATTACGCCAACAATCGCCGCAAGGAATACCTTTTCACCTACATCCTCATCAGCATCAGCGTCTTCTTTTTGTCGCATCTGCTGCAAAATGTCGATCTGCAACTGGGATTTGCCCTTGGGCTTTTCGCTTTGTTTGGCATCATTCGCTACCGCACCAATCCCATCCCCATCAAGGAGATGACCTATCTTTTTTTGGTGATTTGTATTTCGGTAATGAATGCCCTTTCTGACAAGCAAATCAGCTATGTGGAGCTGCTTTTTGCCAACATAATGCTGATGCTTGTAACGGTGGTGATCGAATATTTCTGGACTTCGCGCCATGAGTCGAGCAAGACGATCATCTATGAAAAGATTGATCTGATAAAGCCACAGAATCAGAAGCGGTTTATTGAAGACCTGCAGAAACGCACCGGACTTAAAATTAACAGAGTAGAAATTGGGAAGATAAATTTTCTGCGGGATACTGCCGAGATCACCATCTATTATTTTTGGGATAAATATTCGACCAACTTCTTTGAAAGCGAATCTTTGGATAATTTTTCTTTTAAAGAAGAGGACGACGACTAATGAGATTTCTATCTATTTTAAAACCTTTTAGAGTTTTGGTTTTGTTGCTGCTTATCGCGATGGTTATGCCATCCGCGAAAGCGCAGGACTATAGCCTGGGCAATGCTGCTCCGCTTTTTTCGGCGCACGATATGCTGCAAATTACCCTTCGCGGCGATTTCAAAACCATTTGCGACGACATAGGTGAGGAGCGACAGGAGCATCCGGCTATTCTACAATACGTGGAGGGCAGCGACACAGTGACACTTGATGTGCAGATTTCGACGCGCGGCAACTTTCGCCGAAAGGCAGAAAACTGCTCCTTTCCACCATTACGAATCAACTTTAAGAAAAAGCAGGTGAAGGGAACTTTGTTTGAAAATATCAATAAAATAAAACTCGTCACCCAATGCCGTCCCAACTCGGTAACCTACGAGCAGTATGTGCTGGAGGAATATCTGATTTATCGGGTTTATAATATCATCACCGACACCAGCTTCCGCGTTCGGCCGGCGCAGGTCACCTACATCGACGAAGGTCGCAAAGAGAAGAGCTGGCAGAGCTATGCTTTTTTTATCGAACCTGATGGCACTCTGGAAGACCGATTGCAGATGAAGGAATCGAAGAAGAAATATCTGCTCCAGGACAGCACACAGTTCGTTCATGTGAACCGCCTGGCCATCTTCGAATATTTTATAGGTAACACCGACTGGGCTACAACCACGCTGCACAACATCAAGCTTTTTGCTGTGGACACGTTGCACCTGCCTTACGTTATTCCCTACGATTTCGATTGGGCGGGAGTAATCACCACCGAATACGCCACGCCACATCCAAAATATGGTACCGAATCAGTGAGCGACAGGCTCTTCCGTGGAAATTGCCGGACGATGGAGCAATACAAGGCGAACTTTGATTTTTTTAAATCTAAAAAAACAGAAATCTATGCGCTCTATCAAAACTTCGAACCATTGCGCAACCGCCAGCGGAAGGATGCTTTGAACTATTACGATAAGTTTTTCGAAATCATCAGCGACGATGCCAAGATAAAAATTGAGTTTATCGACAAGTGTCTCGAAAACCAAGTGCATTAGTCTGGCTAATGAACATATCTTGCATAAGCAGAGTTATTTATCGTTGTAATACAAATTAAAAATGATGAACAAACGCACACGCCGCATTTGCTCATTGCCATCGGAGAGTAACGATCATGCATAAATTCGGTTTCTTATTTCTTACGCTTTTGCTTGCTATGGCTTCACTGGCTCAACATCGAGATTTTTCGGACCGCGATATGCTCAAGTCGATCAAACAGGGTTCGACAGAGATGCTGGCGCTTTATCTGGCCGACGGTGGCAACGCAAATGCAATTTTGGATAATCAGAAAAATACGCTACTCAACTACTCGATCAAATATAAAAACCTCTCTGCCGTAAAGCTTTTGCTTGATAAGGATGCCGATGTTGATTTGGTTTCAGAAGGAAAAACCCCACTCATGTTTGCATTAAGCAATAATGACGACCGGATGATGAACCTGCTGATCCGTGCAGGAGCCGATCTGAACGCAACCGGAAAAAACGATAATACAGCGCTCACCCTCGCGGTCAGAAAACGAAACCTGAAAAATGTAAGGATGCTGGTGGAACATGGCGCTGATGCAATGTTTAAAAATGCAAAAGGAATGTCGGCACTCGATTATGCCAATGTGACCAATAATGTGCCGATGGCTGAGTATCTGGTTTACGTAATCGGGATGCAGCATTATTACAAAGAGCTGCCTGCTTATTTTGACGGGCCACACATGCAGTGGATTGATGACAACTTGTTGCGTGTTTTTTATATGAAATACGACACCGCAACGCATCAATTCCTGATGGACGAAAAGATTCTGGAAGTTAATACTGATACCATTGAGGTGCAAGGGTTTGCCGGCGATACTTTAAGCTATACTATTACGCGGCGTTTTGAAACGGAGCCTACACATTACAAAAATGTAGATAAAATCCTGGCCTTTGGCGATGTGCATGGACATTACAAGGCATTGATAAACTTCATGAAGCACCACGGAATAATTGATGATAAACTGCAATGGAACTGGGGAGATGGCCATATAGTGCTGCTGGGCGATGTTTTCGATCGCGGCAATGAGGTCACCGAAACGCTTTGGTTTATTTATCGATTGGATCAGCAGGCACGCCGTCAGGGCGGAAAGGTACACATGCTGCTGGGCAACCACGAAGTGATGGTGATGCTCAACGATACCCGGTACCTCAACCGAAAGTATGAAGTGTTCTCCAATTATTTTATGCGCGACTATGCCACTTTCTACGACACCCTGTCGGTACTCGGACGCTGGCTACACAGCCGCAACACCGTTATCTCCATCAACGATTTGCTATTTGCGCACGCCGGCATTTCTCCCGAAGTACTAAAAATGGGAATGCCATTGGCCAAAATCAATACGGTACTCCTTGAATATCTGAACAATGATCCCAACGAACCAAGCAAAGACGCCGCTTTGATGAATCTGCTTCTCAACAGCCAGGGGCCTCTTTGGTACAGAGGGTATATGATGGAAGGCGTCAGCGGCGACCTCATCAGCCAAAACGATGTAGAACGCGTATTAGATTATTACCATGTCGACAAGTTGATCATTGCCCACACCGAAGTAAGGCAACTTACTTCGATGTACGACGGTAAAGTAATCGCCATCGACATTCCTATCCGCACCAGCGAAATAATACCGGAGGCGCTGCTGATAGAAGATGGTAAATTTTACAGATGGAGTACTGACGGAAAACTCCCCTGCGAAGTCGAATACCTCGAAAAGGCGCGTAAGTAAGAAGG
>CAZTCX010000003.1:0-56544 GCA_964612515.1 uncultured Lentimicrobiaceae bacterium | reverse complement strand
TGGGTTGTGAAGTTGCCGGAGTATTGGAGTTCCTTTTCTTGTAATTTGGTTACAAAAAAATTCTTTAGTTCAGATAAAACCGATATCCAACCTCTTCGAGCTTCTTGTTGATCATCAGCAGAAAATGAAGCTTATCAATAAGTAGTTGCTCACGTGCACTGTGGCCAGAAGCTCTTATGAGCGCATATTTCTCTTCGATATCAAGCGGAAGCTGCCCTGCAATTTCAAAAATGTGCTGTGGATTACCGATCACCTGCTTCGACTTGTCCTGATCGATCTCTTTAATCTGTTGCCGGTAATTGCCAAAATGATCGGCAAGCTTAGCAGAAACCTTTCGGTTGAACATATCCAGAAACTCTACGCTGCCACCACCATATAATTTGCCGGGCAGGTGTTCAGAAATTGTTTTAATACGAAAAAGCCGTTCGCCACGTACCAGAATGTCCATTTCACCGGTATGGCTGGTTGCTAAAATCTTGTGCACTGTTACTACGGAACCGAACTCGCAAATGGAATCATCTTTCAGGTAAGGAATACCAAAAGAACCTTTGGTTTCGGTCATCTCGTGAATGAGCTGCTTGTAACGCGACTCATAAATATGAAGCGGTTGTATTTCACCGGGAAATATGATGATGCCAATGGGAAACAAGGGGAAATTATCGACCATGCTGATAAAGTTTTCTTTTGAGTGATTTTCAATACTTAATAACACAGCAGTCATAAAATTGTTTCTTTACAAATGTTGATACTAATTAACCGAACTATTGTAGGTAAAGGATTACAAAAGGGTTTGGAATAATCTGCATTTTTGTAAAATAGTTTCGAAACAGCCCAAAACGTATGATGTGTTTTATTAATGGTTTAAAAACAAGAAGATGAAAGACCCCTTCCTGAAAATAACGATGGGCTTAATCCTGATATGGATTGTAAGCAGTTGTAGCAAATCCAGTACTTCAGATGATGTCCTAAAGATAACACTAACGGAAATTGAAATTCCGGCGGCGCCAGCATTAAATGGCTTTGCTCATGCCACCATCGGCGGGCGTTGGTTGGTTCTTGGCGGGCGCCTCGATGGCTTGCACGACCATCGTCCGGAGCGGGCCTATCCACCCGACAGCGCTGCCAATGCCATCTGGCTGATTGATCCGGTGAGCAAACTGGTTTGGCAAAAGCCGCTGAATGATCTACCCATCCATATTAGAGAGCAGTTGCAAGGTGTTAATGCAGCTTTTTATCAAAATGAAAACCAACTGCTGATTGCCGGAGGCTATGGCTGGAGCCAATCCAGCGAAAGCTACGTCACATTTCCCTATTTACTGATCGTGGATGTAGAAGCTCTCGCATCGGCAATCATTCAGAATACTGAAGCCACCCCTTGCTTTACGCAGATAACCGACTCGCTGATGGCGGTTGCAGGCGGAGCAATGGGGCGCATCGGCAAAGAATATCTGCTGGTGTTCGGCCAGCGTTTTGACGGGCGCTATACCACCCAGCCCAACCACGAACATCGACAACAATACACGCATCAAATTCGCCGCTTTACGCTCGACGCCGATGGAAAGATTGAGCACAGCGGCGCACAAACTGACACAATCCATTTTCACCGCCGCGACTACAACCTGTTGCCGCAAATCTTTCCCGACGGGTCATCTGGATATACTGCCTTTAGCGGTGTGTTTCAGTACGATCGAAACTTCCCGTGGCTTTATCCGATTGATATCATGGCTGATAAAGCAGTGGCTGTAACTAACTTTGAACAGAAATTTAACAACTACCACTGCGCCAGCATTCCGTTGTATTGCCAAAGCCGGCAGCACATGTACAATCTGTTTTTTGGTGGCATGGCGCGCTATTTTCCCGATGCAAAAAGTGGAGAGGTGATGGACGATCCATTGGTTCCCAGTGTTAATACCATTGCGCAGGTTACGCGTCACGCTGACGGCTCACTTCACGAAACTTTGTTGGACATTCGCATGCCGGCGCTGCTGGGAGCAGGGGCTTCTTTTATCCTGGCGCCCAACGTTCCTGTTATCGATCATAAAATTATCGACTTTGATCGTTTGCCACCGGGTCATCAGCTAATCGGCTATATTTATGGTGGGTTACAAAGTTCGCATCCCAACATCTTCCTGCGCCCACTTGGCACAAGCATTTCTGTAAACAGGGTTTTTGAGGTTTATCTGGAGAAGTAGGTGAGAGAAAAAGTTATCGAAATCTTTTGTTTTAAAAAACCACTTTTACGGCAAGCCATGCGCTACGTCCATAGCCATTGACGCCTGAGCCGTGGATGCGGTAGTCTTCGTTGAGCAGATTGTTGAGGCCGGCAGTCAGGTGAAGCCACTGCCATTGATAGCCTGAACGCAGGTTTAAAATGTTCCAGCCGGGCGTGCCGCCATCCGGAATGCGGCTGTCACTTTCATCGCCTGATGAAAGCCTGTCCTGCATACCTGCTGATTGCCATTCGCCGCGTATCCACAATCCGTTGTTGAAATGGTAATTAAGCGCCAGCAAGCCATTCAGCGGGGGTATTTTCGACATCGGTTGATCGGCGGTTTTGTTTTCGCCATAGGTGTAGGTAATATTTCCGTCCACCGACCAATTTGCTGTAAAAGCATATTGCAACTGAGCTTCGATGCCGCGAATTACCGCTTCTTCAAAATTCTTTGAAGTGTAAACGCGCTCCCCGTCCAGGCTGTCGCTGCCATGCCACGTACCGGGAACACTGCTGATAAGATCGGTAAGATTGTTTTGGTATAAAAATAGAGATGCCGACAAGTTTTCGTAAATCATCTTGGAGCCCAACTCCATGTTGAACGATTTCTCGGGTTTTAGGTCTCCGTTAGGAACTTTTATCCCATAGTTGAAGCTGCCAAATCCAGTGAGATCGCTGATATTTGGAGCACGAAATCCCGAATAAACGGAGGCAATCAGATTGTAATGTTTACCGGCATGATAAACCACCGAAGCGTTTCCAACCAGTGCTGACGGAGTTACGTCGATATCCCCAAACTCAGTGTCGAGTGCTTTTGCCGTCACGGCGTTGAAACGCACGCCGGCGATGTAGCTCAGGTTTTTCCAATCGACGGTGTGAGAAGTATAAATTGCGGCGCTCGATTGTGTGGAATTATCGGGATAGAGGCCGCGTTTGGCGGTGGTGGTGGTGCCTTCAGTTTTTGTTGATTCGCTGTGAACTTTATCATAATAATACTCAACTCCCGACACAAAATGCCACGCGGCAGTGGGGTAGGAGTTCACCTGAACCGTTGCGCCCCACGTGTTCACCAGATCATGTTCATTGGTGATGGTTTGCGAACCACGTTTTTGCAGGATTCTCGTTTCGTCCGATTGATTAATGGAAAGGGTGGCTGAGACCTGTTTTGCCCATTTGTTGTGCGATTCGTTGATAAACCGTGCATAGCCCAGTTGTCGGATCTGTGGGTCGAAATTATACTTGTCATAATTGACAATGATTTTGTCGTAGCGTGGAACGTCCGTCTGGCGATCGTATTGATAGGCCAGGATGAGCTGGCTGTTTTCGGTAATTCTCAGGCGTAGCTTCACGTCGCCGGCCATGGCCTGATATCCCGTAGGTGTTTGTTTGCCGGTAGTGTCGCCACCCACGATGTCGCCAAAATCATTATAGATAAAACCTGCGGTAACGGCCATTTTACTATTGGCACTATTAATACGCACTCCCCCGGTTTTTTGCATGTCGTCGGTCATGAATTTGCCATACACTTCGCCACCGGTTTTCCATCCATTCGCTGCAAAAGCAGGTGTGCGGGTAATGAGATTCACCACACCGCCCAGCGCGTCGCTGCCATAAAGTACGGAGCCGGCACCGCGAACCACCTCGATGGTTTGAATCATCTGTGGGTTGACCGTGGAGAGATATTGATTGGGGCCACCCCGAAATGTGGCGTTGTTGAGGCGGATGCCATCGATGAGCATCAGGTTTTGGTGGCCGGTAAGACCCCGGATAATTGGCGATCCGCCGCCGTGATTGGTTTTTTGCATAAAAACCCCTGCTGTTCCTTCTAAAGCTTCTGGCACAGTACGCGGCGCCTCATGCTCCAGGTCGGTGGCATCGACAATAGTGACGGCTTCGGGCGAAGAATAACTACCCGTTTCGATGCGACTCGCTGTTACAACAAACTCGTTGTTGAGTGTTATAAAAGTGGGCTGAAGGTAAAGGTTGTAGTTTTTGATATCGGTGAAACCAACGACAATAGTTTGTCTGGCCATTTGAAATCCTACCACCGAGGCGCTTATTGTATAGGTTCCTGCCGCGGGTACATCAATGCTGTAAAATCCCTTGTCGTCGCTGTAAACACCCGTTCCGGTTTCATTTATCATCACCGTAGCATTGCTAAGCGGTTTATCCATTTTGGTATCCACCACAGTGCCCGAGATGGTTTGGGCCGAAAGCATATAGCCCCATCCGGCAAGTAAAATAGCCAGGAATAAAAATCTTTTTTTCACAAAAGCCTGGTTTTATTAATCATTAAAAACTGAAGCTTGCACCGCCAAAAAACATTCTTCCGGCGGCGGGATATAAATAGCTTACCCCATCCAGTGCATAGCCGGTGCCACTGTAGTCGGTGCCGAAGATGTTTTTGATATCAACATAAAAAGTTACAAAACTCAGGTTGTATTGCAAGCGGGTACCGAGGATGGTGTGCCCGTCAAGCGTAGTTGAATTTTGATCGTCGAGATATATTTTGCTGGCACCATCTAAAAGTAGCGAAGCACCAAAACCGGTTTCGGGAGCATACGCAATGCCTGCCGAAACAACATTTTGAGGAATCCCTTTAAGCTGTTTACCTTCATTTTCGCCAGACGAAAACTCAACCTGTGTGAAGTTATAATTCACAAAACCGTTCCAGTTTTTGTACACATTTACTTTTACACTGGTCTCCAGGCCGGTATGTTCGGTGTCGATGATGTTTTTGTATTTCTGCGTCATCAGATCAAAATCGATCTCATCTTTCACCTTTATCAGATAACCAGCAAGGCTTATCTCTGTGGTAAAGTTGTCGGAGAACTTATAGAATTGATAAGTGCCGATTTCGTAGTTATAGCTGGTTTGGGGTTTCAGATCGGCATTGGCGAAAGGATCCGCCTTTATTTGGATTGGAATGTACGCTGGGCCGGCATCAATAAACATAAAATAATTGAGACTTTTCAGGTCGGTGCGCTGGTCGATGGTAGGTGCTTTAAAGGCGGTGGCGTAGCTCACAAAGATACTCCCGGAGTAGTTGTCGGTTTTTCCGGTGCTCAGGTTCAATGCAATTTTTGGGCTTAGCGCCGAATTGGTTTTATTAATAGTAGTGTCCGGAACCTTGCCGGTATATTTGTCGGATATCACGTCGTAGCGCAGGCCTGCCAGCAACGTAAGTGGCTCGGCAAGGCGTATTTCACCGTTGATGTAAGCTGCTGCGGTAAAACGATAACCATCGCCGCGTGCATCAAGCGAATCCCAGGGCGTGTAGTTATTTTGATAATCATATTCGAAACCTCTGAAAATATCGGCATATTCGCTGTTGTAACCACCATATCCTCCTTCGATGCCACCAGTGATGCGCACTCCTGCATCGGGAATTTCGCTGTGGAGGCGAATAGCCAGATTCAACTGATCGGTGTCGAGGTTACGTTTTTTGGTATCGCCGTAGGCGGTAGTATCGTATAAGCCAATTGGGTAAGGACCATAATCGCCGAATGCAAGAATATTAGGAATTTGAGCAAAAGTGCGGGTCTTTTCGCTGTTCTTATGCTGGTAGCTCAAGTTGATGCCCAGGTCAGTTCTAGCGTTGATGCGGGTTTGCAAATCGAGATTTACAAGATACTTCTGCATATCCTGCCCGTCAGCACGGAATTGCGGCAATGAGGCAGTGCGGTTGGTGTCGATGTTTTGTTGGAAAAGAAAACCAGGATCGTCTGAAGAAAGTATCTGGTTAAATGTACTAAAGCCTATTGTGGAATTGCGACTGATGGGCAGCTTTACTTTACCTCCAAAGTTGATGGTACTCCACTTAGCGTGATCCCTGAAACCATCGGTTGTGTTGTGATTGGCATAGAGTTCATAGGTGCCATTACCTAATTTGCCGCCATGTGCCGCCCCTATCTCATACGTGTTGAATGAGCCATATCCGATGTTCGCAGTGGTGAAAGGTTTTCCGTTGCCGGTAGTCCTTATATTAAGCACGCCTCCCATAGCGGCATCGCCATAAATGGTGGAAGAGCCTCCCCGCAGCAGTTCCACGCGGTTGATCTCGTTGAGCGGAACCTGGTTCCAGTTGGCTAATCCTGATTCCAAATCGTTTACAGGAATGCCGTCCACCAGCACGGTGAGATATTCGGCTTCGCCACCACCATAAAAACCACGAATGCTGATTTGTGGGTTAAGCCCCATGCCGTCGTTGGAGGTGGAATATATCCCCGGAAGGTAGCTGAGAATACCCGTGAAGTTCAGTGCTGGCAATTGATTGATCTCACCGGCACGCAGCACATTCAAAGAGGCGCCGGTGTTGATAAGCTCCTGGTTGTAACGATTGGCGGTAATCACTACTTCATCCATAGTGATCTGTCGCAAAGTGTCAGGCTCATTTGCACTGGCATTTGCATAATAATATTGAAATAGCAGTAAAACGATGATAACTGCAGGTAGCAAAAAGGATTTTCGAAGGTTTATGTTCTTTGTCATAATATTGGATTTATTAGGTTTTCCGTCAGCAAATTTAGAATTAAAAATTTTTGACCACCAAGAAAAAGTTTTCTTAAAAATATTTCTACACTCTTAGAAGCCCAAAATTAGGCGCCCTATGAGGTGTCAATAGGTGCTTTTTCTATTATTAATCAATACGTTGGAATATGAATGTCAAAATCGCTTTTCAGGTTGTCAAGTAAGGAATTTTAACTTCTTAAAGTTATTGAGCTAAGCACAATTGATTTTTAAAAGCTATTATTTTGTTAAAAAATCTATTGATATTGATTTGGTAATTGAAACTTTCTTACTATTGTATCACGAAAAGAAATCAACCGTTTTAATAAAACTATTTGTAATGGGTATTCATCAAATATCAATAATGGGCATGTTGAATGCTCTTCAGAAGAAAAGGAAAGCTGGAAAGTGTCTGGTAGCAGCAGTTTGCCTTATATTCCTTGTACCATTTGTAGGGCAAGCGCAGGATTCAAATGAAAAGCCTGTGTTGCAAAAGAAAGACAAAACCACCTATCAGCTCAACGATGTTGTCATTGATACCGAGGCGGGAAGTATATCTTTTCCTTGCTTGGTTAACATGAACGATGGTTTGGTCGAAGTGATTCTTTGCACCAAAGAAGGAAAGCTGCATGAGAGCCTGCTTTCGACAACCGTAACCCCTATGGAGTTTCAAACGGCGCTGCTGTTGTTGGGGCTTGATCCGGTAAACGAAGAACCTGACGATCCTGCCAAAGCTGACCCTCTTTCTAACTTTACCACCATCGAAACGCCCGGCGATAGTGTGGTTATAACCCTATCCCTTCAGCGGGATGGCAAACAAGTGACCGAACCCATTGAGCATTTTGTTTTTGATGAAACTGTAAAAAAGGAATTAGGAAAATCTACCTGGCTTTTTCGTGGGCCGGTGACGCATCGCAGCGGTCATGTGATTATCGATCCTGACGTTACAATGATTGCCACCTACAGCGATCCCATTGCACTGATGGAACTCAACGCACAATCCAAATTTAACGATGAGCTTTTTTATGTCAACAAAAACAAAAATCTGATAATCGGTGAGCCAGTTACCTTAACCATTAAAACAATAAAATAAAGCCTATGAAATTAGAAACCTACACCTGGATTTTTCTTTTGCTCCTTTTCTCGCCAAGCATTTTTGCTCAGGAATCAGCTCCCAAAGTTGAACTTTCGCTGGCCAAGGAGATAGACCACTCCATCAAATTAGGCCTTAAATATCTTTACGATCAACAGGAAGATGACGGCTCGTGGCAGCATTATCCGGCCATTACAGGTCTGGTACTCTCGGCCTATCTGCGTGCCCACCCGAGCATTAGCGAGTCTGAACCTATGATTGCCAACGGCTTTACGTTTCTTAGCAGTTGCATAAAGCCCGATGGAAGCATTTATACCGACGACATGCCAACTTACAATACTTCTATTTGTTTGATTGCTTTCAAAGATGCCAACAATCCGGCTTATGATCAGATAATAAAAAATGCCGAGGACTTCCTAATGGGCTTGCAGGTGGACGAAACCATCGACATGACTACCGACAGTTTGTTTTATGGCGGAATGGGTTATGACGGCGAACATCGTCCCGACCTCTCTAATCTGCAATGGGCTGTTGAGGCTATGGCCATTGACGAACGCGAAGCGTATGATCCTGAAAAAAACATGACCGATGAAGAGAAAAACAGGATCATGGGCAAGAAACTCTTTTATGACAAAGCTTTGGTATTTCTGGCACGTTGCCAGAATCTTCAAAACGTGAACCCGGAATCGTATGCACAAAACGATGGTGGATTTATGTACAACCCCGGTGTAAGCAAAGCAGGCGGCTCTGACTCTTATGCAAGCATGACATACGCTGGCATGAAGAGTATGATCTATGCCCGCGTTGCTAAGGATGACCCCAGGGTTCAGGCCGCCTACAACTGGATCAGCAGCAACTACGCCATCGAGACTACTCCTCTGATGGGGCTGCAAGGTCTCTATTATTATTACCAAACTATGGCCAAGGCTATGAATGCCTATGGCACCGAAATTATCCAAAGCCCTGACGGAACCGCGCATGAGTGGCGCAACGATCTGGCCAACCAATTGCTCAAAACGCAGTCGGCTGATGGATTTTGGGTAAACGAAAACGGTCGCTGGTGGGAAAATAATCCGGTGCTCGTTACTGCTTATGTGCTGCTGACACTGGAGGAAATCGCTGGTCTGCCTGAAAGTACTACGGTGAAAAAACGCAATGTGATTTTTAAATAATTATCGATCAATACAAAAGCTCAACTCATTTATTATTCATCAAATTTTTAAGGAGGATTACTTATGAAACTAAAATTTTTATTTACTTTTTTAATGGCTGGAGCCGTACTGCTTTTTAGCTCGCAGGCAGAAGCCCAGAAGTCGAATATCCTGATAGAAAAAGGATTGGCTTATTTGGCTTCGGTGCAAAGCACCAGCAAAGGATACGAACCCGGCATTATGGGTAGAAGTACAGATCCCACCGCCGTAATACCAGAATCAAAAGCTGTTGGCCAGTGGCAAAGACCCGGTACTAGTGCACTTTGTCTTCAGGCTTTCCTGAACGATGGCCACAACATCGATGATCCACTTTACGGCACTGTTGTTACAAACGCCATCAACTACATCTTGTCACAGCAAACCACGACTGGATATTATGCCGGAGGATTTGGGAATACAGGTGAAAATGGTTATGAAACAGCTCAGTGTATTTTTGCACTTAAACTTGCGCTGATAACCCCACTTAACGGTGGTGGATTCATCTCAGGTGCACTTGCAACCAGCATTAATACCGCGCTGGATTTGGGGTTAAATTACTACACCCAGGATGTTCAGGATGCCTGGACTGCCGTCAGTTGGCGATACAACCGCGGCTATACTGGCCAGTTTACTGGTGACATGTCTGTAAACCAATGGGTCTATTTGGCTTTCGACATCATGAATTATACTGGTAAAGACATCTGGAATAAAATTTATAACTACCAATTAAACAGAAGCTGCTCATCGGGCGACTACTCTTACATTGGTTACACAGAATGTAATACCTGGACCCATGGCAATACCTGTTCCGGCACTTGGGGCGCAGTTTTGGCTGCTGACAAAGGTGTGGCTGCTGCCAATAATCTCAAAACCCGTTATTATAATTACCTCGACAATTTCACACTCTCACAGCTTATCGATCCCGGCCAGGTTAATTACAATTATGTTTATTCTGGTGGTGGCTACTATTATTACCTCTACGGGTTTTCAAAAGCCATGCAATTGAGTGCTCAAACCATCTTTGCTGGAGGCAATTGGTACGAATATCTTTACAATGCCATCGAAGGCCAGCATTTCACTGATGGCAATGGCAATTATTATTGGGATCAGTGGGGCAGCCAGGGACCTGTGCTCGAAACTGCACTTGCACTATTGTGCTTGCAAACTTCGGGAGTGCCAGAAGGAAGTACCCTGAAAATCTCGCTTGATACCGATCCAGCCAAAGAAGACTGCTTTGAATTTACAGTATTTGATGATCAGGGTAATTCCGCCGGAAGAGACAATGGTGTTTGGTACACCAATATCCCACTTTCGGAATGGACCTCCACCTCTGGCGATTATTTTGAAATCGAAATTCAAGTACTTGAATCGGGTAACTACGGCGCACAGATCGTAAATACTTGTGGTGAATTCAAATCTGCTGAATTATGTTACAGAACTTTTTTGCTTGATGAACTCACAGATGAGGAATGCTTCCTGCTGGAAGATGTTCCACCATTCACACCCATTGGTGCTACCGGATTTGTTAATGCTATTGGTGGCCTGAACGTAATTATTGTTGTTCCACCCACTCCGCTGCCCGTGATGCAGATTGATCCCAATGTTGTAGGATTCAATCCGTTTGAATTCAGCCATACCTACAACTTCCAGTTTGATATTAATGAATTGGGCGGCTTGACACCCATTACCAACATCAACATTTATGCTTCTGATGTTACCGATCAAAATGGCAACGTTATTCCCTCATCGGCTTTTACTATCAATCCAATTAGTATTCCTTTGATTTTGGCAGGTGAATCCGCTACAGTGGATGTAACTTTGGTTACCCCCGCCAGCTTACCCAATCCAATCGGTTTGTTTGAAGCAGTCATTACAATTCAGACACCTGATCAGGTGCGGTCAGTGACATTAAAAATAGGTGCGCCTGAAATGTCCATCAACCCAGCTTCGGCTACAGTTCCTTTTAATGCCGGTTCAGGGAATTTTGCGCTTAATTTTACAGGAACAACTGGCGCCGACTGGACGATTACCTCCGATGCTGCCTGGCTCACTGCTACACCCGATATGGGCGACAATGATGCTACCATTACCTTTAACTATGCTGCTAATAACTCGGCAGTAGGACGCGTTGGTACGCTCACCATTTCTTCTCCACTTGCTGCTAATACAGAGCTTACTTTTATTGTAACTCAAAATGGCACCGGCAGCCAGGCCGATCAGGCAATCGAATTACCCGTAGGATGGCTTGGAATTTCATCTTACATCATTCCAACTGATCCCGACATTGAAGTAGTTCTTTCGGGTATTGAAGATCAAATGGAGATCATTTTGGCAAAGAATGGCATTTACTGGCCTGGCCACAACATCAACCTCATTGGCAACTGGAATAGCTACGAAGGCTACAAAATCAAGATCATTGAGCCTGCGCTACTCGAAATATTTGGTTTCCCTGCCGGTTCACAGGTTACTATTCCTGCCGGAATGAGCTTTATGCCCGTGCTGTCATCGGTGCCTGTTTCCAATCAGATTTTTGCTGATATGGGTGCCGCACTTAATTATGCTTTCGACATTCAACATTCACTGATGTATTGGCCCGCCGGCGGAATTTACAATATCAATCCACTGAATCCCGGAATGGGTTATCTGGTGAATCTGAAGGCTCCGGTGACTGTTGATTTTGCTCCGAAGTACGCTGCAGAGCCACAACAATTTGTTAAGCCAGTGAATACGTCGCTGTGGAAAGACCCAGTGAATACTGGTAACCCGCACATGATTTCAGTTTCTGCTGAAGCGCTGTCGATATTGGAGCCAGGCGATTACATTGGCGTTTTCAATCAGGCAGGTAATATTGCTGGTTTAGCCAGTTACGCACAGCCTGGTAGAAACCTTCTACTGGTAGCCTATGGCGACGACTTTACTACCGCCATTAAAGAAGGACTGTCGGAAGGGGAAGCGATGACTTTCAGCGTGTATCGTGCTGCCACCGACCAGGTTTACCACCTCGACGTTACTTTTGATGCATCGTTCAATCAGGGGATTTATGAAAACGGAGCCACCTCTGTCATCAAAGCTTTGAAGCTGGGTGCTCTGGGTATTGGTAATGTTACCAAAGCTGGATTTAATATTTATCCTAACCCGACCACCGGAATGCTAAATATCGCTGCTGACGGCAACTACAACATCACATTGCTCAATGCTGCCGGACAAATTGTAAAAGAGGTAACCATGCAAAATGCTGTTACCATCGATCTGTCACAACTCGAAAAAGGTATTTACTTTATGAAAGCCGCTGACGGCAATAATCTTGTTTTTAGAAAAATTGTGGTGGAATAATCACCATTCGTGATTTTTTTATTTGTAATCAACAAACCCGGCAAAGTCCGGGTTTGTTGTTTTATGGCCTGACCATCAGCTGTTTAAGTAGATTTGCTATTTAGAATGAAACTATACTTCTCCAATAATGAATTTTTATCGATAAAAGCTGCCATTCAACCGGAAAATATTCCTATAATTGTAGGCTTTAAATGGATTTTGAGTAGGAACGAAAATTATTTGCAAAGATGACTTTTAAGAATTTCACAGACATGACTTGTTCATTTCGCGACAAAACCTGCCATTTTTCATTTTACTCTAATTTTTAAAGATGATAGTTTGAATAAACAATTGACTTTCAATGATAACAATTTAAAAATCAAAAACAACGACAAGCCTATGGTAAAATTCCTTTGATCAAACCTTTATCAAAAAAATGATTGATCTTCGAAGATCACAACAATGACATCAAAAAATTTCAATGAAGTATTAATTTTAAACCTAACTTTTATGAAAAAATTTACAATTACGCTAAGTTTAATGTTTGCCTTGTTTTTATGGGCTTTCACGGCACAGGCAGTCACTGTGCAAATCGGTACAGGAACTACAACCAATACAAATGTTCCTGTTTTATCATGTTATGACTTTTCCTATTCACAGCAAATTTATTTAGCAAGTGAGATAGGAGATGGAGGAGGAGGTTCTGGTCCCATCACAAAAATCAGGTTTTTTTATGCATCAGGAGGCACAACCTTAACCGCTTGGAACAACTGGACTATATACCTGGGCAATACCGCAAAGAGTGTCTTTGCGAGTACTACCGACTGGGTGCCGTTGAGTGGGCTTACCCAGGTCTTTTCAGGAACTATTCCGGCACAAGTTGCAGGTACATGGCTTGAATTTACCCTTCCGGTTGCTTTCGATTACACCGGAGGCAACCTGGTGGTAGCTGTAGATGAAAATGCAGCCGGGTACTCATGCTCAGCGGCCTGGCGATCATATACTGCCACTACTAACCGAGCCATCTATTACCGCGCCGACGGTACCAACCCTGATCCGGCGTCACCACCTACAGCCTATTCTCTCACCACCACATTATCGCAGGTGCAGTTTGAAATGGCTGCATATGTCCCAACGCTTCCACCTAACTGTGCTTTGATAACTTCACCTGCCAATGCAGCAGTGGCTGTAAACATAGCACAGCAACTGCAATGGGCTTCGGGCGGCGGATTGCCAACAGGCTACACGTTGTTTTTAGGTACTGATAATCCTCCCACCAATATTGTTAATGGAACGGATGTAGGCAATGTAACCACGTTTACTCCTGCATCTCCATTTGCTTACAGCACCACCTATTATTGGCAGATTGTAGCTTATAATGTAGTGGGTTCTGCTACAGGCTGTTCGGTATGGAGTTTTACAACTATGGCCGATCCTTCCATTACAGTTTTACCCTATGCAGAAAGTTTTGATGCGACTACTTTTCCTCCAACAGGATGGACAAATATTAAAGTAGCTGGCAGCGGTACACCCGGAATTTGGGACAGACAAACAGCAGGGACTTACCCTACCTGTTCACCGCATAGCGGCGCAGCCATGGCACGGTATAATTGTTTTAGTTTAACCGGAGGAACCACAGGTGCACTTATCAGCCCACCCGTGAATGTGGCTGATCCTATCGTGCAAGCCAAACTTTGGATGTATCGGGATGCAGGCTATCCAAGCAATGCCGACAAAGTAGAAGTTTACACCAATACGGCTGCAAATGTCACGGGTGCTACTTTACTGGGAACTATAAATCGTAATATGACCCTTGCACCGGCCGAAACGGGAGCGGGATGGTACGAATATACTTTTAACATTACCAATAGTGGTAAAGGAATTTTTTATGTTATCATACAAGGGGTTTCTGCTTACGGGAATAATATGTTTATCGATGACTTTTCGATGGAACTTCCCCCCGCATGTATAGCACCATCTGCGCTTACCGCAACCGACATTACCACCACCAGTGCAATGCTGGGTTGGACAGAAAACGGAACGGCAACCTCATGGAATATCGAAGTAGGTCCGGCTGGCTTTGCACCAACTGGGGTTCCTACAGCTATTGGCGTCGACAATCCTTATCAGATTAACGGTTTGTCACCCGGCACTTTTTATGCTTATTATGTGCAGGCCGATTGTAATGCCGAAGATCTAAGTACTTGGAGCGGACCTTTCATTTTCAAAACTGTAAACGGGATTCCTTTCTTCGAAGGATTTGAAGTGGGCAATACCCATAATCTGCCAGTTAAAGAATGGACGCAGCAGGCAGTTTTAGGAGCTGGTAACTGGACGGCCAATAATACCCTGACTACCTACAATCGTGCGCCCAAAACCGGTGGTTGGAATGCTTTCTTACAGTATTCAAACACACGTTGGATGTTCACAGGAGTGCAGCTCACAGGTGGCGTTAAATATGCTTTCTCGATGTTTGCCCGCCAGGATGCTACAACAGGAGCTGCGCTTACGGTGAGTTATGGCGATGCCGCCAATGCCGCAGCTATGGTTAATCCAATTATAGCCGAAACCATTATTGTAAACGGTGATTACCAGCAACTTTTGGGTGTGTTTACACCTGCTGCTGATGGAATTTACTACATCGGAATTAAAGCCAGTTTAACTTCTTCTCCCTGGTATATTTCTATTGATGACATCTCGATAGAAGAAGCTCCCGCCCCAGGTTACATCACTGGTTTAGTCACCAATGCTGCAACAGGTGATCCGCTTGCGGGTGTTACTGTCACTGCTATGCCTGGTGGTGTTGCAGATGTAACAGATGCTTTGGGCAACTATTCGCTGGAGTTGGATTTAGGAATGTATGAATTGACTTTCGATCTGCCCGATTACTACCAAACCACTATTTCAGGAATTCTTGTCGAAAGTGGAATGACCACTGTCCAAAATGCAACCCTTGCACCCATTCCTCCTCCTGATTGTTCCGAGTTGGTTTTCCCACCCGACAACCTTGGTGGTGTGCTGCCTTATGAACCACTGCAATGGGAATTGCCTGTAGGTTCTGCTCCGGCAACCGGATACAGATTGTTGCTTTACAACATAACCGACGATATTTGGCTAGTTGATGATCAGGAAAATGGTGACGATATTGGCCTTGTTACCGAATATCTGCCCGCTGGCGGATGGGGCTGGGGCAAAGACTACGTTTGGCTCATTTTCCCGTACAACAATGCTGGTGCTCCTGAACAATGTATTCCCTGGTATTTCACCACTCCTTTTACCGGTATTTTTGAAGGCATGGTTACAGAAGCCGTTACCGGATTACCTTTGGGAGATGTAACAGTAAAACTGACAGAGATCTTGCCTCACGCTGGCCTCACTTTCGATGTGACTACTGCCGCAGACGGCTCCTGGACTTTTGAGTTTGAATCCGGTATTTATAACATCGTTTACGAAAAGTATGGCTACGTAACCTTGAGTACACCACTGCAAACTCTGCAAACTCTGGGAACCGTTCAGCTTGCTGTACAAATGGTTCCGGAAGTTCCCTATACGATGCCCTTCACCGAAACCTGGTCAAGTGGTTCCTACGGCACACAAAAATGGACGCGTACAAGTCCAAGCAACTGGGCTTTGTATCTGGATGGAAATCCTGGCCCCTCTGCTATATTCTATTGGGATCCTGAAGCTATCAATTATAACATGCTGCTAAAGAGTCATTTTATTGATGCCACGAACGAAACAAAAGTTTATGTGCAGTTTGACCTTTTGCTTAACAATTATGACTGGGATTATTTGGAGACAATGCAATTTGAAGTGTACGATGGCACGGCATGGCATGTCGTGGGAGCGTTTGATAACTATTGGGGCAGTATCCCATGGCAAACGAATACCTACGACATCAGTGATCTGGTAGCCGGTGGCTTATTCCAGATTGGTTTCAGAGCTGAGGGGGAGAGTACTTTTAATATCAATTGGTGGCTGATCGACAATATCATTGTTACCAACAAACTCTTTGAAGTACAGCCCGAATCTATTCACGATATCCTATTTGCTGGTGAATCCATCAACTATGATATTGATATTAAAAACTTTGGCCTAGGTGGTATTGGTTGGAATACTCAAATCGTTCCGGCTAACGCAGCCATGTCTCTCAGTAAGACTTCAGGCAATCTAATGCCAGGAACCGAAACCATCATTCTCACACTTGATGCTGATGCCATAGCTCCCGGAGTTTACGAATCGGAAGTGATCATCACTGGTGCTAATGGAATTTTTGTTGAATCAGTTCTGGTACATTTTGAAGTTACGGATCAGTCCGGACAGAAAATCATGATTCCAGAGCCCGGACAATGGGGTTACATTTCAACTTACATTGGCATGAATGCAAAAATGAGCGTGGACGAAGTAATGGCTGACATTGCTGACGACATGGTGATTATGCTTGGTAAAACAGGAATCTTCTGGCCCGAATTCAACATCAACACCATTGGCGAGTACGACACCTATCAGGGTTATAAACTCAAAATGGCTGCTGACGCTGCTCTGGCATTCTATGGTAATCCGGTAGAAGACAAGATTGTTAGCTCTAACACCGGAACCTATATTGTCCCGGTTCTTAGCCAGAATCCAATTCTTGCCACTACCGTTTTCGGCGGTCAGCCTGTAGAGTTTGCCTTTGGTCTGGATGGAACCATCTATTGGCCTTACGGAGGCATTTACACCCTCGAGGAACTCATCCCCGGCTACGGATATCTGGTTAGATTCAGCGCTCCGGCTACCCTCGACTTCAATGTTGCCAAATCCAGTAGTTTAGTTTTCAATAAGCCAGCTTCCCGTGTGAATTACACCACCTGGAACGACGTTAATTACACTGGCGATGTTCACATCATCGGTATCTCTGCTGAAGCTGCTGCTGAGCTGCTTCCGGGAGATGTTGTTGGTGTTTTTAATGCCGACGGACAATGTACAGGTATGGTTCTTTACAATGGCGACAACAAAGCCTTTGCTCTTGCAGCTTACGCTGACGATCCCACCACCATTGCCACCGATGGCATGTTGGAAGGTGAAACTCTGCTGGTGAAAATCTTTAGAGACAACGAAACCATCGACGTGCAGCCTGCTTACAGTCGCAGCATGCCAGATTATAGTGGAACCTATGTCATCAATGGTCTTACCATGATCGATTCGTTCAAAGCCGGCGCTACTTCTATTGGCGATGTAACGACTACTACTTTTGCTGTTTATCCCAATCCTACCACAGGCATCATCACCATCGACGGTATCACAAGTACCACCAAGGTGATGGTAACCAATACGCAGGGACAGATCATCAGCAATATCTCTATCGAAGCAGCACATCAGCTCGACCTTAGTTCACAGCCATCAGGCCTTTACTTTGTAAAACTGGTGAGTGATCAGGGAACCAAAACTGTGAAGTTGGTTGTGAGATAGCAATTCTTTAAGGGCTGGATGACATCATCCTTACCCTCAGAAAACCTGCCTGTAGAAATATGGGCAGGTTTTTTTGTGCTTTTAAACTACCTTTGTCGCCTTTAAATTATTGTTATCATACATAAAAACAAATGAAGCAAAA
The DNA here is from genome assembly GCA_964612515.1 of uncultured Lentimicrobiaceae bacterium. Lineage (GTDB taxonomy): Bacteria > Bacteroidota > Bacteroidia > Bacteroidales > 4484-276 > SABY01. The sequence goes on along the minus strand of CAZTCX010000003.1, from coordinate 38,635 downwards.
TTTCCACGCACCCCACTACCAGTTGCAATCACTTGTCACAGGACGAATTTTCGAAGACACTGGCTGGATACTCGAAGATGAGCAATCGGACAAACCGGGATTGTTGCGCACCATATACGAGGCGCGTCAGCTTACGCTAAAAGATGAAAGCCTCGGGCTTTATCAATTCGCGGACTGGCTGCCGGTGCATGAATACCTCAAAGGTTCATCGGCGCCCGTTACCTATCGGAGTGAGCATCTGGCCAGGCATCTGGGACTCACCAACCTTTGGGTGACCTTTAGCGGCTATTGGCCGGAGAAGGGCGCCGGAATGCGCACCTGCTCCTTCAAGGAAACTGAAGCTTACGCGGTTTGCGGTCGCCTCGATCACCAAAGTGGAAAAGTGCTGGTGGTAGCTTCGGCGGGCAACACTGCCCGTGCGTTTGCCCGCGTCTGTTCCGACAACAAAATTCCTTTGCTGCTTTGCGTTCCTGAAGATCGGGTGGAAGTTTTGTGGTTCGACGAACCCATCAGCGATTGCGTTAAACTGATAGCTTCACAGAAAGGTAGCGACTATTTCGATGCGATACATCTTTCAAACCTGGCTTGTCAAGTTGATAACTTTATTATGGAAGGAGGAGCCAAAAACGTAGCGCGTCGTGATGGAATGGGAACTACTGTACTCTCAGCTGTTACTACTATTGGACGTATTCCTGATTTTTATTTCCAGGCGGTAGGAAGTGGTACCGGAGCCATAGCTGCGTGGGAGGCAAACATGCGACTGATCGACGACGGTCGCTTTGGTAGTAATAAGATGCGATTGATGGTCTCGCAAAACGAACCTTTTATCCCGCTTTATCATGCCTGGAAAGCTGATTCGCGTGAGCTTTCTTTTACCAGTGTTGCCGTGGCGCGTGCACAGGCAGATCAGATTGACGCTAAAGTACTCAGCAACCGCAAGCCACCTTATGGTCTTGCAGGCGGATTGTATGATGCCCTCAAAGATACACAGGGCGACGTGCTCACCGTCGATAACCGGCAGGCACGTCAGGCCTCAGCTTTATTTGAAAACCTCGAAGGTATCGACCTGCATCCTGCAGCAGCGGTGGCCGTGGCTTCATTGATAGAAGCTGTAAATAATAAAACGGTAGCACCCGATGCACTGATCATGATCAACATTACAGGAGGGGGCGAGGAACGTTTCAAAAAGGAGAATAAATTGTATTATCTCGAGCCTGAACTTATCTTTGATATTGATCCGGATTTTGAAGAAGTTAAAAGCAAGCTACAGGAATTATTTGCTAAGGAGGCTGTTTCGGCAGCAGCAAACATAAAATAGCTTGGGTTCAGTCATTCATTTTTAGCAATGATTAATAATAAAAAAGTAGTTGTAGTACTGCCAGCTTACAAAGCCGGCAAAACACTTGAAAACACGTACCGCGAAATTCCTCATGATATCGTGGATGAGGTGGTGATAGTGGATGACCACAGTCCCGATGATACTGTGGAAGTGGCACAGCGCATTGGTATCCGACACATCGTGATACATCCCGCCAATACTGGCTACGGCGGAAATCAGAAATCCTGTTATAAAAAGGCACTCGAACTTGGAGCCGACATTGTGGTGATGCTGCACCCCGACTATCAGTACACTCCGCGCCTTATCCCTTCGATGGTGTATGTAATCGCCAACAACATTTATCCGGTGGTAATGGGCTCCCGTATCCTCGGCCGTGGTGCGTTAAAAGGAGGAATGCCATTTTATAAATATGTTGCCAACCGCCTGCTGACATTTGTGCAAAACATCCTGCTCGATCGCAAGCTCTCAGAATATCATTCCGGCTACCGCGCATTTTCCCGGGAAGTACTTCAAAGTGTCAATTTTGAAAACAACTCAGATGACTTTGTTTTTGATAATCAGATGCTATCTCAGATTTTTATGCTGGGTTACGAAATAGGCGAAATAACTTGCCCCACAAAATATTTCGATGATGCATCAAGTATCAATTTCCAGCGCAGCATCAAGTATGGCTTAGGTGTCCTTCAAACTTCAATGCTCCACTATTTACATCGGAAAGGCATCATTCGTGCGCGGCTTTATGCACCCAAAACTTAACGATATGCTTCAAAAGTTTCAACCTTCAGATACTCCAACGATTCTCAGCAGCGATTTTTACCTACGCCCGGATGTGGTTGCGATTTCTTATGAACTTATTGGGAAAGTACTGGTTACGAATTTTGACGGGCAACGTACTGCAGGTATCATCACCGAAACAGAAGCTTATGCCGGAATTATCGATCGTGCATCCCATGCCTGGAACGACCGTCGCACGGCGCGTACCGAGATTATGTATGGCGCAGGGGGATATGCGTACGTGTATCTCTGCTATGGCATTCATTCGCTCTTCAACGTGGTGACAAATGTTATCGGAGTTCCAAATGCCGTGCTGATCCGTGCCATTCGTCCGTTAGAAGGTGAAGAGATCATGCTGAAACGGGCAGGTCGAGAGCGCCCAAGCAAGACCTTTGGTATTGGCCCCGGAAATGTTTCTAAACTTTTAGGTATCCACTATTCCCATTCAGGTTTATCGCTTACTGATAAGGATGGGAAGGTGTTTATAGAAGATCATCAGATTGCTTTTCCGAAGGATACAATCAAGGCTACGCCTCGCATTGGTGTGGAGTATGCGGGTGCTGATGCTGCATTGCCCTATCGCTTTGTGGTAGAATAAAACAAAAAAAAACCCCGGGAAATCTCCCAGGGCTTTCTTGTTTTCATGCTTAGCTTAAGCAACGGTATCGGCTAGTTCTGATCCGGCTTTGAATTTTACGACCTTCTTGGCAGCAATTTTCAGTTCTTTTCCGGTTTGTGGATTACGGCCGGTACGTGCAGCGCGCGTAGCAACGCTAAACGACCCGAAGCCTACCAATGCAACTCTGTCGCCTTTGGCCAGGGCTTCGCCTGTGGTTTTTACAAAAGCATCAAGTGCTTTTTTTGCTTCTGCTTTGGTGATGTTAGCCTCACTGGCCATTGCATCAATTAATTCTGCTTTGTTCATGGTATAAAAAAATTTGATTAACAATAAATTTTCAAATCGAATACAAATATAAGTCAAACCGCAAAAGTAGCAAGTTATACCTGTTAAAAAATATTTTTTTGTTAATAAATTAGCGGTTTTGTTAATAAAGCACGTTAAAAATCCTTAATTTCAGAGGGATACAGCGTTATTCGGTGCTTATGACATCGCTTTCCAGTCATTCGTAATTTCAAATCCGTTGAGAAAGTCTCTGGCGCTCATCCTCGACTTGCTAGCCATTTGAAGCTCGAGTATCTCCAAAAAGCCATCTTCAGCATATATCCTCAAATACGTTTTGGAGTCGGTGGCGATACTTCCTGCAGCTCTTGTGGTAGGGGAGGTTTCGTAAGTTGCGCTGTATATTTTAACAGGAAATATCAATCCCTCCGGACTTCTGAAAGTCGCGGTGGCAGTGGGGTAGGGACTTAGCCCTCTTATTTTATCGTATATTTTTTTTACCGGATTTTCCCAGTTGATCCGGGTATCTTCTTTAAAGATTTTGGGGGCCTGGTGAGGTAGCCGATTCATTTGTGCTGGCCATTGCTGGCTTTGTTTTATGAAATCCCCCTGACTGATGGCTTCGGCACTCCTCACCACCAACGTTGCTCCTGCATGCATTAGCCGGTCGTGAAGCTCACCAGCAGTTTCGGTAGGTCCTATCGGCATTTTCTCACTAAAAATAATGTCGCCGGTATCAATCTCATGCTGAAGGAAAAAAGTAGTGATACCCGTTTCCGTTTCGCCATTAATGATGGCGTGATTGATGGGTGCTGCACCTCTGTAATCGGGCAGGAGCGAAGCATGCAGGTTAATGGTTCCCAGCCGTGGCATGGCCCAGATTACTTCCGGCAGCATGCGGAAAGCTACCACCACGCCAAGATCGGCACGCAATGCTCTGAATGTTTCCACAAATTCGGGAGCTTTGAGTCTTTCGGGTTGTAGCACCGTGAGCCCGTGCTTTAATGCTGCAATTTTTACTGCCGACTGCATCATTTTTTTGCCACGTCCTGCGGGCTTGTCGGGTGCTGTAACTACTGCCGCTATTTCAAAGCCAGCCGCCAGCAAGGCTTCCAGCGAAGCTACCGCAAATTCCGGCGTGCCCATAAAAACGATCCGTAGCTTTTTATTCATGGCGACAAGATAAAAAAAATACCTGTTCGTAGTTTGAACAGGTATTCGTCATTTTTTAGTCAATATTTTATTTGATCATCCCTTCAGCATAGCCAATCGACTTATCGATCTCTCTTGCCTCCTGGCTTCTGGGATATTTGTCTTTGATCTGCTTGTAAACCTCTACGGCTTTTTTGTAGTCTCCAAGAATCTCGTAAGCCCATCCTGCTTTCATCAGAAATGCTGGTGAGGTAAGCTCATTTTCACCTTTGTCAGACGCTTTTTTATAATACTCGATTGCCTTATCGGATTTACCGAGCTGCATGTAGCTGTCGCCGGTAGCGCCATAGGCCATCGACTGAACCAGCACATCATCAGAACTAAACTTCTTAAGTTGATCGATGGCAGCCTGATATTCGCCTTGCTTTACGTAGATGATACCTGCATAATAATGCGCCAGGTTGGCCGACTCTGTCCATTTGTAATCGTCGATGATGTCGAGAAAACCCGGGTTGATTCCGTCGCCGTTAAGCGCCAGATTAAGGGAATCCTCGCCGAAATATTTCTGTGCCATGAATATCTGCTCCTGTGCGGTGCGCTCTTTGGGATAGAGATAAAATCGCTGAAAAGCAAAAAATGCAAGAATGATTACTACCAACACACCAATGACGGTGAGTATCGGTTTTTGGTGATCCTCGATAAAGCGTTCGGTTCTGCTTAATGCTTCCTCAACGGCTTGAATGTTTTCCTCTGCTCTCGTGGTTTTTTTAGCCATAACTTTTACTTCAAATTTTGAGGTGCAAAAGTATATATTTTTTGATAGGAAACATGCAGCGGAAACAATTTTTTAATCTATTCTTCATCCATGAAAGGATATCGGTAGTCGGTGGGCGGATCAAAATTTTCTTTGATGGAGCGTGCCGAAACCCACCGCAGCAGGTTTAAGTAGCTGCCCGACTTATCGTTGGTGCCCGACGCACGTGCGCCGCCAAACGGCTGCTGCCCTACAACAGCGCCCGTGGGTTTGTCGTTGATATAGAAATTTCCGGCGGCATGCAGCAGTATTTCCGAGGCAAGCTCAACCGCGTATCTGTCGAGCGCAAAGATAGCGCCTGTGAGTGCGTAAGGTGAGGTTTTGTCAACCAGATGCAACGTTTCTTCGTACTTGTCGTCGTCGTAAACATAAACAGTCAGCACCGGACCAAAGATTTCTTCCTGCATGGTCACGTATTTCGGGTCGTCGGTGAGCAGGACAGTGGGAGCAATGAAATAACCTTTGGACTTATCATACGTGCCGCCTGCAACCACTTCCAGACCATCGCTTTTGGCGCGGTCGATGTAGCCGGCAATTTTATCAAAGGAAGGCTCGTCGATCACTGCATTAATAAAATTCCGAAAATCCTCAGGGCTTCCCATTTTGAAAGATTTAAGATCGGCAACAACATGCTCTTTTATTGCTGGCCACAGCGAACGTGGAATGTATGCCCGGGAAGCTGCCGAGCATTTCTGCCCCTGATATTCGAAGGCGCCGCGCGAAAGTGCCGTAGCCACCTGATGCGCATCGGCGGAGGAGTGCACCATCACAAAGTCTTTGCCTCCCGTTTCGCCAACAATGCGCGGATAGGTATTATGAATCATAACATTGTCGCCGATAGCCTTCCATACTTTTTTAAAGACTTCGGTGGAACCCGTGAAATGCACGCCTACGAAATCAGGATGCTGCGACATAACTTTGCCACCCACAGGGCCTGGAACGTTCACCATATTTATAACACCATCCGGCAAACCTGCTTTGCGCAAAATTTCCATGATCACCGCAGCCGAATAAATCTGTGTGGAAGAAGGTTTCCACACTACCACGTTGCCCATCATGGCGGGTGCTGTGGGGAGATTGGCAGCAATGGAAGTAAAATTGAAGGGCGTAAGAGCGTAAACGAACCCTTCGAGCGGGCGGTGCTCCATGCGGTTCCACACGCCTTTTGACGAAATCGGCTGCTCCTGATAAATCGACGCCATATACTGCACGTTGAAACGCAGGAAATCTGCCGTTTCACAGGCGGCATCAATCTCAGCCTGATACACGTTTTTGGACTGCCCCAACATAGTGGCTGCATTTATTTTGGCGCGATAGGAACCCGAAATCAAGTCGGCAGCTTTAAGGAAAATGCTGGCGCGTTGGTGCCACGGCAGCGACTGCCAGTGGCGACGTACTTCCAGCGCGGCGCTGATGGCTTGCTCCACATGTTCTTTGCCACCCATATAATAATGTCCCAGCAACTGCGAATGATCGTGCGGCGCACGAATCTCACGCTTGTCGTTGGTACGAATCTGCTGACTGCCAATATACATAGGGATGTCCACAGGTGTGGATCTTAATTTTGCGATCATTGCTTTTACGGCTGCGCGTTCGGGGCTGCCCGGAGCGTAGCTCAGCACTGATTCGTTTTGTGCTTTTGGTATGCTGAAACTTCCTCGTGACATATCTTTATTTTTTTGGTGTAATTAATAAGGAGCAAAAGTAATTTGATTGATAACGCAGCCTCTGAAGCATTAACAAGAGTTTAGATAAAATTCGTTAATTCCGGGAGGAGTCGGTGTTCAACGTCAGCAAAGGCAGACAGCAGTCAATAGTTCTTTTTAATATTTCAACTTTCGATATTATTTCCTGCTCTTTGCGCCCTGCTTTTTCTTTACTTCACAATCCAACAACTTCTTCTAGTTTATCAATTCTTGTTTATCTTGTAGCTCCAAAAATGATTATAATCTAAACATTAACAAAGTATCCCTTTGATTCTCAACGCTCATTCATATTACAGTCTGCGCTATGGCACCTATTCTATTGAGGAGCTGGTTGTAGATGCTGCCCGTCATGGTCACTCAGCCCTGGCGCTTACCGATATCAATAACTCCACCGGTACCATCGACTTTGTGAAAGCATGCCGCCAACAAAGCATCAAACCCATCGCAGGGATGGAGTGCCGGCGCGACGATAAAGTACTTTACACTTTGCTGGCGCGCAACAATGCCGGCTTTCGCCAGATCAATGAATTTTATACCCATTACAGCCTTCAAAAACTTGACTTGCCCGATGCGCCTCCAGCTTTTGATGATGCGTATGTGGTGTGGCCGTTGGAGCTGGCGCCTCAACGAAAGTTGGAAGACAATGAATTTATTGGTGTAAAACCTGCGCAGGTACGGAGGCTGATAACTTCCCAATTTGCCGGCCGGCAGTCCAAATTGCTCGTTTGGGCTCCGGTTACTTTCCGTGATCACGACGACTATTTGTTGCATCGCAACCTGCGGGCTATTCATAAAAATACGCTCATCAGCAAACTCACCGAAGCCGATGTGGCTGCGGCTGATGAGATGATGCGCACGCCCGATGATCTGCGAAAGCAATTTTCCGATTATCCTCAACTTATTATTAATACCGAAAAAATCCTGGACGACTGCTCGATAGATTTTGATTTTAAAACTGTAAAAAACAAACAGATTTTCACCGATACACGCTGCAGCGACAAGATGCTGCTCGAAAAACTGGCTTACGACGGCATGAAATATCGCTATAGCGCTGCCGACAAAACAGCCGCCGAACGCATCCGTCATGAGCTGGCCATCATCGATAAGCTTGGCTTTTCGTCGTATTTCCTAATGGCGTGGGACATTGTGCGTTACTCGATGTCGCGCGGATTTTATCATGTGGGGCGGGGGAGTGGTGCCAACAGCGTGGTGGCTTATTGCCTGAAAATTACGGATGTTGACCCCATTGAGCTTGATTTGTATTTTGAACGTTTTATCAATCCCAAACGCACCAGCCCGCCAGATTTTGATATCGATTATTCGTGGAAAGAACGCGATGAGGTGATCGACTACATCTTTAAGCGCTATGGCCGCGAGCACACCGCGCTGATGGGAACCATTTCTACGTTCCGCGACAAATCTCCGATCCGTGAAATAGGCAAAGCTTTCGGGCTGCCCAAAGCAGAGATTGACACTCTGGTAGATTTTCCGGAGCGTCAGAGGAAGCAGCACGACAGCATTACCGCACAAGTGCTTCAGGTAGCTGCCCGCATGACAGATTTCCCGAACCTGCGCAGCATTCACGCCGGTGGAGTGCTCATCTCCGAAGAACCCATCACCTGCTACACCGCGTTGGACATGCCGCCCAAAGGTTTCCCGACAACCCAGTGGGACATGTATGTGGCCGAGGAGCTGGGTTTTGAAAAGATGGACATCCTAAGTCAGCGTGGCATCGGACATATTAAAGAATGTGCCGACATCATCCGGCGCAACCGCGGCCTGGAGGTGGACGTGCACAACATTCCCAAATTTAAAAAAGATGCGCAGGTGAAAGCGCAGCTCAAACGCGCCGAGACTATCGGGTGCTTTTACATAGAAAGTCCTGCTATGCGTTCGTTGCTCACCAAGCTACGCTGCGATAATTATCTGACGCTGGTAGCAGCCAGCTCCATCGTGCGCCCCGGCGTAGCGCGCTCGGGTATGATGCGCGAATACATCCACAGGTTTCATCATCCTAATGATTTTGAGTATTTCCATCCGGTGATGGAACAACAGCTTCGCGAAACTTTCGGTGTGATGGTGTATCAGGAAGATGTGCTCAAAGTGTGTCATCACTACGCTGGCCTCGACCTGGCCGAATCGGATGTGCTGCGCCGTGCTATGAGCGGCAAGATGCGCGGCAAAGAGGAGTTTCAGAGGATTGTGGATCGATTTTTCGAAAAGTCGCTACAGCTTGGCCGCCCCGAAGCCACCACCAAAGAGGTGTGGCGACAGGTAGAATCGTTTGCCGGATATGCTTTTTCCAAAGCGCACTCTGCATCCTACGCCGTCGAAAGCTTTCAGAGCCTTTTCCTCAAAGCACATTTTCCGTTGGAATTTATGACGGCAGTCATCAACAACTTTGGCGGTTATTATAATACGTGGGTCTATTTTAATGAAGCGCGCCGCTGCGGGGCTGCCATCGCGCTGCCGTGCGTCAACCGCAGCGAGTACAAAACGACCATTTATGACAAAGAAATTTTTGTGGGATTTATCCACATCCAAAACCTGGAGCAAAAGCTGGCGCTACGCATCGTCGAGGAGCGCCGCATCAGTGGCGTGTATGCCGATCTGGAAGATTTCGTCACGCGGGTGCATCCGGGCATCGAGCAGATGATTTTGCTGATTCGCACCGGAGCGCTGCGCTTTACCGGCAACACCAAGAGCCGTCTGCTGTGGGAGGCACATCTTTTTTTTGGAAAACGAAAAAATGAGGTCATCCAAAACACGCTTTTCAAAGTAAGCGGCAAACAGTTTACCCTGCCACAGCTCGACCACAGCAGCGTGGAAGACGCTTACGACGAGATAGAACTCATCGGATTTCCCGTAACGATTAGCTATTTTGATTTATTAAAAACCAATTTTCGAGGTGAGATAAAAGCCCGTGAGATGTTGGAGTACGTCGGGCAAACCGTGCGCATGCTCGGTCAGTTGGTTACGCGGAAATATGTGAAGACCGTCCGTGGCGAGATCATGCACTTTGGTACTTTCATCGACGACGAGGGCGAATTTTTCGACACCACCCATTTTCCCAATTCATTGAGGCAATACAACTTTCAGGGCTATGGCGTGTATCTTATTTTGGGCAGAGTAGAGGAGGAGTTTGGCTTTCCCAGCCTGGTGGTGCAGAAGATGGCGCGCCTGCCCGTGGTGGAAGACCCCAGGAATGGGTGATGCGAGAGGGTTGGCAGGAGGATTTTTGGAAATTAATTTTGAATATCGAATTATAGCCCCATCGGGGCGAAATCATTAGCGCAGCGCACAGCGCTGTGATATTAAAAGGCGAAACGAATAAAGCCCCAACGGGGCGACATCCCATTCAGGAAATTATCTGATTTTCCCCAAACCTATTTCTATAAAAATGGGGAAAGGGTATTTTGCAAGTAACACTGTGAATTACGCCAAACCAGCGGATAAAAAGCTCGGAAATTGTGTTTCTGGCTTAAACAGCATTCACGGTGTTACTGTGGCATGGGGCGGACTGTGGAGGGAAATAGTAATTTTTAATATTAATTAACTATCAACTTAGTTATCTAACTAAAATAATAGTTTTATGTTTGCGTTTTGAAATTATTATGAAAATAAAACAGATGAAACCACTTACCAGAGCCGAAGAGGAGATCATGCAAATCATGTGGCGCAAAGGCGAATGTTTTGTGCACGACATCCTCGAAGAATTTGACGAACCCAAACCCGCCTACAACACCGTATCGACGGTGGTGCGCATCCTCGAAAAAAAGGAATATGTCGGTCATCACACGTATGGCAAAAGTCATAAGTATTATCCGCTGATCACCAAAAAGGAGTACACCCGAAGCTACCTGAGCGGACTCATGTCGGGCTATTTCAGCGGATCTTACAAGCAGTTGGTTTCCTTTTTTTCTAAAGAAGAAAACCTAAGCGTGCAGGAGATGGAGGAAATCCGCAGCCTGATTGATGCACAAATTGAAAAGAAAAAACAAGACCCGGAATAAGCTATTGAACCTTTAAAAAAACAGATTTGTATGGAAAATTTCATCCTATATCTATTGCAATCGGCTGGCGCCTTGTCGCTGTTTTATCTGCTGTATCGTTTGGCACTGCGGCGTGAAACGCATTTTACACTCAACCGCGTTTATTTCTTGCTTGCGGCAGTTGCTTCGCTGTTGTTGCCATTGGCCAAAGTCAATATTTTTGGAACGGCTGCCATGCCAGCCCCCACAATGATCGTTCTCGACACCTTGTTTATCAACGGCTCGGATGTGCGGCAAATGGCGCAGCAGCATATTAGTATCTTCCAGATAATGACCGGAATGTATCTTCTCGGCGTTATTTTTCTTGCGCTTCGGCTTGTGATAAAATTGGTGCAACTTTTCAGGCTCATCCATGGCAGTGAAGTGACAAGCTACGGATCGTGGAATCTTGTTGTGATGGAGGAGGAGATGGCTCCATTTTCATTCTTTAATTATCTTTTTATTAATCGTTCGGAAATGGATTCGGAGCAGTTCGAAGCCATTGTGGCCCACGAACAAGTGCATTGGCGCCAGCTTCATTCGGCTGACTTGCTGTTGGCGGAGTTGCTGACGATTTTCCAGTGGTTCAACCCATTTGCTTGGCTTTATCGTAAGTCGTTGGAAACCGTGCATGAATACCTGGCCGACGAGGGCGTGCTGCGAAAAGGGTACGAACCCATTAGTTATCAAAATCTTTTATTAGTGCAGGCTTCGGGTGTTTCCGCCTTTGGCTTTGCCAACCATTTTAATCATTCATTAATCAAAACACGCATTATTATGATGACAAAAAACAAATCGCGCCGGCGCTCACAGCTCAGGGTACTGCTGGCGCTTCCACTGACACTGCTGCTCATTGCGGCTTTTACTTACAGCCTGCCTGCCGGCGAGCTTGTGAAAAAGATTTCTTCATCTGCCGCTGAATTTCCACAAGCTACTTCTTCACCTATCGCTATTACACCCGACACACTTAGCCCTGAGCGGCAAATATTCCAGGTAGTTGACCAAATGCCAAAGTTTCCGGGTGGCGATGAAGGCCGTATGAAGTATCTTCAGGAAAATATTATTTATCCTGAATCGGCTCGCAAGGCTGGTGAACAAGGCATCGTTTACATCACTTTTGTGGTGGAAGCTGATGGCCAGATTACCAATGTAAAAGTGCTTCGTGGATTAGGTGAGGCACTCGACAAAAGTGCACTGGATGCTATAAACGGAATGCCTGCCTGGGAACCCGGAAAGAAGGATGGAGAAGCAGTCGCTGTTCAATTTACCATGCCCATCAAGTTTACGCTGGATGCTGACAAAGATCAGGACAAGGAGGAAACTTACCCCAAAAAATAAACTTTCAGGCAGAAGTCATCCGGACAAGTTTAACGTAGAAAACATTTGGCGAAAGCCTGCTCAACAAAAGAGCAGGCTTTCGTGTTTTAAAGCCAATCACAAAACATATTTTATTATGAAAAATAAAACTCCAATTTCTCTTTTCGCTTTCGCAATGGCTTTGATTTTCGTTCCAAATTCAGCTATCGGGCAAGAAACTGCCACTGAAAAAGTAAAGCAACTGTGGGCTACCGATCAGGTTTTTCTGGTTCCCGAGTCGGTTTATTACGATGCAAACAATCAGGTGTTGTATGTTGCAAATATTAATGGAAAATCAAATGAAAAAGATTCCAATGGTTTTATTTCGACCATGGAACCCGATGGTCGAATCACCCGCCTGGAGTGGGTTACAGGATTGCATGCTCCCAAAGGTATGACCATGCTTGGCGACAGGCTGTTCGTAGCTGACGTAGATCGTGTTGCAGAAATTGATCTTGATAAACGAAAAATCGTGAAATTTTATGAGGCTGACTCAGCGGAGTTTTTGAACGACTGTATTGTAGGCGACGAAGGCCGGATTTACATGACGGATATGATGACTGGCACGATCTACAGGATTGCCGATGGCGAAATTAAAGCGTGGCTGCCAGCGGGCACTTTCGACAGTCCCAACGGTATCAACTACCGAGACGGTTTTCTTTATGTGGGTGCCAAAGGAAAGATCGTGCGCATCGATCCATCAAACAAAATACAAAAGGTAGTGGCCGAGTTTGACGGAGGCGTGGATGGGCTGGAGATTGACAAGTCGGGCAACTTTATCTTTTCGGATTGGAGTGGCCTTGTTCGGCGTGTGACGGCAGGAGGAGAACCGGAAGTTCTTTTTAACACCACCGACGAAAAAGTGAATGCTGCCGACATCCATCTGATGGTGGATGAAAATATACTGCTAGTTCCTACCTTTTTCGACAACCGCGTAGTTGCCTATAAAATCCTGGATTAGAAAAAGGATTTGTCGGGTTGTAACCATCGCGGTGTTTGGACGAGGGCTTCGATAAGCTCAGCCACCGAAACCTCGTCCTTTCTATTTTCTAAAGGCTCTGCCTGTTGCTGTCTTGTCCTATAAAGACTCAGGCTGGCATCCCTCGCACTTCTTCCTCATCATTCACCTCCTATTTCTACTTCCCAGCTTCCACCACCTGACTGAAAAAATCCACCACCGAAACCTGTGCCGGACGATACGACATGCCGAGTTCCTCGATGCTTTTGGTGTTGTCGGCACGGAATGGATAACCAATGTTCCGGCTGATCATTTTGCGTGAAAATCCTGCCAAAGGGCCAATGATCCATAGTAGAAATTTTGGGATTATTCGCGCGGGAAAAGGGTATTTGCTGCCATAAACATCCCGCAGCATTTTTGAAACTTCTAATATGGAGGAGTTATGGCCGGAGATTATATAGCGCCCGTTGGCCATGGGAGTGAAGCCTGATGCAAAATGCGCCTGCGCCACATCGCGCACATCCACAAGCCCGATTTCGTAATCTGGTGCACCCATTTTAGTGGTGCCGTCACCAAGTTGTTTTATAATCTTAAAACTCTCGGAAGTAATATCCGGACTTATTCCCGGTCCCATCACCAACGATGGATTTATTACCGCCAGATCCCAGCGCTGCTGCTGACTTTGCATTTTCCAGGCTTCTTTTTCGGCCATCGTTTTGGAATAGCTATAAGGCTGATGTTTCAGCGATGAAGTCGTGTTCCAGCACTCCTCTGTAATTGTACGATCTGGACACAATTTTAAGTCTTTGTTATCGCCATACATAGCTGCCACGCTGCTGGTAAGCACTAAGCGTTTTACCGTTGCAGTTTTATTAACCGAATTTAAAATATTGCGGGTTCCTTTTATTGCCGGATCAATAAGATCGCGCTGTGCATTTTTGACATTCAAAACAAAAGGAGAAGCCGTATGAAAAACTAGCTCGCAGCCTTGCATTGCTTCATCATAGGAGCCTTCACGCAGCAGATCGGCCTCAAAATACAGGAGTTTGCCCGCCGCTGAGACTGCCAGATTGTCGAGATATTTCGTTTTGTTCTTGTCGTTAGGATTACGAATGGGAGCATGGACGGTAAAACCCTTGTCGAGCAGTAATTTTACCAACCAACCTGCTACATAACCCGTTGCGCCGGTGACCATTACAGGAGCCTTTTTGTCGATTTCTTTCATTTCATATTGTTGTTAATCAATAGCTGCCCCTAAAGCATCGGCAAGCCTGCTTTGTTCATTTGGCTATCTTTGCAGCCACATTTTTAGCTTATGAAATTCGATCAATACAACATCCACGAAGGCATCAAAACCAGCTTATCGAAGCTGGAGTTTAAAAAACCTACCGACATACAGTTCAAGTCGATACCTGCCATCCTGAAAGGGGAGGACGTGCTTGCAATAGCGCAGACAGGTACGGGCAAAACTGCAGCTTTTGCCATTCCCATTTTGCATTTGCTGCAAAGCCGTAAAATTTCCGGCAGACCCGACGGAGTAAAATGCCTGGTGATGGCACCAACGCACGAGCTTGCTATACAAATCGCCAACGTTTTTACTACACTTGGCAAACATACACGTGTCACCACCTTTTGTATTCACGGTGGTGTAGATCAGCAGCCGCAGATCGATACACTAAATGAAGGTGTAGATGTTTTGGTGGCTACACCCGGCCGCATGTTCGACCTGGTAAGCCAGGGGGCGCTGCGCCTTACCCGCGTTGAAATCCTTGTACTCGACGAAGCTGACCACATGCTCGACATGGGTTTTATTAAAGATATCCGAGACTTGATGCGGCTATTGCCCAAAAAGCGACAGACATTGTTTTTCTCTGCAACCATCAACGAAACCATCAAAGACCTTGCTTATTCGCTGGTAGTGAATCCGATACGAATTCAGATTTCGCCCAAAGATCCGGTAGCCAAAAACATCGAACACGGGGTTGCTTTTGTGGAAATGGACGACAAACGGTTTTTTCTCGAAGATTTTATTAAACAAAATCCTGATAAAAAAATGCTAGTCTTCGTGCGCACCAAAGTCCGTGCTGAGCGCGTGAAGGCTGCTATGGAGCGTGTAGGAATTCCAACCGAAACCATTCACAGCGACAAAGAGCAATCGGTTCGCGAACTGACGATGAAAAACTTCAGAGCTGATGAACTTAAAATCCTCATCGCTACCGATGTGAGCGCCCGTGGCATCGACATTCCAGATGTACATTTTGTAATCAACTATGATTTGCCCGACAGCGCCGAACAATATGTGCATCGTGTTGGCCGCACAGGACGCGGAACTGCCAAAGGACAAGCTATTGCTTTTTGCAGCAGCGAAGAAAAACCTATCCTTGAGGAAATTGAAGCTTCACTTGGCAAACCGATTCACCGCATCGTGATGACTGGAAAGGAATACCACGAAGTGTTGCTTGAAGCACAAACTCCAAAAAACGACTGGCGGGCATTGTTGAATGAAGACGAAGCTACAGGTGTTAAAGGAAAAAGAAAACCAAAGAAAAAATAATGCCGGCTGAAAATCTAATAATCCTGCCTTAAAAAAACGGATTCATTAAAATTGAAGCTTACGACCCTAAAAGCTGGGAAATTGAAATTCGGATTTATGTCCGATAATTAATATTATGTTAAATCATGTTTTCCAAATCCTATCTTTTTAAACAGAATATTGGCTGGATCTTTAACGCTGGAAGAATTAAGTCTTGGCTACTAAATCCTTTGCAGCCCACCCTCCTCTTAATTCATGAAACGAAACTTAATTTTTCAGTCTCTCGTTGATGCCCTTCACTTTTTCAGAATCGTTAATCCTGGTGTACACCTTCTGTAGCATCGTCAGATTTTCACGGCTGTCAGGTTTTATCTGATCGGCCTTTTCGAGATATTGAGCCGATTGTTTCAGCCACTGTGTTGCCGAAGGTTCGGTACTGCCTGCCTGAGTAGCCTGTTCGTAATAGAGTTTCCCCATCCCATAATTTGGCTCAAACTGCGATGGGCTGTTGTCGATTTGCTTTTGGTACTGTTGCCGTTTTTCTTCAAAGGTTTCCATAACGTTAAGTTTTTATTGATTAATAAAAAAATGGAGAGAATCATTTCTGATCTCTCCATTTCGTTTTTGTGTAAAACAGAATTTTCCGCCTAATTGTTCAGGCGCTCGTTTATGCCTTTCACTTTGTCCATCATTCCCAAACGGGTATAAATCTCTTTGAGTGTTTGCAAGGTTATCTGATCGCTCTCCTGGATGGAGTCAGCTTTTTCGAGATATGGCAGGGCTTTCTCCATCATTACCTTGCCTTCAGCCATCATCTGGTCGTATTTAGCTGTTTCGTTAAGCGGTAGATTTCCGGCTTCAGTAATCACTTCAACAGCTTTATTAAAATATAGTGCTCCAAGGTTGTAGTTTGCGTCAAAATAATTGGGATCTACACCGATGGCACTTACATACATGTCGCGCGCTTTTTCGAAATTTCCCATTTTGTCGTAAATAGTTCCGACGGCAAAAAACAACGATGGATTAGTTTTATCTTTTTCGATGGCAATATTTAAAACATCCAAAGCCTCCTGGCTTTGACCAGTTGCAAGGTACAGGTTAGCAGCATCAATAATCAAGCTGTAATCTTCAGGATACACGTGGCGGCCTTCGTTGATTACTGCAATGGCTGAAGTGGTATCGCCTTCTACTTTATAGATGTTGGCCAGGATGCTGTAAACAGCAGGATCGCCGTATTTTAGCTCCTTCACCTGATTCATATACTTGCGGGCAGTTGCATAGTCCTGAGCAAGATAGGCACTCTGTCCGGCATAAAACGCTGAAATGGTATCGGTGGCACCCACTTCCTGACGAATCATCGCAGATTTTGCAAAAGCCTCGGAAGCAGCTTTGTAATTCTGCTCGTTGTAATCTGTTACTCCTTTATTAAAATATTGCTCCGCGCACACTTGGATCCTATCTTTTACCTGGTCAGAATACTCATGTTTGGTATCGAGTTCAAGCGATTTCCTGTAATCTGCATAGGCTTTATCCAAAGGGTCTGGATCAAGATTTTTGTAAGCCTCCTCGTCTGTTAATTGTATGGATAAATACACATTACCACTGTAAAACCACGTTTTTGCATCATTCATTGTTTTAGCATGCTCGGTGGCCTTGTCAATGGCTTCTTTGGCCTTGTCGAGCTTGCCGCGATTCAGGTAGTTGAACGCGGCTACCACGTTGTTTGGTTGGGCATAAATACCCGAAAAGGCCATGACTGTAATTAATAACACTACGAATTTTTTCATTTTTCCTGCAAAGTTTAGTTTGTTAAATTTGTTTGCTTTTCAATAGTCATGCCAGAAAGAATATCAGTCTGGCTGATTTTTTATTTCGATAAATGATTATTCCTCAGTTGTAGTTTGTTCATCCTCCTCAGTTGCGATATTCTCATCATTATTTTCTAATTCATCCATAATGATTTCCTCATCTTCCTCTTCTTCCCGCATCACATTAGCAACGGCAGCTATGGCATCGTCGTCGCGCAGATTAATCAGTCGCACACCTTGTGTGGCACGTCCCATCACACGCAGTTCGCTTACAGCCAGGCGTATGGTAAGTCCTGATTTGTTAATAATCATCAGGTCGTCAGTATCTGTAACGTTTTTGATCGCGATAAGCTGGCCGGTTTTCTCGGTGATATTCAACGTCTTCACTCCTTTTCCACCGCGGTTTGTAATGCGGTAGTCTTCAAGTTTGGAACGTTTTCCATATCCATTTTCTGAAACTACCAAAACGTCATATTCGGGGTTTTCCAAACAGATCATTCCAACCACAGCATCCTTTTCGTTGGCCAGGGTTATGCCTCTTACTCCGCTTGTATTGCGACCCATCGGGCGAACTCTTGTTTCGTTGAAACGAATGGCACGTCCTGATTGCAATGCGATGATGATTTCGTTTTCACCATTGGTCAGGCGTGCTTCAAGCAACGCATCTCCATCGCGCACCACGATGGCGTTGATACCATTTTGCCGCGGACGCGAATATTCCTTAAGGCTGGTTTTTTTGATAATACCGCGCACCGTCACCATGGTGATGTAATTACTCTTGACGTAATCTTCATCTTTTAGATCCTTGGTATTTATAAACGCCTTGATTTTATCTTCTGAAGAAATATTGATTAGATTTTGAACAGCTCTTCCTTTTGAATGTCGCGTACCCTCCGGGATTTCAAAAACCCGAAGCCAGAAACATTTGCCACTTTCAGTAAAGAACAACATGTAATTATGGTTGGAAGCAACAAACAGATGTTCCAGGAAATCCTCTTGTCGCACCGCCGAAGCTTTAGATCCACGCCCGCCCCTACCCTGTACTTTGTATTCAGATAATGCCGTACGCTTCATGTAGCCCATGTGCGAAATGGTCACCACCACCTCATCATCGGGAATGGTATCTTCAATACGGAAGTCGCTGGCGGAATATTCTATTCGGGTACGTCGTTCGTCTTTGTATTTTTCCTTTATCTCAAGCAGCTCATTTTTGATCAATTCCATGCGCAGGTCTTCGTTTTCGAGTAGGCGCTTGAAGTAGGCAATACGTTCCATCAATGCATTGTAATCTTCCTTTATCTTATCGCGTTCCAGGCCTGTAAGGCGCTGCAAACGCATTTCGAGGATGGCTTTGGCCTGTAGTTCTGACAGGTTAAAAGTGGTCATCAAACCATTTTTAGCCTCGTCGGGGGTTTGCGATTGCCGAATCAATGTAATTACCTCATCCAGATGATCCAATGCGATGAGCAGTCCTTCGAGGATGTGGGCGCGTTTCTCGGCTTCGCGAAGCTCGTATTCGGTGCGTCTAATAATAACAACATGGCGATGATCGACAAAATGCCGAATCATATCTTTCAGGTTGAGCTGCATTGGCCGGCCGTTTACCAAAGCAATATTATTGACACTGAAGGAAGTCTGAAGAGCTGTCTGCTGATAGAGCTTGTTGAGCACAACATTGCTTACAGCATCTCTTTTTAGTTCATAAACGATACGAATACCGGTGCGGTCAGACTCATCGCGGATATCAGTTATTCCTTCTATTTTCTTATCATTCACCAGATCAGCCGTTTTTTTGATCATCTCAGCTTTATTCACCTGATAAGGTACAGTGGTGACGATGATTTGATCGCGTCCGCTGCTGGTGCTTTCTATGGTAGCTTCCGCCCTGATGACAATGCGTCCACGGCCTGTCAAAAAGGCTTCCCTAACGCCGTCGTAGCCATAGATGATACCGCCTGTCGGGAAATCAGGAGCCTTGACATATTTCATCAGCTCTTCTATGGTGATGTCGTGGTTATCGATGTACGCAATCGTACCATCTATTACTTCTCCCAGGTGGTGCGGCGGCATATTGGTAGCCATCCCAACGGCAATACCAGAAGCTCCATTGATGAGCAGGTTGGGGACTCTGGCTGGCAGCACGGTAGGCTCTTCGAGTGAATCGTCGAAGTTGGGCTGGAAATCGACCGTATCTTTGCTGAGGTCATCCAGCATTTCTTCGGCTAGTTTGCGCAAGCGCGCTTCCGTGTATCGCATAGCTGCCGGACTGTCGTTGTCGATAGAACCGAAGTTTCCCTGCCCATCGATGAGCGGATACCTCAACGACCATTCCTGCGCCATTCGTACCATTGCATCATAAACAGAGAAGTCGCCATGCGGATGGTACTTACCAAGCACCTCCCCTACTATCCTCGCTGATTTCTTATAAGGTCGACTGGAAAGGTTGCCCAGATCGAGCATCCCAAATAAAATCCGGCGGTGAACCGGCTTTAAACCATCACGAACATCAGGCAACGCCCGCGAAACAATAACCGACATCGAATAATCGATGTAGGCCGATTTCATTTGATTTTCAATATTTACCTTAACTATTCTTTCGCCTTCCTGATTGTTTTCCATCTACTAACTTATTCAATAATAATACTTTAATATCAAAGTGTAACGACCAGCAAAAGTAGGTATTTTTATGTTTGCCGGCACAGCTAAACCTTTTATTAACTAACATATTTTTGTTGATAAAAACGACTCTGCAACGGCAATTAGCACCAGCAAAGAGCTTTATTTTTGTCGGATGTTCGATAGGGTAACTAAATTCGCAGGCTAAAAACTATTTATCAATTGGAACGTTATTTGATTCATACGCGATTTGTATTAATAATGAAAGGAATAAAATATAATGGAAGCAAAATTTTCACAACGTGTTAAGGATGTCCTTAACTACAGCCGGGAAGAAGCTTTACGTTTGGAAAACGATTATATTGGAGTTGAACATCTGATACTTGGTATTCTGCGCGAAGGCGAAGGATTGGCCGTACAAATATTAAATTATCTGGGTGTGGATCTGAAAACTTACCGCAGCAGCATTGAGCAATCTATCGGAAAGCAAGGTGCTACAGTGAAAGGTGAGAAAAAAATGGTGAATCTCCCATTGGTAAAGCAGGCCGAACGTGCACTGAAACTAACTTATCTGGAAGCAAAGCTTTTCAACAGCGATCTAATCGGCACCGAGCACTTGCTCCTGGCCATTCTCAAAGATGAAGACAACATCGTAACGCAGACCTTTACATCGGTTGGCGTTGATTACGATTCTGTTAAAGAAGAATTGCAATCGATCATGACCGGGCATCATCCTGAAAAGGCTGAAGAGAGCAGTGCTGCCCAAAGAATGGATCCTGTGGATGAATTTCCAGGCTCGATGGATGATGACTTCGAAGAAGGCCGGGGTTTCGAAAAACAAGGCAAAAAGCCCGGTGAAACGAAGTCAAAGACTCCGGTTCTCGATAATTTTGGACGCGACCTCACCAAAGCTGCCGAAGAAGGCCGGCTTGATCCAATCGTAGGCCGCGAGAAAGAACTCGAACGTATTGCGCAGATTCTAAGCCGACGCAAAAAAAACAACCCAATCCTCATTGGCGAGCCTGGCGTTGGTAAAAGTGCCATAGCCGAAGGGTTGGCTTCACGAATTGTTGAACGAAAAGTCTCGCGGGCATTATTCAACAAACGAGTTATCACACTCGACCTGGCATCTATTGTAGCAGGTACCAAATACCGTGGTCAGTTTGAAGAACGCATGAAAGCCGTCCTGAATGAGCTGGAGAAAAACCCAGATATCATACTTTTTATCGACGAGATACACACCATTGTAGGTGCCGGTAATGCTTCCGGTTCATTGGATGCGTCCAATATGTTTAAGCCTGCACTGGCACGTGGCGAAATACAATGTATCGGTGCCACTACACTCGACGAGTACCGCCAATACATCGAAAAAGATGGCGCGCTGGAGCGCAGATTTCAGAAAGTGCTGGTCGATCCGACCACTGCCGACGAAACCGCTGTCATCCTCAACAATATCAAAGCAAAATATGAGGATCACCACCTTGTAAAATATACTGAAGACGCCATCAAAGCTTGTGTACACCTCACCAACCGATACATCAGCGACCGCTATTTGCCCGACAAAGCCATCGATGCACTTGACGAAGCTGGTTCGAGGGTGCACATTACCAACATGCATGTGCCTTCCCAAATCATCAAAATTGAAAGCCGTATTGAAGAGGTGAAAGCTGAAAAAGCAAAGGCCATCGGCGGACAGAAATTTGAAGAAGCCGCCCGCTTCCGCGATCTGGAGCGCAAACTGCTTGAGGAGCTTGAAGTGGAAAAGAAAAAGTGGGAAGAAGATGCACGTATCAATCGCGAGACCGTATCTGAAGAAAATGTGGCCGAAGTTGTGGCTATGATGACAGGAATTCCAATTAAGCGAATTGCGCAAACGGAAAGTAACCGACTCGTGAAAATGGAATTCGAGCTACAAGATTCTGTGATAGGTCAGGATGAAGCCATTCAAAAAGTGGTTCGTTCTATTCGCCGTAACCGTGCCGGACTGAAAGACCCCAATAAGCCTATTGGAAGTTTCATCTTTCTGGGCCCCACAGGCGTCGGTAAAACGCACCTGGCAAAAGTACTTGCACGTTATCTTTTCGATAGCGAAGAAGCGCTTATCCGCATCGACATGAGCGAATACATGGAGAAATTCTCCGTTTCGCGTCTGGTGGGCGCTCCTCCGGGATACGTAGGCTACGAAGAAGGTGGGCAACTTACTGAGAAAGTCCGTCGCAAACCCTACTCCATCATTCTTCTCGACGAGATAGAAAAAGCGCACCCCGACGTTTATCACCTTTTGCTACAGGTACTCGACGATGGGATCATCACCGACAGTCTGGGTCGACGTATCGACTTCAAGAATGCAATCATCATCATGACCTCCAACATTGGATCGCGTCAGTTGAAAGATTTTGGACTTGGTGTAGGTTTTAATACCTCGGCACGCGAAACATCAAAAGGAAAACATTCGCAAAGTGTGATCGAAAATGCTTTGAAGAAAACTTTTGCCCCTGAGTTTCTTAACCGTATCGACGATATCGTAATCTTCGACCATCTGGAGCGTGAAGACATTCATAAGATTATCGACATTGAACTTGGCCATCTTTACAAGCGCGTGAAAGAGATTGGTTACACCATCGAAATTTCGGAAAAAGCCAAAGACTTTATCGTCGAAAAAGGATGGGATGCCCAATATGGCGCACGTCCGTTAAAGCGGGCGATACAGCGATATGTAGAAGATCCGCTTGCCGAAGAAATCATCAAGACCACCATATCCGAAGGCGATCACATAATGGTGGAAGCTGAAGAAGGTAAGGAAGAACTTAATATCAGCATCAAAAAGGAAGTTGCTATCGCAAAACAGTTGCCTTCAGTAAATTAAGATCTGGAATTATCTGATTAACAATAAAAAAACTGTATCGTTCCGTGTGAGCGATGCAGTTTTTTTTTGGAATTCTTCTTTGCAAAGATGCATGGATATGCATCTGCAATATGTTACAACGAATTAGATAGCCAATGCGCAGGGATGTGGAATCCTGGCATGTTCATTTTATAATTTATCCATCAATTCAGCCTGCAAAGTCGACTGTGAAATCGTTTGGCTTGGTATGTTACTATTCCAATGTTCATCAACCAGAGCAATGATGTCTGCACCAGTACTACGAGAAAAATAGGTGAGTATCAAATAAAAACCATTGTATTCGCAGCGAAGTAAACTCTGGTTTTTGCCGCGAATCATAAAGCCTTCTGACGAAGTTTTTAATCCATTGAGATATTTTTTTTGCAACACATTGGTCAGTTCAGCCCGATTCTCAGTAGTGGATTTGTTGAAAGTAAACTGGCCCATGAAAAACTTTCCATTAGCAAAAAAGCAATATTTCTTCATATCCAGGCTAAATACCTGACTTTTGTAACCCAGCGTCTGTAGCTCAAAGGCTGGAAGCCTGACGGCATTGGCACAAATTGGTTTTGGGGAAGCTTTAATAACTTCCTTAAAGCTTTTTCCAAAAGCGATATCCGAAAATTCAATTTCCAGTTCTGAATCAAGAATCGGCAAATCTGGAGGTAATTTGTAAACGCTTGCCAGATGATTAATAAAATCATCCTTGATACAATAAGAATAAGGACTTTGGTTGGTGTAACGCTTGTAGGTGGCTACATAGCGCGAACTGTACTTACCAAAAAATAAGCGTGTTCCCCAAATGTGTAGAAGTGGGTACATCCTGATAAGTATGATTATCAAAACGAGGGCAATTGCTGCTATAATTAAAAGCTTCATTTCGGGTGGTATTTTTTGAATTACAAAATAAATCATTTCCGACACCATAAAATCAGGATAAGCTAACAGGCTCTGGCGTTGAAAGGATTTGTAAAATAAATTTAACCGTTGAAAAAAAGATGATTAGCCTTAAAATCGAAAACGCCGGCTCATCTGTGATGAATCCGGCGTTTTCTGAAAGATTGTCTTTTTTAGCAATTACAAACTCTTGCCTGTAATCGTTTTTGACATAACTATTTTACGATGTCGATAAGCTCAACATCAAATACCAGCGGAGCAAAAGGAGGAATGTCGCGGCCCGCGCCACGTTCGCCGTAGCCCAGTTCGCTTGGAATGATAAGAGTAGCTTTGCTGCCAACATTGAGCATGGCGATACCTTCGTCCCAACCTCTGATTACACGGCCTTCTCCAAGCACAAACTCGAATGGCGTTCCACGATCAACGGATGAGTCGAATTTGGTTCCATCCAGCAGCTTACCGGTGTAATGTACTTTCACTTTGTCGCCGGCAACGGGTTTTGGACCTTTACCTTCTTCAGTTACAATCACATACATTCCAGATTCGGTGGGCATAGCAACGATGCCATTATCCTGAACATAAGCCGCGATGGTTGCACCTTCTTCGTCGCGCATTTGATCGCGTTCGGCTTCCATTTCTGCCATTACTTCTTCTTCAGTCTGGATTTTTGTAAGCATCACGTTAAACTCCAGCTCTTTCAGGTCCTTGGCAAAATCCGGGAGTTTGGGGTAACCTGCTGTTTGCAGAAAGAATGAGTCGGCAGCAAGGATAAAAGTAGCGCTATCGCCCTGATGCAGCATCGCCATCATTTCATAAAAATCGCCGGGATAGGTCGATTCCTGCATGGCCAGCATCATTTTATTTTCGGGCATTTCAGCAGAGTTAAAAAACAAGGTGTCGGGAGTTCCGTAGGTCATCTTCATCGAAAGAATATCGCCATCCTTAGGCGTGGGCTGATCCTTGTTCACCACATGAATTTTGTACTTCAGTCCACTGTCAGTGGTTTTGTAACCTTGTCCGTTACAGGCATTCATTGCAGTCAACAGGGTGACTGCAACCATCATAAGCATCAGTTTGCTTCTCATCATAATTTTACTTTTTTAATTTGCTAATAATTGTCAGTTTATAAATAAAAAATTAATCCATAATTTCGATAAGTTCAACGTCAAAAATCAAGGGGCTGTAGGGTTTCACGCCTTGTCGCTCGTAGCTTCCGTAAGCCAGCGAAGAGGGCATTATCCATATTGCTCTGCCCCCTTGTTTCATCATTAATATGGCCTCTTCCCAACCTGCCAACATTTCGCCACCGCCTACCTCAAAAGTGAGCGGCATTCCGTGGTCGTATGTCGAATAATAAATCGTACCATCAAGCAGCGATCCGGTGTAGTTAACTTTTACGGTATCTCCGGCTTTCGCTTTGGGGCCGCTACCTTCGGTAACCGAAATATAATACAACCCGCTTTCTGTGGGGCTGACTTCAATATTGTTTTGGCTGATATAATTATCAATAGCTTGTTGCTCCGACGATTTCCTTTCGGTAGCTTCCAGACGACGGGCTTTTACGTCGGGCGTTTCGCTGGTGATTTTCATCACTTTCAGATCGAAATATAATTTATCCTCCCCATCGGCATAATCCGGAATCTGTGGCGACTGCATCATTTTGATAAAAAAATCTTCTGTATTAATAACAAAAGTGGCGCTGTCGCCCTGGTGCATCATCATCATGCCTTCGAGCAAATCGCCCTCGTAGATTGGGTCAATCTGAAAAGGTAGCGTGCTGTTGCCGCTGGCAAAGAGCACGCTATCCTTGGTGCGGTAGTTCATGCGTACTTCCACAATATCGTATAGTTTTACCTGACGAGCCGTATCATTCTTGATATAAAATTTGTATTCCAGCCCACTGGCTGTTTTTTCAAACTTATCCTTACTATTACAACTGAATAGCATGACGGCAATAAAAATCCACAAAAAATGCTTCAAAAAAAAGAGTTTTTTCATCATTAATTTTTAAAAATTACTTGAGCGCAACAAGCTGTAAATCATACACCAAAGTTGATTTTGGGGGTACTTCTTTTTGGTCACCGGTAAGCCCAAAAGCAAGGTGCGAAGGTAGAATAAATTTGGCATGGTCTCCCTGGCGTAATAATAATATTCCTTGATGTATCCCTGTGGGAACGGCAGCATCCTGGCCGATTCTGAACGTAAGTGGAATTCCAGGCTGGGAACTGTAAATAAGTTCACCATTCAGCAGCCTGGCCTGGTAATCAATGGTGGCCAGCATTCCATCCTCAGCCTGTTTGCCGGTGCCATTTTCATAAATCAGGTAACGCAGCCCGGTACCGGTGGTTTTCATCTCCCAGCCATAGCGCTCTGCGAAATCACCAATTTGCTGATCCTCTACCCTCATGGCCTGCCGATTGGCATCAAATAGTTTCTCCTGCAATGCTTTATCTTTTGGACGTTGGTTTTGTGATTTGTCGTTTTGGGAATGTCGGCTACAGCCGAAAAGAAAGAATACCACGATCAACGTAAAAAGTGTCAATTTTGAGATTGTCATCTGCTTTTGGTCAGATTTGATATTGCAATTCATCTTGATACAACGGTAAAATTGCTTTTATCTTTTCGATAGTTTCTTGCATGGAAAGTTTAGAATCGCCCCCAGCCGCATTTCGGTGGCCACCCCCATCGAAATGATCACTGGCCAGCTTATTTACTTCAAAATCACCCTTCGAACGGAACGATAACCGAATCAGATCATCGCGCTCGGTAAGCAATATGGAAACATTTATGGTGCTAATTGATAAAGGGAAATTGACAATTCCTTCGGTGTCGCCAGACTTATGGTCGAAACGCTCCAACTCTTCTTTGGTGAGCGAGATAATAGCTGTACGAAAAGAATCCAGCACGATCAATTTCTGATCGAAGGCAAATCCCATTAGTCGCAGTCTTTTTTCGGAAAACGTATCAAAGATGCGCCGGTGCAGCAGTTCGGCATTTACGCCCCGCTCTATCAAATCGGCAGTGATGAGATAAACATCGGGATGATTGCTTGCAAAGCTGAATGAGCCGGTATCTGTAATAATACCCGTGTAAAGGCTTTCAGCAGCAGCCTGATTGATGAATTTCTCAAATTCCAACTTCTGTAGAAATTTATAAACCAGCTCAGCAGTAGAAGATGCCGATGTTTCGGAATACAAAAAATCAAAAACTCCTACGGAGGGTTGTGGGTGATGATCGATGAGGATTTTTACTGCTTTCGAGGCTTCAAGCGGTTTTTGCATCTTTTCACCAACACGCTTGGGTGCATTGTAATCGAGACAAAAAATCAACCCGGCATCATCAAATAATCTGGCCATTTCATCAGTATCCCGCTCCTCGAAGATGAGGATTTCATCACTCTTTTCAATCCAGCGAATCGAATCCGGAATCGTATTAGGCACCACCACCTGACTTTTTATACCAGCACCATGCAGTGAATGAAACAATGCCATACTGCTGCCAATAGCGTCACCATCAGGATTGTAATGGGTAGTAATGAGTATGTTCTTGGTGTTTTCCAGCAATTGCTTGATGGCAGTGATTTGTGTATCGGTCAAGATTTTTAAGTTTTTAGATTTCCATTAACAACTACAAGACGGTAAAAGTATAATAAAAAACGTTAAAACACGGTGGCCGTTGGCGGTTTTGCTACTTTTGCCTCAACAAAAACATCCCGCAATGAAAGGCAATATCACCTTTACAATGATCAAACCTACGGCCCTCCAAAGAGGTCATGCAGGTCATATTCTTACCAAAATTATCGATGCCGGATTTCAAATTACGGCACTCAAGCTTACACGTCTTACTGTGGAGCAAGCCAAAAAGTTTTATGAGGTTCACCAGGAGAGACCATTCTTCAATTCCCTCGTAGATTTTATGTCGTCAGGCCCTATTGTAGCTGCTATTCTTAAGCGCGAAAATGCTGTTGAAGAATACCGTCATCTTATCGGTTCCACCGATCCGGCCAAAGCTGAAGAAGGTTCCGTGCGTAAGCAATTTGGTACCAGCATGCAGGCCAATGCAGTCCATGGCTCCGACAGTGACGAAAATGCACAGATCGAGGCCAACTTCTTTTTCGCCGGATTCGAACGGTTCAATTTTGAGGAGAATACACTGTAAAGGTCTTATCGTTGTAGAAAATCACAATCTTTTCTATTTCTCTTCCAGGGATTCCCATCGTCGGTTTTTCTGCATGATATTTTTGTGTCTGCTCTACAGGTCGTTTTGATATAGTACCTTCCTCATTTTCAACTTTTTCCCACTCTTCATCTATTTTTTTTGCATCTGCTGGCTGCGATATTTCTGTCGTTTCCGGTTGTGATACAGGCCTGGTCATTTCTGGAGCAGGTCTCCGTGCCATCGACGGCTGTGCCGGTGGCTCATTTTCATCAAATAAAGAATAGTCGCGTGTCATTGGCCCTGTTCCATTGATGATCCACTCTGTGCGCACTTCTTTGAAACGTTCCAAAATTTTATTTACCAAATCCAGGCTGGGCTTATTCCTCCCCAAAAGGCTGTGCGAGATGTTGCTGGGTTGTACACCGATGCTTTCAGCAAACACAGCATTAGTCATTCCTTTGGTCGAGATTAACAATTCTATTCTCTCTTTGAGTTTATCCATTTCCTATTTCCTTTAATTTTACAAATGTACTTCATTTTAAATGCACGGGTTGTTGATGTGCAAATTCACAATTCTTTTAGTGATTTACAAATGTGATTTTATGGTAGTTTGATTGAAATGAAGCAAATAATATACTGATTATCAACACTAACGTTAGTTTGGAAAAGTACGTTTAGTACAGCTACTAATTAATTGCAAAAGTTTGTTGTTATGGTTAAGGTAAATCAATGGATGCACTGGTTATTAATGAATTAATAAATAATGATGGCAAATGTTAAAAGAAATAGACTATTTAGGTAATAGTTTACAGATGTGATGATGAATACAAATGTGATTTAACATTACATTTGTGAATGTTATTGATATTTACACGTGTAACGTTTTATTGATTTACATTTGTTAATGTTAAAATTAGACTTGACGTTTGCGGATGTTGGTCATTCTATCCATCATTCGATACCATCAGAGGACATTTAAAAAATGACACGCCTACTTCAACCCCTCTCCTTCCGATTCGGTTGGGAGTGGAGCGATAGGATAAAAGGTGTAGGAAAGTTATTGATTCAATTTCAGAAGGCAATACAAAACGTAGCCCTACTCCTTCCGATACAATTTTGTAATGCTGAGAAAGAATTAAATGTTCGGGGCGGCTAATGATTTACTTGAAAGAGCTATTGATAAGGCTTGCAATTTCTAAATGAGTGGCATTGGCAACTATTTTCCTTACATAGATGTTCCGGACTGCCAAATATTTGAACCATTAGAAGATAAAAGTGATTGGATTTGACAAAAGGAAGGGTGCAAGTATCACGCAGGCAAATTGATATGGTTTGTAAATTACCTCAATTTCCCATTTAATAAAAGAGCACAAAAAAAGCCGGAAAAATTCCGGCTCTTAAATATTTATGATTTCTGATACAATCAGGAACAATTACAGTGTTTTAAGGATTTTGCGTGAGATCACCTCTCCTTCCGAGAAAATCTTAACAACGTACACTCCGCTTTTGAGCGACTGAAGTTGAGGTACTTTAATATAGTTGATACCCTGCTTGTGTACTACATTTTCTTTGCGGTAAACCAGCCGGCCAGCGATATCCACAATTTGAATAGTAACAGTTTGCGTGTCGCTTGAGTGATAAACGATGTTAATCTGGTCGGTGAAAGGACTTGGGTAAATGTTTATTCGGTTTTCACTGGTCACACGGCTTCTGTTGAAGCCCGAAAGGATAATTCCGGCCACGCTATAGTTGGGGATGCCATAGCCTAGCAGATAATCAGGATTGGTGGACTGGGAGGCGCTTTGCTGGATGGCATTCATAATGTCAGTGTTGCGCAGGTCGGGTGCCATTTGCCAAAGGCAGGCGGTCATTCCGGCGATGATAGGCGAAGAAAATGAGGTGCCGCTTGCGTTGGAAATGCCACCATTTATCGAAGCGACCACCGCGCTGGCGCCCTGTGCCACAACATTTGGTTTTTGGCGACCGTCGGCAGTGGGGCCAATGGAACTAAAGCTGACATACTGCCCGCTTGCATTGACGGCGCCAATCGAAAAAACGCTGTCGCCATCAGCCGGAGAGCCAACCCATGGCCAGTCGGATCCTCCGGAATTGCCGGCGCTATTTACCACAATCATCCCAACGCTCGCTGCATGATCAGCCCCGATGGTTCCGGGTGCTGTGTTACCATCCATATCAGCGTACACGTGGTTTTGAGCTGGATTATCAAAAGTCTTGTAGCTCAGTGATGAGTTGATGACATCGGCGCCGGCACTGTCGGCATATTCGGCGCCAGCCACCCAATTGTATTCTTCGATGAGGTATTCGTTGGGCGTGTATTCGGTGCGGATCAGGTGATAGGCTGCTTTAGGAGCTGTGCCTATAATTTGTCCTGGCAGGTAAGCTCCCATCGTCGAAAGCACCGATGTGCCGTGGGTGCTGCTCTGATAAACATTATTTCCAGGCTCCGTAAAATCGCGGGTGCTAAGGATTAACCCATTGAGGCGCAGGCTGTCGAAGGCTATCATTTGGTCGGTGTAAAGGAAACCGCCATCCAATACGGCGATCACCATTCCCTGTCCCTGGTAGCCGTCGTCGTGAAGCGCAACGCCACCAATCATCTCAATTTGGTTGAGGCTGGGGCCGTAGTCGAAACTATTGACAGCGGAACCGGATTTAGAAACACCCTTAACTTCAGTGATAAACTCCTTCATTTCGTAAGGCTTGTTCATCCCGAAAATATCCGATTCATCTAATTTCAAATCGTCGCTTTTAAGCCCGACATTCTTTACGGTATTTTTAACAAAAGGAAGTGCCTCTATTTCCACAATCTTATTGGGATCGTTGGTTTGCACCACTACCCCGTTTAGCCATTTCACGGGATAAGTTATGGCCACGCCAATATCGGCTACAGCCTGAACATACGCCGGGTTTACCGGCAGGTCATTGACATCCACCGGAATGTTGAAGCGATCACGTCGTTCGATGGCTCGTTGCGAAAGGAATTCCTGAGGGTTTTCTATCGAAAAAGGAGAATTGGCTTTGTCGGTAAAAGCTACAAAATACTTGTCGCCTTCATTAATTTGTGCCGAAGCAAACAACATTGAAAAGCCAAAGATAAGGAGTAGTGTAAGTTTTTTGATCATAAGATATTTGATTTAGTCATCAATTAATTGGTTGTACTGATAAACGATCCCGATCGACTTTAGGTTCATGTTTGATCGGTTTATCATTCATGCACAATTATTATTTATTAAAAAGCAAAGATAATAGAAGCTTGCAAGTATGGAATGAGACTTTAAAACAGAAAGAATTCTTTTCCTTTTTAAAACAAAAAAAGCCGGACACACGTGGCATCCGGCTGATTTTAAATCGGTAATGGCACTATTGATTAATGCGCATTTTGTAAAACGAACGATAAACAAAATAAAGCGCGACAAGCAGGAATACCAGGCCAACATAAGGAGCATAGGCGCGGAAGCCTTCTGCCAGCGATATTTCCATGGCCAGCAAGCCAAAGAGCGTAGTGAATTTGATGATGGGATTAAGCGCTACCGAGGAGGTATCCTTAAACGGGTCGCCTACTGTGTCGCCTACCACGGAGGCTGCGTGCAGCTCGGTGCCTTTTTCTTTCATATCCACTTCAATTACTTTTTTAGCATTGTCCCAAGAACCACCTGCATTGGCCATAAATACCGCCTGAAAAAGTCCGAAGAAGGCAATGGAGATAAGATAACTTACAAAGAGCGATACAGGAAGATTGCTTTCCGAAGGTGCCGAAAGCAGTGCAAATGCCAAAGCAAAAGAGAAGATGGCAATAAAAATATTCCACATCCCTTTTTGTGCGTAAAGGGTACAAATCTGTACCACCTGCTTCGACTTCTCCACGTCGGCTTTCTTGGGAGCGTTAGGGTCGAGATTGATGTTTACTTTGATAAACTCAACGGCACGGGCAGCTCCAGTGGTAACTGCCTGAATGGATGCTCCCGTAAACCAATAGATGACCGCACCGCCCAGAAGGAATCCCAGGATGGTGTATGGGTTGAGCAAGTTGAGGATTTCTGCCGGATTCACGCCCAGCTTTCCTTTTATCACCAAAATCAACGAGAAGATCATGGTGGTAGCGCCAACCACAGCAGTGCCAATGAGCACGGGCTTTGCCGTGGCTTTAAAAGTATTGCCAGCGCCATCGTTGGCTTCGAGGTAATATTTTGATTTTTCAAAATCAGGCTTAAAGCCAAAATCTCTTTCAATCTCAGCAGAAATACCAGGTAGTTCCTCAATCAGCGAAAGCTCATAAATGGATTGCGCGTTATCCGTCACAGGACCATAACTATCCACTGCAATGGTAACCGGACCCATGCCCAACATCCCAAAAGCTACCAGCCCGAAGGCAAAAATGGACGGGTAAATCATAAGTTCGCTCAAGCCAAAAGTGCTGGTATAGTAGGCTACAAACATTAATACAAAAAAGACGATGCCCATCCAGAAGGCACTGAAGTTACCGGCTACCAGGCCCGAAAGAATATTTAGTGAGGCGCCGCCTTTTTTAGAAGCTTCTACCACTTCATTTACATGGGTAGATTTGGGGCTGGTAAAAAGCTTGGTGAATTCGGGGATAATTGCTGCACCGAGTGTGCCGACGCTGATAATTACCGAAAGGACAATCCAAAGATTGCCAGGCAGGTTGCCGATGACAAAATAGCTCAGCACAAAGGTTACGGCGATAGAAAGCAGCGAGGTGATCCATATTAATGAGGTGAGTGGCTTCTCAAAGTCGAGATCATCGACATTTTCGTATTTGGATTTGGTTAGGGCTTTGTTTATCCAGAAAGAGACTACCGAGGTTATGATCATCAGAATACGCATGAGGAAAATCCACGTAAGCATTTTAACCTGTAAGGTTTCGCTAAGGACTTTCAGTGATTCGCTGCTGCTTAAAGAGAATGACTCGACATTTAGTGACGCCGCAAGCGAAGTTACAAACTGAGGATTGAAGTCGGCAATGTTTCCCAGATTGTAGGAAATGGCAAGCAAAATAAATGCAATCAACGCTACACCTGTAACGCCATAGGTTTCAAAACCATCGGCGGTTGGGCCAACGCTATCGCCGGCATTGTCGCCCACACAGTCGGCAATGGTGCCGGGGTTGCGCGGGTCGTCTTCACCAATTTTAAAGATCACTTTCATCAGGTCGGAACCGATGTCGGCAATTTTGGTAAAGATACCGCCAGCAATCCTCAAAACCGAGGCACCCAATGATTCGCCGATAGCAAACCCGATAAAGCTGGCGCCGGCATATTCGCCGGGAGCATACAGCAAAATGATGAGCATCATAATTAGCTCAAGCGAAATCAACACTACGCCGATACTCATGCCGGCATTGAGCGGAATATTCAACAACTTGATTGGCTTGCGTTCCAGAGAGGCAAAAGCCATGCGCGAGTTGGCAAGCGTATTCATACGGATGCCAAACCATGCCACGCTGTAGCTGCCCAGAATACCTACCACGGTCCACCCCAAAATCATCAACACGCCTCCGATACCAAAGGAATTTTCAAGGTGCGTCTGACCTGTTACCGGATCGATGATCTCATGCTGCGAGAGGTAGCCAAAATAAAAGGCTACGGCAGCGCCAATGAATAAAAATAAAATTGCCAAAAACTTTCCCTGCTGTATCAGATAGGTCTTGCCAGTTTCGTAAATCACATGTGCCACATCGAGCATCGATTGGTGGGCTCTGATTTTTTTGACCTTCACAAATTGATAAAGCCCAAATAAAAAGCCAGCGAACGTAATCAAAAAGCCCCAGTACAGGATTGTTTCATCCTGTATCCCGGCGGGAATGACCAGATTAGCTTCGCTCGCAAAGGTAATGGCAGGTAGCAGAGCCGCTGCCATAAAGGTTAGAATTTTCTTCATAAAAGTTGACGTTTTGTGTTTAAGTTTATTTGCAGTGGGCAAATTTAATTTTATTGGCGACAAAGAAACATTTTCTTACATCAATTTAAAAGGAATTTAGAATAAAACCATGAAAAATGGCTATTTCAGGAATAAATTCAGGGTTTTTGCTCCGTTGAAAAGAAAATTTATTAAAACTTCAAAACTCTATTGACTTTTTGTAAATCCAAACTTTAACCTTGGATTTGAATAAAATGAGGAGTTTTTGATGCAGGATGGAAAAGATGCAATCAGAAGGGAATGTGTATTAAAAAGGAATGTCCTTTCTTTTAAAAGAGCAGGAATATCCCAACAATCGTCTTTAGTCGCTGGCTTATTAAAATTAAAACCTAATATTTTACCTATTAAATGAACAGGCTTCGTTTCAGCGATTTCTTTATTTTCGTAAAAAATTTTCGTCATGGCTGTTGCTGCAACAAGCGAACTAACTATTAATAACAACATCTCCCAAATTGGTCTGGTGAGCGCGATGATAGAACAACTGGGTGTCGAAAGCAACCTGGTTCAGGATGACGTTTTGCAACTCATGCTTGCCACGGAAGAAGTAATCACCAACACGATCAATTACGGCTATGATGATAAAAAAGAGCATGCTATTTTCGTAAAGGTAGTGTTGGAGAATCATTTGATGCGCGTCGAAATACGGGATGATGCAGCAGCTTTTAATCCGTTGGAAGCCCCTCCACCAGCTAGCCTGGAGCTGCCTGTCCTGCAGCGTTCACCGGGTGGGTTGGGAATTCATCTGGTACGTCAGCTTACTGATAGGATAATTTACAAACGCGAGAAAAACAGGAACATCCTGACGCTCGAAAAAAAGGTGACCAGCACAATTACCAGATAGCACTAACCATTGCGGCTGATAATTTCGAGCTGACCGGGCATTAAAATTTCCAGAATATTACCTTCCACAGCAATAAATCCTTCACTCTGGAATTTGGCGAGCGCCTTGGTCGTACTTTCACGCGTGATGCCGATCATACTGCCGATTTCCCGGCGCGTTAGCGGCAATTCAAACTTGTTGTTCCCGTAAACGATATGTGCAAAATACAACAGCACATCGGCCACCTTACCATAGGTTTGCTTGGCATTGATATTCAAAAACCGATGATGCCCGCTAAGACTGTCTCGGCTTACCGACACCAGTATCTCGTAAGCAAATTCATTGTTGGTACGCACCAGGTTTTTAAAAGATTCCACGTCGATGTAACAAACATGCAGCTCCTGGAGGGCCTTGTATGAATAATGGTTTGCTTCGTCGCCAAATAATGAGTGCAACCCAAGGTAGGCGCGGCTTTTCACAATGTTGATGATGCGGTCAGGTTGGTTATCGGCACGGAAATACTCCATCACCAGACCCTTGCGCAGATAAGCGATGTGAGATGTGGGTACACCCTGCTGGTAAATATGCTCGCCGCGCGTAAGAATCATTTCGTGCGAACTTCCGTACAACAGACTTAACTGCGATTGCGTGAGAGAAGCCACCGCACAAAAGGCCTCATGGCAGAGTAAACATCCCGAACCAGCAGATTTTCGTTTTTTTCTTGTGGCCATTCATCCAAAATTTAATGGAAACAAAGATAAACTTTTCATCAGGGCGTGATATATTTCACACTCTGCAATGGATGTTTAGTCGGATTAGTAATAAGAAAAGGGGAGCGAAGAATTTACTTCCACTCCCATCTCCTATTAAAAAGGTCACTTTGTTTTAATCTTTAGCTGACAATGCTATTTTATTTTTTCATCCACCAGCGCAACAATTTCTTTTTCGAGTGCCTCGGCGGCTTTCTCGATCTCTTTGCCTTCGCTGATGAGTTTTTCTACAAATACTTTATCCTCAACGCCCGAAGCATTGATGCGAACATTCATGAAGGCGCCTCTTACGGCAGCCCTTGCGCAGAGGGCACCCACGCCTGCATCCGACACCGAATTGGGATTGCCGATGGTGGCCATGGCTTTCATCACCTGCATCGATTCGAATGACTTCTGCATCACCCTAAAAGGAATCTGCATTGCGTATTTCGAGGCTTCTTCGATGGCCAATTTGCGGTCGGCTTTTTCGTGGTCGCTATTTTTGGGCATCCCAAAGGCGTCCATTATTTTATTGAAAGCTTGCGTGTCCTCATCCACAAGGTGGAGCAGCTCATCTTTGAAAGCTTGTCCTTTTTCGGCCCAGTCGGAAAACTCTTCCCAGCGATCGTCCCAGCCACGCTTGTGCGAACTCAGGTTAGCTACCATCGTACCCAACGACACGCCCATGACGGCGGCGTAAGCTGAGATGGAACCACCTCCCGGCGCCGGCGACTCGGAGGCCGTTTCGTCAGCAAAAGCAGCAAGACTCATATCCACCAACTTTTTATTTTGGTCTGCGGCCAGCATGTATTCGATGATTTTTTCTTTCGGATTGAAAGGCTTCAGATCATCCAGTCCAAGGGATTTCACAGCTATTTTGATAAGCTCTGATTCCGACACGCCAACAGATCGTTGTTGCTTACGCAAAAAGTATTTTCCGGCGTCCAGCAGCGCTTTGAGTGGCACCAGGCCAACCAGTTCCGAACCGGTAACACGCACACCGCGCTCGGCAGCTTTGCGGCTCGCTTCTTCAAACGCCACATGCACAGGCGTGATGCTGATATTGGTAAGATTGAGCGAGATCTGGGCGATGCCGTATTCTTCGATGTACCAACCAATTCCTTTCACCGACTTAAGTGTGCCGGGAGTATAAACTTTGTTGCCCTGCTCGTCAACTACAACTTTGCCTGTTACAGGATTGCCTTCGCGTTTCACACGGCCCTTTTCACGAATGTCGAAAGCGATGGAGTTAGCCCGGCGCGTAGAAGTTGTGTTGAGGTTGACATTGTAAGCGACCAAAAAATCGCGTGCCCCCACAGCAGTGGCTCCGCTGTGTGCATTGAACTTTGCCGGGCCGAAATCGGGTTTCCATTCCGGTTTCCCCAGCCTATCAGCCAACCCTTCATATTCGCCTGAACGACAAACTGCCAGGTTGCGACGCTTTTCGATAAGGGCAGCACTTTCGTAACAATAAACTGGTATCTGCAACTCCTCGCCGATTCGTTTGGCAAGTCTGTGAGCATACTCCACAGTTTCTTCCATGGTAATATTGGATACCGGCACCAGCGGACACACATCGGTAGCGCCCATGCGCGGGTGTTCGCCACGGTGCTTGGACATATCAATAAGGTGTGATGCTTTTTTTACAGCCAGAAAAGCTGCCTCTATCACCTCTTCGGGCGTGCCTACAAAAGTCACCACCGTGCGGTTGGTAGCTTTGCCGGGGTCCACATCAAGCAGTTTTACACCTTCTATTGTTTCTATCTCCTGAGTAATTTGCCGGATGATGCTCATATCGCGGCCTTCGCTAAAGTTGGGAACGCATTCGATCAGTTGTTTCATTTTATAATTTTTTATCAATTTTGAGATTTCTACAAGAAAGCACAAAAGTAAGGAAGCGCGCGGAGGTGGCGAAATGTTTTTATATGCAATCTTTAACATTGCCAATGCCGCTACAATAAAGGGGGTTGGATAGGCAAATGCAAAATAATTACACAAATGATTATCAAAATAAAAAAACTATCTTTGCCACCGATTTATAATTTTGAGCTTTGCTCTACTAGTTTACCTTGTTGTTCACAGTACCTCACTGCCCGTTTGCATAAATCCCATTTAAACATTTTGAAGATTTTTGAGTTAATATCTCAAACATTTTGAATAACAAAAATTACTTTAATTAAATTTTATCAGACAATGAACATTTATGTAGGAAACCTTGATTTCAAGGTAAATGAAAACGACCTGGAAGGGTTATTCGAATCGTATGGCAACGTAAGTTCAGCCAAAGTTATCGTTGATAAATTCAGTGGCAGAAGCAAAGGTTTTGGTTTTGTTACCATGGATGACGACGAAGAAGCCAAACAGGCTATCAAAGAGTTAAACGGCAGTGCATTTCAAAGCCGTGACATCATCGTGAATGAAGCACGTCCCAAGAGAACCGATTACGATCGCTAATCGGAGGTATCAATGGGATGCCTCCAAACAATTTGCGGAAGCATCACATTTGAAAACTCATTAAAGCTGGCGAGAAATTGCCAGCTTGTACAAACCGAAAAAACTTTAGAGAGGACAATACAACATTTGAAACCTTTAAATCGGAATTGATGACAATACCCATTCACGGCTACGGCACGGAATGGGTATTGCTTTGTTACCAAGCACACATTGAATACAAGAAAAATTTATAATAAAAACACCGATTCAGACAAACCCATGGGAAGATCACAAGACACATTCAACAAAAAAGAAGTAAGAAATAAGCAAGAGAAGAAGCGAAAAGAAAAAGAGAAAAAGCGACTTGCAAGGCGCGAGAGCGACAAAAAAGGCGATTTGGACGATATGATTGCCTATGTGGATGAGTTTGGCCGCCTGAGCGAAACGGCTCCCGATCCCGCCCTAAAACAAGAAATTAATGTTGAAGACATCGAGATCGGCGTTCCCAAACGCAACAACGAACCCATGGATCCCATCCGTACCGGCACGGTGACTTTCTTCAACGACAGCAAAGGCTATGGTTTTATCCGCGACAGCGAAACCAAAGAGAGCGTTTTCGTTCATGCCGTCAATCTGCTCGAAGATATCAGAGAAGGCAACCTGGTGCGTTTTGAAGTGGAAATGGGACCCAAAGGCATTGCCGCCGTGCGGGTTTCTATCAAAAAGTAAAAAATCCTGAATGCACAAC
>CAZTCX010000002.1:64237-72057 GCA_964612515.1 uncultured Lentimicrobiaceae bacterium | reverse complement strand
CATAGTTTTTTAAAATTGGCGGCAAAGGTAGCGCAATTATTTGGTATGGGTTATCAACCTCATAGGGCAGCTCTGCGTTTACATCATTGAACACAGTAGATTTTTAATAGATTTGCGCGCCCGAAAATCAACTTATGAACGCTTTTCTAAAAGTTCTGAAATATCTCCCGCTTGCCATTATTTTGGTGGCTGAGTTCGCCACTGTTTACGACTTTGGCTATGAAAAGCCAGTTTCGCATCAAGAGGCATTGGCGTGGCTTTATCTGATCGTATTGGTGGTGGGAGCTTTGAATATTGCGGTACGTTATTTCCGCAACAAATGGCGTCCGCCGCGCGCCGTATGGATTTTCGATGCAATGCTGGTGGTTTTTTGTGTGGTATTGGTGGTGGACATTCTCGAATGGAGCCATCTGAAACTGGCGCTTCTGCCCCAGTGGACTTAC
Organism: uncultured Lentimicrobiaceae bacterium; assembly: GCA_964612515.1. GTDB lineage: Bacteria > Bacteroidota > Bacteroidia > Bacteroidales > 4484-276 > SABY01. The sequence continues at coordinate 71,614 of CAZTCX010000002.1, read as the reverse complement.
CTGGCCATCATGCTGCTGTTTATCCGGGAAGCATCGACCATCCGCATCAACTACCGCAAACAATACATAAATCCGGCACAACTTTTTGTGGGCAGCTTTCTGATAATCATCGCTCTCGGAACCATTTTACTTACCCTGCCCAATGCCACGCACAGCGGCATTTCCATCATCGACGCGCTATTTACCTCTACCAGTGCGGTATGCGTTACCGGCCTCATCGTGGTGGATACGGGAAGCTATTTTACCCTGTTCGGACAAAGTATCATTTTGCTATTGATACAATTGGGCGGCATTGGTATCATGACATTTACAAGTTATTTCAGTTACTTTTTTAAAGGTGGCACCAGCTACGAAAATCAGCTTATGATTAAGGACATGGCCAGTTCCGATAAGATTGCCGAGGTATTTGATACGTTGCGCAGAATTATCCTCCTCACTTTGGTAATAGAGCTGGCGGGGGCGGTATTCGTATTTTTTAGCGTAAGCGAGCATCATTTTGAAAGTCTGTCAGCACGCATTTACTTCTCAGGATTTCATGCTATTTCAGGTTTTTGCAACGCAGGATTTTCGACACTTCCAAATAATTTGTATGAAACTGAATTCCGTTTTAATTACTCATTACATCTCATCCTGGCATTTCTACTCATTGCCGGCGGACTTGGTTTTCCTATCCTTTCTAACTTTTACACCTACGTCCGACATCTCATTGTGCACAGGCTGTTGCCAAAATTAAGAAATCGTCCGCCTCAGCACAGACCGTGGATCATTAATATCAATACTCGCATCGTTGTAATTACTACCATCATTCTGCTTGCATTGGGAATGGTATCATTTTTTATTTTGGAATACAATAATACAATTGCCGGCTACAGCCTGTGGGGAAAGCTGGTGACATCCTTTTTCGGCAGTGCCACACCCCGAACAGCCGGCTTTAATACCGTGGATACCGGCGCGCTCAGTTTTTCGACTATCCTGGTTGTGATGTTTCTGATGTTTATTGGAGCGTCGCCTTCCTCAACCGGCGGTGGTATAAAAACAAGTACGCTGGCGCTGGCATTCCTCAATATTTACAACCTGGCGCGCAACCGCAGCCGCATAGAAGTTTTCAAAAAACAAATTGATGCTAACTCCGTACATCGGGCCTTTGCCATTATTACCCTCTCGGTTGTTAATATTGGAATCGCTGTTTTTCTTATCACCTTATTTGATCCACAACTTAAGGTTCGCGATGTGGTTTTTGAAACGATATCTGCCTATGGCACCGTGGGACTCAGCCTGGGAATTACAGCAGCACTGAGCAGTGCAAGCAAGTTGGTGATAATCGCTACGATGTTTGTAGGAAGGGTGAGTATGCTAATGATCCTGGTGGCCATGTTGCGCCGGATGAAGCATTTGAACTATGCTTATCCTACTGAACGAATTTTAATAAATTAATCATGAAATACATCATTATCGGACTTGGGATTTTTGGATCTTCGTTGGCAGAGAAGCTTACAGAAGCCGGCCACGAAGTAATTGGCGTGGACAAAGTTATGAGCAAAGTGGAGCTGCTCAAAGACAAAATAGCACATACCGTTTGTCTGGATGCCTCCGACGCGCAGGCGGCCTCCAATCTGCCGCTCAAAGATACCGACATCGTGGTGATAGCCATTGGTGAAGATGCCGGCGCCAACATAATGGCCACAGCGGTGATGAAACAATTCAACGTAAAACGGCTCATCAGCCGCGCCGTAACACCACTGCAACAAACTGTGCTTGAAGCCATGGGCGTCACCGAGATTGTGCGTCCCGAAGAGGAAACCGCCGACCGCTGGGCAAAAAAACTCAACGTGAAAGGCATCGTCGATTCCTTTGAACTTACTGACGACCACTATATCGTAGAGGCCAGGCTGCCGAAACCTTTTCTTGGCAAACCGCTCGAAGAGCTTAATTTCCCTATAAAATACAATATCATCGTTTTAAATGTTGTGGACGAGCAAGAGGCTAAAAACCCACTCGGCATCACGAAAAGAATCCGAAAGATGCAAGCTATGGCTAATGCCAAAACGGTGATAAAAGAAGGTGATCTGGTGATTTTGTATGGCCGGATGGGCGACATCAAAAAGATGCTGCAGGAAGAATAACCTTGCCTCCTCCTACCCTATCGATACTTCGTCGGGCAGCTCGTTGACGTCATTATGTTGGTATGGGAAAAAGCCTTTGAGGTATTGACCGGTGCGGCCGATGCCGTGGATGAGGCCGTCGGTAAAGCGGTTTTCGCGGAAATAGTCGAGCATCTCCAGCTTTAGCGCCTCCCAGAACATGGGCGAAGTAGCCAGGGTAATTCCTTTATCACTGATTACGGCAAATTTCCGGTTGCGTGTCGCAAGATAAAAAAGTACTCCATTACGGTTTGCGGTTTTGTATACCACTTTTTCGTGAAAGACTTCATTGGCACGATCCATCACATCGCCACTGCAAACATCTTCTACATGTACCAATATTTCACCGGAGGTGTCGAGCTCGGCATTGAGCACGGCTTGTTTGATATCTTCCAAATCCTGCTCATTTAGTATGAGCGTTTCAATCTGAGAATCAATAAGGTGGGATTTAATCATAACATCTGTTTTTTTAATCCTTCATTATCACCATCGATCTGCAAAAAAAAGGCGTTACCGACAATTAGATGGTAACGCCCTTTTGGAATATTTATTTATTAAAATGAATTATAAAATTTCGACACTACGGCGGATAAAGCGGGTAAGCTCTTCGCCGCGAAGGAGGTTTTGCGAAAGCAATGCAATATCGGTCAACTGCTTTGCCAACTGCTTGCGTAACGTCTCGTCGGTTTCGCTGGCAAGTTTGGTAATGAGCGGATGGTTGGTATTGACGATGAGGTTGTAGCTATCAGGCAGGCCTCCCATTCCCATCATGCCACCGCCCAGTGCCGACATGTCTTTCATGCGGCGCATAAATTCGGGCTGTGTGATGAGCACTGGCAGGTCTTGCTCGCTCAGGTTATCGAACATCACCGTGAATTTTGATTTGTCAACAGACTCTTCAAAAACCGGCTTGATGAATTCTTTCTGTTTGTCGTCGAGTTTGGATGGCAGTTTGTCGTCGTTCTTTTTTATCAGATTTTCAATGGTGTCGGCATCGACGCGTGCAAAAATGGTATCGTCGAGTTTTTGTTCGATGGTATTGATGAAATGATTGTCGAGCACGCCATCCATGAGCAGCACCTGATAGCCCCGGTCGCGGGCTGTTTGAATGTAGCTGTGTTGTTCGTCGGCATCGGTGGCATAGAGATACACCACTTTATTGTCTTTGTCCTTCTGACTTTCTTTGATCTTTTCGCGGAATTCGTCGAGCGTAAAAGCCTCTCCTTCGGTATTTTTCACCAAAACAAAATTACGCGCACGCTCGTAAAATTTCTCGTCGGAGATCATACCATAATAAATGAAGACTTTGATGTCGTCCCATTTCTTCTCGAATTGTGGGCGGTCGTTTTTAAAAATCTCATCCAGCTTGTCGGCCACTTTTTTACTGATGTGGTTGGAGATTTGTTTTACGCGGCGATCACTTTGCAAATAACTCCGCGACACGTTGAGCGGGATGTCGGGCGAATCGATCACGCCATGCATCAGCGTCAGGAAGTCGGGCACAATGCCTTCCACCGAATCGGTGACGAAAACCTGATTGGCATAAAGCTGAATTTTATCCCGTTGGATCTCCAGATTTTTCTTCACCTTGGGGAAATACAATATCCCGGTAAGGTTGAAGGGATAATCCACATTGAGATGAATATGGAAAAGCGGCTCCTCCCAGTTCATGGGATAGAGTTCGCGGTAGAAATGTTTGTAATCTTCGTCGCTGAGGTCGGTGGGCTTACGTTTCCACAACGGGTTGGTGTTGTTGATGATGTCGGGCTTTTCTACCTCTTCATATTTGTCGTTGCCATCTTTATCTTTTTCACCTTCTACCAAAACCTGTTCTTTGCGAGTTCCAAACTGGATGGGCACCGGCAGGAAGCGGCAATATTTTTTGAGCAGTTCGCGGATTTTGTACTCTTCCAGAAATTCCTTTTCGTCGTCGCTAATGTGTAAAACCACCTCTGTGCCGCGGTCCTTCTTGTCGGCTTCGATCATTTCATAATCCGGACTGCCGTCGCACACCCATTTTACCGGTTTGGTGGCACCACCTTTTTTATAGGTTTTGGTAATAAGTTCTACCTGATCAGACACCATAAATGCAGAATAAAATCCAAGCCCAAAATGGCCGATGATGGCATTTTGTTCCGCTTCTGATTTTGTCTTGAATTTTTTTACAAACTCCTCGGCACTCGAAAAAGCGATTTGGTTGATGTATTTATCCACCTCTTCGGCAGTCATACCAATGCCGCGGTCGCGGATGGTGAGTGTTTTCTTCTTTTTATCCACCTCCACATGAATGGTCAGATCGCCCAACTCATCTTTGTAATGGCCGGTGCTGGCCAGAGTCTTGAGTTTTTGGGTGGCATCCACGGCGTTGGAGATTAGCTCACGCAGGAATATTTCGTGGTCAGAATAAAGAAACTTTTTGATGATCGGAAAAATATTCTCCGTTTGCACGTTGATTTTCCCTTTTTGTATCTCTTTCATAATTTTCAGAATTACTAATTTTCGTTGGCGCAAATCAAAGGCTGTGCCACCACCCGGAGGCTGACAATATGTCCCACGGAGGTGGCAGATCGCAACAGACGCACTTCGCTTTTTAGACCTTACCCTCGACCCCTCCCTGAAGGAAATGGGAGCTCTCCTGTGGGGCAACCAAAGTGTTTTCCAAACTCCTTGCTCCACTTGAGCTTTTACGTTATGCCACGAAAGAGAGCTCTTTCGGGTTGAATCCTTAGTTAATCTCTGAGTAATGCATTTCTGTTTTTTTATTAATAAAAATGAGCATTAGAAAAAATCCCGTCTCATTTTGCTAATTTGTAATCCTTTATAAATAAGGCGTAAAACCATGTGAATGAAATGATTTTGAACCCAGCCAGGTCTAAAATCCATTTTCCGCTATAGCCTTTTTGTAAAAATCCCATCGGCGTGCCGGAAATAGTTCTACATTTAGCACCCAAAACAAACTCCATTTATGGACTTTAAACAATAACTTTTATGAAGAAAATCTATCTTATTTTCCTGGCAGTGCTGCTGATAGCAGCCTGCGGCACCTCCACCGAAAAGCGCACTGGCAGCGACGAAGCGGCTGCCACTGCCATCAATCCCGAAGCCATCGAAACCATCCGCATCACCGTTACGGGCATGACTTGCGGAGGATGCGAGCGAACAGTAAAAGCCGCCGTGGCTGAGCTGCCTGGCGTACAAGAGGTGGAAGCCTCCGCCACCGACTCGGTAGCTATCGTATCTTTTGATACTACACTGGTGAGCTTTGCGCAAATGCAGGAAGCCATCAATGCCAAAGGTTACACAGCCGAAGATTTTGTGGTGGTGGAAAAGGAAGGTAATTAGTTTCCGAATGACAAATAAATTCCAAATAGCAAAATTCAAATAACAAATAAAATCCAAAAAACAAGTTCGAAACGCGCGTGGCAGTTTGCTTTTTTGGGTTTTAAATTTTGGATTTTATTTGGAGTTTGATTACTTGGAACCTGGAATTTTAAATTCATTATGCACACCAAAAGAAACATCGTGAGCAGGATATGGCGCTTTTACTACAACGGCTTTGCCTCGATGACGTGGGGACGGCAGTTGTGGCTGATCATCATTATCAAGCTATTCATCATGTTTGCCATACTGAAACTATTTTTCTTTCCCGACTTTCTCAAAACCAACTTCAAGACGGATGCCGACCGAAGCAACTATGTAATTGAACGCCTCACCGACATCGAGTAAATAATAGTACACAGATTCTTTTTACAAAAACACGCAAAAACAAAATCAAAAGAAAATGGAAAATTTTGACTTATCCCTCATCGATTGGTCACGAGGGCAATTTGCGCTCACGGCGATGTTTCACTGGATATTTGTGCCGCTGACGCTCGGGCTTGCCTTTATTATTGCCATCATGGAGACCATCTATGTGCGCACCGGAATCGAAAAGTGGAAAACCATCACCAAATTCTGGGGCAAACTTTTCGGGATCAACTTTGCCATCGGCATCGCCACGGGAATCATTCTGGAATTTCAATTTGGTACCAACTGGAGCAACTACTCGTGGTTTGTCGGCGACATCTTTGGCGCGCCACTGGCCATCGAAGGCATCATGGCTTTCTTTCTGGAATCGACTTTCATTGCCGTGATGTTTTTTGGATGGAACAAGGTGAGCAAACGTTTTCATCTGGTCTCCACCTGGCTGGTAGCCATCGGCGCCAACCTTTCGGCTTTATGGATTCTGGTGGCCAATGCCTGGATGCAAAATCCGGTGGGCATGGCTTTTAATCCTGACACGGCGCGAAATGAGATGGTGGACTTCTGGGCAATACTTTTTTCACCAACCGCCATCAATAAATTTCTGCACACCATTGCCTCCGGCTACGTTCTGGCCGCGATATTTGTGGTGGGCATCGCAGCCTGGTTTCTGCTGAAGAAGCGGGATACCGTTTTCGCCAAACAAAGTATTGTGGTAGCTACGGTGTTCGGCATAGTAAGTTCGGTGTTTCTAATATTCACCGGCGACGAATCGGCGCGTGAAATAGCCCATGTACAGCCCATGAAATTCGCTGCAATGGAAGCACTGGTCGATGGACGCACCAATGTGCCGCTTATCGCAATAGGTTTTCTCGAAAAGCAGCAACCCGCCTCACCGGGAGGAGATTTGCAGCATGGCGATTTTGCTTTTAAAATAGAAATCCCCAACATGCTTTCCTACATGACTTTTCTCGATCCGAACGCATATATCCCCGGCATTAAAGATTTGATAAATGGCTACCAGAATCCACGAACCGGTGAGGTGACGCCTTCTTTCATCGAAAAGATAGCGCGTGGAAAAGAGGCCATTACCACACTCAAAATCTACAAAGAAGCCATGACTGCCGGCGATACCGAAAAGATAGAAGAATATGGTGCGCACTTCGAAGACCCCGAATGGGTGGAGAGCACATTCCGCTATTTTGGTTATGGATATTATAATGACAACAACCTTGCAGGGCTTGTCCCCAACGTGCCGCTCGCGTTTTATTCGTTCCATCTCATGGTGATTCTCTCCGGGCATTTTCTGGCGCTGTTCGTTGTCATGCTAATCTTTGTATTACGCAACCAGCTCGAAAAAATGCGCTGGCTACTTTATATTGCCATCTGGACCATTCCGCTGGTTTACATCGCAAGCCAGGCCGGCTGGGTGCTGGCAGAATTGGGTCGCCAGCCCTGGGTAATCCAGGACTTGATGCCCACGCTGGCCGCCGTG
>CAZTCX010000002.1:31727-64227 GCA_964612515.1 uncultured Lentimicrobiaceae bacterium | reverse complement strand
TCGCTCGACTCCAGCACAGTGCAGGTCACATTCTGGCTTTTTGCCATCACCTTCACTACACTCTTTATCGCCGAAATAAAAATTATGATTACTCAAATAAAAAAAGGAATGACAGGAGGACACTAACATGTTTGAAACACTATCATTACTAACATTGCAGCAATATTGGTGGATCATCATATCGTTGCTGGGCAGCCTGCTGGTATTTTTATTTTTTGTGCAAGGTGGCCAAACGCTCATCTACAGACTGGGCAAAACCGACACGGAACGTAAGATGATCGTCAACTCGCTGGGGCGTAAATGGGAATTTACCTTTACCACATTGGTAACCTTTGGCGGTGCCTTTTTTGCCAGCTTCCCGCTGTTTTATTCCACGAGTTTCGGGGGCGCTTACTGGGTGTGGATGATCATCCTGTTTGCCTTTATCGTGCAGGCCATCGCTTATGAATATCGCACCAAACCCAATAACTTTTTAGGACAAAAAACCTACGAAGCATTCCTGTTTGCCAATGGAGCCATTGGAACCATTCTCATTGGTGTGGCTGTAGCTACTTTTTTTACCGGTAGCGCGTTTTCGGTTGACAAACTGAATCTTACCAATATTTTCGGCACTGGCTCCACCACCATATCATCATGGCAAGGACCCGCACACGGATTAGAGGCCGCTCTTAATATTCAAAACCTTTCTTTGGGATTTGCAGTATTTTTTCTGGCGCGCGTGTTGGGCATTCTTTATCTCGATAACGACATCGACGAAAAAGCCATCAACGATCGCGTGCGCCGCCAGCTCATCATCAATGGCATTCCATTCGTGGTTTTCTTCCTCCTATTTACAGGGCTTTTGCTTACCAGCAATGGATTTGCGGTAGTTCCGCAAACCGGTGTTGACCCGCTGTTCTGGACAGTGAAAATGGAGCCTTATAAATATCTGCACAACTTCCTGGCAATGCCTGTGGTGCTTATCCTTTTCCTGGTGGGCGTGCTGGCGGTGTTGTGGGGGTTAATCGGGACAATAATAGGAAAGTGTTCCAAAGGCATCTGGATGGCTGGGGCTGGAACGGTACTCACCGTTTTCGCCTTATTCCTAGTTGCAGGATTCAATAATACAGCTTACTACCCTTCAACTTACGATCTGAACAGTTCACTTACGATTATGAACAGCTCCTCCAGCCATTTTACGCTCACCGCCATGAGCTACGTGTCGCTGATGGTGCCATTTGTACTGGCTTATATCGTAATTGCCTGGCGCGCCATCAATAACAAAAAAATAACAGCACAGGAATTCGACGGCGAATCGCATGCCTATTAGCATTCCATGATATTTAAAATCATTGTTTCATCTAAAAAAAGAAAAACATGTACTTAAGCCAAATCATACGCCTCATACTTTGGCCGGCAGTGATCCTGTTATCCTACTGGCTGGTAAGATATAATCTGAAAAAACTGAATAGGAAACTTACCGAGGATGGCGAGGATGTTTAGCCAGACGATGGCAATTTAACAGTTTTTAGCAGCCGCCTGCCAGCACAAACTGCCACTGTTTGTTTATTAGTTGTTAATAAATAATATCGGGTTGAAGGTGGTTTTTTTTGAATAAAGCGCCTGCCTATGCAGATTTGTTTATTTTTGCAACGCATGGATTAATAGAAGTACAATAGGTGCAGCGTTAATCTTTGTTAAGATACATAATTTGAAATTTACCAGAACAGAGGCTATTTAGTTAATTATTAACACATTAGGTTTTGAAATTAGAATTCAAAACTGGAAGAATGGAAAATTCAGTTTGCGGTTTGGATATTAATATTTATAATTGCATTTGATTTCCCTAAGTAGTAACACGCATCAAACGTAAGAAAACAGCAATAAATCAAATATTCATCTAAAATGAGATCATTATGAAAACCTTTACTAAATTTAGTCTTTTGGCCCTCGTGATTGGTATTTCGGTCTCTCTATCTGCTCAGAAGCTACCTGATAATCAAACAGGTAAGAACGCTCTTGACAAACTAGAGTTGATTCGTCAATTGCACGGCTCCACAGGACAAGTACCTCTCGCCCCAGGAGGCTCCAAAGCTATCGGTGACGACTGCACCAATCCAATGATTCACACTATCACCACTGCCGGTGATTTGCCTTTTAACCTTACAGGCGAAAGCACTACAGGCAGAGGTAACAACTACGAAAACACCTGCCTTAACGATTTCGACGGCGGAGAAGACATGATTCTGGTACTTGATCTTGCTTTCGATACCACCCTCACCTTCACCATCGATCCAAAAGGAACAACTTATTCAGGGATGGCACTTAACGAGCAATGCTACGACAACCCAACAGCCACGTGTCTTGCAGTTAGCACCGACACGTACGGCACTGGTTTAGCGCATGGCTTTAGCATCGCGCTCGAAGCCGGCACCTATTATCTGATCATTGATAGCTGGCCTGGACCTGCCAAAGGAACATCAATCCCAGAATTTGATTTTAACATTGCACCTACCACAGTAATTCCCAATGATGATTGCGTGAATGCAAAAGCAGTTGGTGAAGTAAATGGACTCTACTATTCGACAGTAGAAGCCACATCAAGTGTATGGCCGGGTGATGGAAGATACGACATCTGGTTCAGCTACACAGCTTCATTCACAGGAAATGCATCGATAGATGTTTGTGAAAGCGACTTTGACACTTATCTGGAACTTTATGATGCTTGTAGTGGAACTTTACTTGGTTTCAATGATGACTATTGCGATCTTCAATCCAAATTGACACTCCCTGTTACGAGTGGCAATACATATCTTGTCAGGGTATCGGGGTTTGGTAATGAAACCGGCGAAGGCTTCCTGAGCATTTACGAAGAAACCACCTGCACCATAGTTTGTAGTGGAAATGCGGAAGGTGAAGCCTGCGGTACTTTTACAAACGACGGATGTAACATGCCCGCACCTGCTTTCATGACCGTCACCGGTGGTGAAGTAGTTTGCGGTAACCTTTCTGCTGACGGTGGAACCCGTGATACTGACTGGTTTGAAATCACAATCGGCGCCATTAGCAGCATAAAACTGTCAGTTGTTGCCGAACAACCTACTACTTTTGGTCTGGTTGCTCAGTCGGAGATGGGAATTCCGGGATGTGAAAACTTAGGTAATTATTTTACACATTACAAAAATCTGCCTGCTTGCCTGGAAGATTCTATCGAATTTATGAACCTGCCTGCAGGTACTTATTATTTCATGATAGCCCCTACCTACTATGAAGGTAACCCATGCCCCGGATACAATTACCAGGCTGAGTTTATTGTTGGTACCGACGCTGTTGGCGCCATCAGTGGCATAGTAACCGATGGTACTAACGGTATTCAGGGTGTAGCTATTTCGGCTGATGTTTTCAGCACCACCACGGATGCTTTAGGAAATTATTCATTTGATATTCCAGCCGGAACTTATGATGTTACTGCAAACGGATTCCTTCTTGGTTATTCCACATCAACAGCAACCGGAGTTGTTGTTACTGATGGCAATACCACTACACAAAATTTTGAGCTCAATGACAAGCGACCTACACTCACTGCTGCTTCTGCAATAGGATATGGATATGCAGACCTGTCATGGGCACCAGCCGCAAAGAAACAAGAGAAAGGTACCGACGTCGTAATGGGTGAAGTAGAAAGTAACAACAACTACGTTCCTTCTTCGACCAATACATTGGAATTTACCCTTACTGCATATGCACCGGAAGATCTTACGGGAAATCAGGATTTTGGACGATATTTCGAAATCATCCTGCCAGCCGGCATCACACCAGTTGCTGCTTCAGTTTTCCCGGAATCAACAGGTAACGAAGTCGTTGCTACAATCAGTGGCCAAAAGGTATCATGGGATGCTGCTCCTGAATATTTCTGGACAAACGGAGTTCCTTTCCACTTTATCGACTTCACGGTAACGGTAAATGCAGATGCTGTTGCCGGCCCTCAGGTAGCTCAATACTATTTTATGGGTGATGGCTATACAGGCGACCCGTCTAGTTTTGATGGCTACGTTACTATCTATGAAGATGGCGGTAACTATGTTCCTACTTTTAACGTTTACCGCATGCTCGATAACGGTGCTCCAGGATACGAATATATCTGGTTGCTCAAAGGCACTCCCGAAACAGGAATGTTTGACGTAATCCATGATGGCAACTGGTGCTACTATGTAACCCAGATCATGCCCGATGGAACTGAATCAGCTCCTTCGGATACCGTTTGTGTAGAAGTTGTTAGCGGATGTTTTGACGCAATTAACTATGGTAACCCCAACGACCCGGCACTGGATGCTGAAACATTTGTTGCAGGACAACTGCAGTGGTTCGAAGTAACGCTTCTTACTGACATGGACATTTTTGTATCCACCTGCGGTTCTGATTTTGACACCTTCATTGCTTTGTATGACGATTGCGAAAATGCACCCATCTTCCCTGACACGATCCCTCACGGAGCTATCGACTTTGCCTATGATGGTTGTAATAATGATGCTGCTGCTGCAGGTTTCTGCAACCTCTCAGCAGGTACTTATTATATTGCTGTTGGTGGTGAAGATGGCTCATTTGGAAACATCAACATCAACATCACTCAAGTACAATGTCTGACCATACAGCAAGATTGGAGCGGATTCTCAATTTACATGGAACCGGCACCCAGCGCTGCTATCGAGGATGTTTTAGAAGGTCTTGCTGAGAATATGATCATTACCGTTCGTCAGCAACCTCACGGTCTCTGGTGGGTTCCTGAAAACATTAATACCATTGGAAACATCACTCCCATTTTAGGTTATAAAGCTAAAATGATACAAACTGATAGCTGTATCGTTACCGGTATTGAAACTGCCAACAAAACGGTGAATATTCCCAAGGGTTCCAGCTATCTTCCGGTAAGGGTTCCTTACAATGTAGCAACTTCAGATTTTGCTACAGCAGTTGGTGCAAACCTTTTATTCGCGTACCATATGAACACCGGCGATATCTACTGGCCAAGTGGTAATATTTATACACTTCTTAACCTGAAACCCGATGAGGCTTACTTGTTGAATATGATCAATGCGGACACCTACACTTATCCGCCATCGGCAAAATCAGCAAAATCGTCAGGTGCAACCAAGCCATACAAAGGCGAAACTATTGCATGGAACAAAGTAATTAATACCGCTACACCTCATTTTATAGCCATTCAGAACACTGTGCTGGAATCACTTGAAATCGGCGACCAGATTGGCGTGTTTAATACCGAAGGGGTTTGCGTTGGCTTCTCAGAAGTTACCAGTCAGGACAACAATATCCTGCTGATTGCCTTTGGTGATGATCTTATTACTACTCCCAATTATGTTGATGGTCTGGTTGAAGGCGAACTGATGACCTATCGTCTGTATCGTCCAGCTACGGAACAAGAATTTGTTGTCAGCGTTGACTACAGCACCGAAATGCCCAACTACAACGGACTGTTTGCTATCGAAGGAATGTCGATGATCAACAATATGAAGCTTAGCGCAGTAGCTATTGGCGAAAATACTTTGGAATCAGTAGCCATTTATCCTAACCCGACCACTGGTCAGTTGACGATAAAAGGCCTCGACAAAGATGCTACCCTTACCATTACCAACGTAAAAGGTCAGGTGATCTATCGTGGCGTAATTGCCGAAAGCACTACCATCAATCTTTCGACACAGCCCAAAGGAATTTACTTTGTGCAGCTTGTCAATGAAGAATCTACCCGCATTCAAAAAATCATTCTTGAATAGCATTCATTAACTTTATAAAAAAACCTGCTCTCTCACCGGAGCAGGTTTTTTTATTATAACTTATTAATAAGGTATGCATTGGTTTTATTCGAACTCGATTGAGGACCAGGATTTCAAAACTGACGCGGAAGAATCCCGTCACATAAGCCGTGTGTTAAGGTTGATGCCTGATGATCAGGTGACCTTTACCGACGGAGTGGGTCATCGTTTTATCTGCAGACTGCTCGATAATAATCCGCGGGCGTGCCGATTTGAAGTGATCGAAAAGCATTTTACAACAGAGCCTTCCCAGCGACGCAACCATATTGCGGTAGCTCCAACCAAAAATATGGCACGCTTTGAATGGTTCCTCGAAAAAGCTACCGAGATAGGCGTCGGCACGATTACGCCGTTGCAATGCAAGCACTCGGAACGCATTAGGATCAACTCCGAACGTCTGCGTAAAATCCTGATAGCCGCCATCAAACAATCGCAACAAACATGGCTTCCTGTGCTCGGTGAGCTTTCCACATTTGATGAATACACTGGAAGCTTGAGCGATAACACACAAAAACTCCTCGCCTATGTGAGCGATGAGCCGCATCGATTGTTGTTCGACGCAGCAGAGCCAGGAAAAGAGATAGCTGTGTTAATTGGTCCGGAGGGCGACTTTAGCAACGACGAAATCCTACTGGCACAACAGCGGGGATTTGAACCAATAAGTTTGGGCGAAAATCGTTTAAGAACAGAAACAGCAGCACTTGTGGCCTGCCACATTTTAGCGCTGAAAAACCGATAACTTCGATTACTATGAAAAAAATAGTTGCCTTATCCATTGTTGCAATATTACTGATGGCTGCTGCCATACCCAAAGGCGGTGTGCAGATTGCCCTGTTGAAATACAATGGCGGCGGCGATTGGTATGCCAACCCTACCTCGCTGCCCAACCTGATTACTTTTGCCAACAAACAATTGAATACCACCATCAACTCCGAGCCGGCCACTGTGGAAGTGGGGAGTCCCGACCTTTTCAACTACCCTTTTGTTCATATGACAGGTCATGGAAACGTGGTCTTTTCAACACAGGAGGCAAGCAACCTTCGCGAATATATGCTGGCAGGTGGTTTCCTCCATATCGACGATAATTATGGTTTGGACAAATTCGTCCGTCCGCAGATGAAAAAGGTTTTCCCGGAGCTTGACTTTGTTGAATTACCTTTCGATCATCCTATCTATCATCAAAAATTTACCTTTACAAGTGGACCTCCCAAAATTCATGAGCACGACGGTAAGCCCCCGCAGGGATTTGGGCTGATTTGGGAAGGGCGCCTGGTTTGTTATTATACCTACGAAACCGATCTTGGCGACGGATGGGAAGACTACGAAGTACACAAAGATTCTGAAGAAACCCGGTTGAAAGCCCTAAAGATGGGCGCAAACATTCTGGAGTACGTTTTTTCGGAATAAGAATAAAAAGCTACTGAATCAAGCTACAAACTAAAAATTCCGAACACGAAGGTTTGGAATTTTGAATTTTAGCTATTGAAATTTCTCTGGATTTTGCTTTATTGGATTTTGCTTTATTGGATTTTGGAATTTCATATTATCCTTGCAGCGCAGCTATCTGATCGGTGATCACCTTCATCCTATTCTCTGCATCCGATAGCTTCTTGCGCTCGCCCGCTACCACAGCCTCCGGCGCACTATTCACAAAGCGTTCGTTAGAAAGTTTCTTCATCACAGAATTATGAAACCCCTGCGTGTAAACAAGCTCATCGCGCAATTTCTTTATCTCAGCTTCAACATCCACCGTTTCCGTAATCGGGATATAAAACTCGGTAGAACGCACGACAAACGAAAGCGCATTATCAACTTTTTCATCCACATATTCGAGCTTTCGCAAATTGCATAGCTTGGCTACCAATCCATCAAAAGTAGTGTCGGGCTGCTGATCGAGATTCTTTTTAATATAAAAATCAAGTGTCTCCTTTTGTGGAATGTTGCGGGCAGCACGGATATTTCTGGCAGCGTTAACCACCTCTTTGGCAAAGTAGAACTGCTCGAGGATTTTATGGCGGATGCGCTGCTGCTCCGGCCAGGGCGCACCAATAATGCAATCTCCATCGGCACGGTCAGCCAGCAGATGCCAAATTTCTTCGGTAAGAAATGGCATGAAAGGATGCAATACCTTCATCAGGTTTTCGAAGATTGTAATGGTTCGCAAATACGTAACGGCATCAATAGGTTGCTGATAGGCCGGCTTGATCATTTCAAGGTACCACGAACAGAAGTCGTCCCAGACGAGTTTGTAAGATGCCATCAGTGCATCCGAAATCCGGTATTTTGCATAATGCTCATCAATGGTTTTGAGCGCATCATTAAATTGAGCTTTGAACCAATCGACAGCAATGGCACTGTTTTCGGGCTGTGGTAACTCACTATCTATTTCCCATCCTTTTACAAGCCGCAGCGCATTCCATATTTTATTGCTAAAATTCCGCCCCTGCTCGCAAAGCGAAACATCGAAAGGCAAATCGTTGCCTGCCGGCGAAGTAAACAACATTCCCACACGCGTTCCGTCGGCGCCATATTGTTTCATCATTTCTACCGGATCGGGTGAATTGCCCAGCGACTTAGACATCTTGCGGCCTTGTTTGTCGCGCACAATTCCCGTAAGGTAAACGTTTTTGAAAGGAATTTCACCACGATATTCCAGTCCGGCCATAATCATACGCGCCACCCAGAAAAATAGGATTTCCGGAGCGGTTACCAGGTCGTTGGTAGGATAATAATAATTGATGTCGGGATTGTCGGGATGACGAATTCCGTCGAAAACGGATATTGGCCACAGCCACGACGAAAACCAGGTATCAAGTACATCTTCGTCTTGTTTGATGTCGTCGATGCTCAGATTTTCCAATTCCGGATATTGCACAAGCGCTTTTTGCAAAGCCTCCTCCGCAGATTTAGCCACCACCATTTCACGATTGGGAAGGTAATAAACCGGAATGCGCTGTCCCCACCACAACTGCCGTGAGATGCACCAGTCGCGGACGTTTTCCATCCAATGGCGGTAGGTATTTTTAAATTTCTTTGGATGAAAAGCAATGGTGTCGTCCATCACCACGTCGAGTGCAGGGCCAGCCAGCTCCGACATTTTTAAGAACCATTGCAGCGAAAGCTTGGGCTCGATGGGCACATGTGTGCGTTCAGAATATCCAACCTTGTTTTGGTAATCTTCTACTTTCACCAGATTACCGGCGGCATCGAGGTCTTTTACAATCTTGCGACGAACTATGTCGCGATCTTCGCCTACATAAAGCTGCGCAGCCTCATTGAGCGTGCCGTTGTCGTTGAAAATATCAATACTGTCGAGCTTGTGACGGATTCCAATTTCATAATCGTTGATGTCGTGTGCCGGTGTAATTTTTAGGCAACCCGTTCCAAACTCCATGTCGACATACTCATCCTGAATAATGGGCACCGAGCGGTTGACCAGAGGAACCAGCACACGTTTTCCGGCCAGGCTTTTAAATCTTTTATCGTTGGGATTTACGCAGACGGCCGTGTCGCCCAAAATCGTTTCGGGGCGTGTAGTAGCAATGGTCACCCATTGATCCTCTTCATTTTCGACGCGATATCTAACATAATAAAGTTTGGAATTTTCTTCCTGGTACACAACCTCCTCGTCGGAAAGCGCGGTAAGTGCAGCAGGATCCCAGTTGACCATGCGTATGCCACGGTATATCAATCCTTTGTTGTACAAATCGATAAAAACATCAATCACCGATTCATACATGCTTTCATCCATGGTGAAACGGGTGCGTTCCCAATCGCATGAAGCGCCAAGCTTTTTGAGCTGTTCGAGGATGATGCCACCATGCTTTTCTTTCCATTCCCAGGCATGCTCCAGAAATTCGCTACGGCTAAGATTCTTCTTATCAATTCCTTTGTCTTTGAGATGCGCCACCACCTTAGCTTCGGTAGCAATAGAAGCGTGGTCGGTACCGGGCAGCCACAAGGCATTTTTGCCCTGCATACGTGCGCGACGTACCAGCACATCCTGAATCGTGTTGTTGAGGATATGCCCCATGTGCAAAACACCCGTGACGTTTGGCGGTGGAATGACGATACAAAAAGGCTCCCGGTCGTCGGGCACTGATCTAAAAAAACCTTTGTCCATCCAGCATTTGTACCACTTATCTTCGGTAAGTGAAGGATCGTATTTTGAAGGAATCTGCATTGCTTTTGAATTTATTAAATAAAAAGAGGTGCAAAAGTAAATAAATCCCCTTTGCAAAAAAAAACGGCTGACCTGCAACAGTCAACCGTTTCGTGTCTTATCTGATATTCTATATTAACCGTTGAGTAGCTCGGCCATTTTCTTACCGATATCTGCGGGCGAGTCCACCACGTGGATGCCACACTCGCGCATGATTTTCTTTTTAGCCTCAGCGGTATCGTCTTTGCCACCGATAATAGCGCCGGCATGTCCCATGGTCCGGCCTTTGGGAGCAGTAGCACCGGCAATAAAACCTACCACTGGTTTATGGTTATTTGCTTTAACGTATTCAGCGGCATCGGCTTCCATGGTTCCGCCAATTTCACCAATCATCACGATACCTTCAGTTTTGGGATCGTTCATAAAAAGCTCAATGGCGTCGCGGGTAGTAGTTCCAATAATCGGGTCGCCACCAATGCCGATGGCAGTAGTTTGTCCAAGTCCGGCTTTGGTAAGCTGATCTACGGCTTCGTAGGTAAGCGTTCCGGAACGGGAGACAATGCCCACTCGGCCGGGAGTATGAATAAAGCCTGGCATAATACCAACTTTGGCTTCACCGGGAGTGATTACGCCCGGACAGTTGGGACCGACCAAACGTGTTTTCTTACATTTTAAAAACTCTTTTACAACCATCATGTCTTTGGTAGGAATACCTTCGGTGATGCAGATGACCACACCAATACCAGCATCGGCAGCTTCCATAATGGCGTCGGCGGCAAAAGCCGGCGGCACAAAAATCACCGATACGTTGGCACCTGCCTGTTCTACGGCCTCGCGCACTGTATTAAAAACCGGACGGTCGAGATGAGATTGACCACCTTTTCCTGGGGTAACACCACCCACTACCTGGGTACCATACTCGATCATTTGCTGTGCATGAAAACTTCCTTCACTGCCGGTAAATCCCTGCACTACTACCTTCGAATTCTTATCAACCAAAACACTCATGATGATTTATATTTTAATTTTTTAAAACCTGGCAAAAGTAAATGTTTTTCCTGAGCCTGCCTACTTCGTCTTATCCGGGAACGGAGGAACGTCGGGATATTTCTCCGGGTTGCTGCGCAACTCTTCGAGTATCACCTCAATGGCTTTGTTGAGTTGCTCATCAATGCCTTCATATTCTTTCGCCGGATCGTTGCGCACTTCGATGTCAGGGTCAACGCCATGTCCTTCGATGATAAAGTTTTTACCTTCGGCATCATAATGTGCAAACTCGGGCTTACGCAGATCGGCACCATCGATGAATGGCAGACTTCCACGGATACCAACTACGCCACCCCAGGTGCGGGTACCGATGAGTTTGCCCAGGTTATGTTTACGGAACTGGTAAGGGAACAAGTCGCCATCGGAAGCCGAATATTGGTTGATGAGCAGCACCATGGGGCCGTGCATCATCGCGTCGGGTTTGGGTTCGCCAATGGTATTGCGACCCATCGCCATCATGGAAAGTTCACGGCGCAAACGCTCGATGATCATGGGTGATACGTTGCCGCCGCCATTACCACGGTCGTCGATGATGAGAGCTTTTTTGCGGATTTGCGGATAGAAATATTTCACAAACTCATTGAGACCTTCCGGCCCCATGTCGGGGATGTGGAGATATCCCACCTGACCATCCGTGGCTTCATTTACTTTGCGGATGTTATCGCGCACCCATTGATAATAATAAAGTTGACTTTCGTCGGCAATGGGTTTTACCAGCTCGGTGTGGGTATTGGCATCGGAGGGCGATTTGCTGATGGTCAGCTCCACAATCTGGCCAACAGTGCCAACTAAAGCCTTGTAGATGTCATTCATCTCACTGGTGCTCTTGCCATCGATAGCAACAATGTAGTCGCCCTGGCTGACGTTGACGCCGATTTCGGTGAGGGGTGAACGTACGGATTTGTTCCAGTTTTCGCCCGGTAGAATTTTATCGATGCGGTAGTATCCTGATTTATCGCGGCTCAGTTCGGCGCCAAGCAAACCGGTTTTGATGCGCTTGGCTTCGATGCGGTCGCCGCCACTCACGTAGGCATGGCCCACGTTGAGTTCGCCAATCATTTCACCGATAACATAATTAAGATCATAGCGGTCGTTGACATAAGGAACCAGCGGATTGTACTTTTTATAAATCTGATCCCAATTCAAACCGTGCATGCCCGGATCGTAGAAGAAGTCGCGCATCTGGCGCCACGACTCATCAAAAATCTGTTGCCATTCTACTTTTGGATTCACCCATATTTTCATATTCGACAAATCGATGTATTCATCGATTTTAATTTTGGATTTGGGCGCATCGATCACGGCAAGTTTTCCACTTTCGAAAACAAGCATCTTTTTGCCATCTGCCGTAAGGGTATAGTTCATATTTTTCCCCAGCTCATTTTCCTTTTTGTCTTTCAGGTTGTAATAAAACAACGTGGCACCGCCACCGCTGGATTTGTATTGCGTATAATAAACGCCACCATCTACACCAGTAATATTCCAATAGGAGCCGGCATCGGGGGTTATCTCAGCTACCCTGTCAGAAATGCCGTCAAAGTCGATCTTTACATCAACACCTTTTTTGTCGGCTTCCTTTGTGTCTTTGCCGCTTTCTTTGTCCTTTTTATCGGTAGCAGTAGGCTTTTCGTCTTTCAATTCCACCTCATCGTTTTCGGGTTCAAAAGGAGATGGTGTGTCTTTGGCCAGGGTCATCATGTAAACTTTCGACATGTCCTGATAGGAATAATTCCATTCGACCCAACTATAGGTAGGGTTGAATGTGCGCGCCGAAGAGAAGTACAAGTATTTGCCATCGGGACTAAAGGAAGGATCGCTGGAGTCGAACCATTCGTCGGTAACAGGTTTGGACGTTGCCGATGCCAGATTGTAAACATAGATGCGATCGACCTGCGCAAAGCTTGGACGCACATAGGCCAGCCATTTACTGTCGGGCGTCCAGGCGTATGAGTGAAATTCCCCATCGTTGATCTGCTCAATGAGTGTAACGTTTTTGCTGTCGATGTCGATAATCTGCAAACGTTTTTCCTGATCGCTCCAGGCTATTTTCTTGCTGTCAGGCGACCACGAAAAGTTAAACATGTAGGTGTCGGCATTTTTGGTAAGCTGCACCGGCTTCTCGGAGCGGTCGTATTTTTGGATGTAAATCTCGTTGTTGCCGCTCATATCGCTGATAAAGCCAATCCATCTGCCGTCGGGCGACCACTCCACATTGCGATCGTGGGCGCCATTGCTGTTGGTAAGATTGTAAGTTATTCCGCTTTTAACGGGAACCGAAAAAATGTCGCCGCGGCTGCCCAGCGCCACGCGTTTTCCTTCGGGAGAAAGCGAGCCTGAAGAGATGCTTTTATCAGCATTTTTCCATTGCGCACGGCTGGTGACAAAATCGTTCATCAGTTGCACCACTATTTTGCTGGTGGTTTGGGTATTAATATCAAAACGATAGAGATAGCCACCATTTTCGAAGACGATGGCATTGTCGCCCAGCGATGGGAATTTTATATCGTAGTTGTCGTAGTTGGTGAGTTTGGTAGTTTGACCAGTGATATTGTTGTAGGCGAAAAGATTCATCGTGCGATCGCGGTCGGAGAGGAAATAGACTACGTCGCCATGCCACATCGGGAAAATATCCTGTGCCGGATTGTTGGTTAGGTTGGTGGTAATTTTAGTGTTAAAATCATAAACCCACACATCATCGGCCATGCCGCCACGATAATATTTCCAGGTTCTGAACTCGCGGAACACCTGATTGTAAGCCATTTTTTTGCCGTCGGGCGAGAAGCTGCAAAAGCCTCCTCCAGGCAAAGGTAGCTGAACAGAAAGTCCGCCATCGACAGAAACTTCGAAAAGCTGACCGACAAAATCGTTGAAAGACTTTTTGCGCGAACGATAAACGATGGTTTTGTTGTCGCGCCAGGCCATCACTATGTTGTTAGGCCCCATACGATCGGAGACGTCATCGCGCCCCAGCGTGGCAGTGTATGTGATGCGTTTGGGTTCGCCACCCTCTGCGGGGATGGTATATACTTCGGTGTTTCCGTCGTACTGACCGGTAAAGGCAATGGTTTTGCCGTCGGGCGAAAAGCGCGGAAAAAGCTCCAGCCCTTCATCATTGGTAAGCAACCTGGCAATACCACCCTGCACGTCAACGGTGTACAAATCGCCGGCATAGCTAAAAACTACCTGGTTGCCGTGAATGGTTGGAAAACGCATGAGACGTGCATCGTCAATCTGCGCTGTAGCCACTGTTGATGTCAGGATTAACATCAACAAAATTGAAATCATGTTTTTTGTAATACTCATGAAATTGGAATATTTATTAATATTAAAAAAAGGACTTACTTAATCTATTTTCATACCGCCACGGCTAACAGTTACACTTTCAAGAAGCAGCGAAATCAAATCATTTCAGGAGCTATCCGTCTGCCGTCGAAGTAAAATCGTCATGGACGTACATGAAGCTCACAAAGATTGTTATTTTTTTTCGACCAGGCCTCATAGGCAGTTTATGAATTACATGAGATGTAACAAAAGGTAATATCCCACCCTGATGTTTTGGATTTGTAAAATTGCCTTGCTGGGAAATGATCGTTATTTTTGCAGAATCATTAAAAAAATCATAATAATGAAGAAAGTTGCTATTCCATTAAAAGACAATGTACTGTGCGGCCATTTTGGGCACAGCGATGTTTTCACTGTTTTTACCACCGAAGGCCAAAAAATTGTAAACGAGGAACAACTCGTGCCGCCGCCACACGAGCCGGGTGTGATCCCGGTATGGCTGCACGAGCAGGGTGTGACCGATGTTATTGCTGGAGGCATTGGCCAGCGCGCCATTCAAATCCTGAACGATAACAAGATTAACGTTTACGTGGGCGTCGCCCCAAAAGATTCGCGCGAGCTGGTAAATGACCTGCTGAACGACACGCTGGTAGCCGGCGTTAACCTCTGCGATCATTAGAAATTTCGGTTCAACCGAAAATTAAATAGCAACAGCAGCGGAAATATTTCTTCTGCTGTTATTTTTTTATTTTTAAAGTCCGATTTAATAATTCGATGCACCGGACACTTACAATCATATTTTTTTTAACACTTGCTTTTGGATGGCCACCCCTGTTTGCGCAAACTGCAAAAGAAGGACGCCCTAAAATAGGACTTGTGCTAAGTGGCGGCGGCGCCAAAGGATTTGCGCATATCGGCGCCATCAAAGTGCTGGTAGAAGCTGGCGTACCCATCGACTTTGTTGGCGGTACCAGCATGGGCGGTATCATGGGTGGCCTTTTTGCATTGGGATACCATCCCGATTCGCTCGAAAAAATTGTGAGAGAACAAAATTGGGAATCTATACTTAGCGACAAAATCCTGCGCCGAAACCTCTCGATGATTGAAAAGCAAGATGATGACAAATACTTTTTTTCATTGCCCTTCCGCGACAAAAAAATCACCCTCCCCCGTGGGCTCGTTGCCGGACAATCCATCTACAATCTTATTTCATATTATGCCAGTCCGGGCTGGGACATCAACGACTTCGATGAATTGCACATCCCATTTTTGTGCATTGCTGCCGACATCGAAACAGGCGAAAGTGTAACACTCGACCATGGCTATCTTCCTGATGCCTTGCGCGCCACCATGGCAATTCCGTCCATATTTCCACCGGTGATCGTGGACGGGCGGATGCTTGTTGATGGCGGCCTCTTCAATAACTTTCCGGTGGAGGAAGTTTTAGAAAAAGGTGCTGATATAATAATAGGTGTAGATGTTACCAGAGGCCCACAAAGTGGAGACGAGCTTACTTCAATTATTCAAATACTGGGGCAATCAAGTCTTTTTCTGCGGATGCCGCTGCAACGCAAGAACATCGAAAAAACAGATATCTACATCCAGCCCCATCTCGACGAATATAGCGTATCGAGTTTCACCCATGCTGACAGCATCATCCTGCGCGGTGAGCGAGCTGCCCGCGCTGCATTGCCGCAAATTCTGTTGCTACTCGATTCGCTCAGCCAGCTTTACGACATGAAGCCAGACTATGCACTCGATGCCGCTCCAGTGGATAGCATCCTCATCAGCGAGATGGTAATAAAAGGTACCGACCACATTTCTACTGCCACCGTTTCGAGAATACTCCAAATAGAGGAGCCGGAGAAATACGCAACCAAAAAAATATTCCGCAGCTTCGAGAGATTGTATGGAACCCAAAATTTCAATTTGATCCGCTACCGCTTTGAGCCCGGAGAAAACCAGGGACAAAAGCTATTGATTGATTTGAGCGAAAAGGAAGGGGGAGAGTTTCGGCTGGGACTGCATTATGATACCGATTTTAAAGGTGCGTTTCTTATGAATATGACTTTTCGCAATGTACTGACCAGTGGTGGCAAACTTATGTTTGATCTGATGCTGGGCGACAACAACCATTTTGCGGCAAACTACCTTTACCAGCGTGGCAATAAACCCGGCGTAGGTGTGCGCCTGAGTGCACAAAATTTTAAAACCTATACCTACAACGACAAGAGGCGAAGCGGTACCTTCAATTTTTCCAATGCACTTTTCGACATTTATTCTCAGGCCACGATAGCCGATTATACGCTTGTTGGGGGGGGCATAGAAATGGAGTTTTCAGGCGTCAAACCCAATGTTTTTTTAGTCGATTTGGAGTCATCTTATAAATACAACACCAACCTGTTTGCTTTTTTGCGAATCGACGACCTCAACAGTGGAACATACCCTACCAAAGGATTCAGACTCACCACCGACTTCAAGTTGGTTTCAGCCACAAAAGATAGCCTTGGCAATCCCTTATCACCCACCACTTTCCTGGCTGCCCGTTATAATCAGGCCTACACACTTCTCCCAAAACTTTCTCTTATCACCAGCGCATACGCAGGCAGCCAACTTTCGCGCAACAGCAGCCAGTTATTACAGTACAACATGTACCTCGGCGGGTTGTGGGAGCGTCGGTTCAATGGGATCTTCCCATTTGTAGGACTAGAATTTATGCAGGTGGCTGCCGAAAACACACTCGTGGCACGCATGGATCTGCAGTACGAATTTTATCGCAACTTTTTCCTCATTCCCAAATATAACATTGGCTTCTATGCCACTGATATGAAAGATGTCTTTGAGGAGCAAAGAGCCATCAACGGCTACGGACTCTCGCTGGGCGTAAAAACCCCCATCGGCCCCATAGAAGTTACCGTGATGAGTTCAGATTATCACCATCGTGTATTGGGCTATTTTAGTCTGGGTTATAATTTTTAAAAATAAAATCGTTTTTTTGTTTAATGTCTTTTTAATAAAGAAATCAAAACTGAAGCATGAAATACAAACGGATACTTTTGAAACTTAGCGGCGAAGCGCTGATGGGCAAGCGGCAATACGGCATTGATGTGACGCAACTGGCAATTTATGCCGAAGATATCAAGGCGGCTGTGGATAGAGGTGTGCAAATTGCCATCGTCATCGGTGGTGGCAACATCCATCGGGGCGTGCAAGGCGTCGCTGAGGGAATAGGCAGGGTGCAGGGCGACTACATGGGAATGTTGGTCACGGTAATCAACAGCCTGGCGATGCAGGGCGCATTGCAAAATGTTGGCATCAAATGCCGGCTCACGGGCGGGCTGGCCATCGAACCCATCGTGGAGGCAACCAGCGGACAGCGCGTCACCGAATATCTTGAAGCCGGATACGTGGTACTCATCAGCGGCGGCACCGGCAATCCATTTTTCACCACCGACTCGGCGGCAGCATTACGCGCCATTGAGATGAAGGCAGATGTGATTTTGAAAGGAACGCGCGTGGATGGCATTTACACTGCCGATCCTGAAAAGCATCCCGACGCCGTCAAATACCAAACCCTGACATTTGACGAAGCTTACGAAAAGCAACTAAAAATTATGGACCTCACGGCGTTTACGCTTTGCAGGGAAAACAACATGCCCATTTTAGTTTTTGATATGAATACGCCCGGCAACCTGATCAAAGTGCTCAACGATCCAAGTATCGGAACCATTGTGAACAACGGATAAATTGATGAAACTTCGAACTGCTTCCTTCCTTTTGCTATTGCTTCCTATGCTGCTACGGGCACAATCCGCCGATAGCATTTTTATAGCAAAGGCACATGGGATGTCAGAGGTAATCTATGCCGACACCATTGACAACATCAAACTACAACGCAACCAGGAGCTCGAGCAGTTGATGACCGATTTTTTATCCACTCCTCTTTTTCCTGCCTTTTCTTTCGATAGCCTACAATTTATAAAACATCTTCGGCCCGACGACGGCAGTTTTGATCTGCTAACCTGGGTGGTGCCGCTGAGCGATCATCGCTGGCATTACAGCGGATTGGTAAGGAAAGCTGACGCGAAAAGCGGAGATACCACTTTTCGGCTACAGCCAATACAATGGCAGCCTTCTGCCGACAGCACCTACAGCTACACTCAATGGCCGGGGGCGGTGTACCGGAAGGTAATCAGCCGCAGCCCAAAAGGAAAATCATTTTATACACTTACAGGCTGGCATGGCGAAACCGAAGGAATGGCCGGGCGGGTGATTGACGTGCTTTGGTTCGACAGTGCCGGAGCGCCCCGGTTTGGTCTTCCGGTATTTGTGATGAAGGACGGATCGCAGCAGCAACGCGTTTTTTTCAGCTTTACCGATCAGGTACCTTTTCATCTGGCGTACGAAATGCAACTGCTGCCGGGCGAAAAGCGCAAGCGCGATCAAATGATCGTCTTCAACCGCCTGGGCAGCAACAATGCACAGCTTGGCCAGATGTTTCGCGGCGCTGTTCCGCGGTATGATATTTTTGATGCTTTTGTTTTTATCAACGGCGAATGGGTACTTCATCAGGATGTAGATGCCCGCACTGATACACGAAATTTGCCCAAACTTGATCCTCCTGAGCAAGGACTTGGGGATCCGAAGAAACAATAAAACGTGAAAAAATCAAAATACCAACCTCAAAATACAAATAAGCTCCAAACACCAAATTCCAAAAACCTTACGTTAGACGGTTTGTTTTTTTTTGATTTTTACAATTGATTTTTATTAGGATTATTGGATTTTTAAACACGTGGTTTCTTTATCATTCATTTTGCTCCTTTATTAATACAAAATCAGACTATGCCACAACAATCTTATAAAGCTACCGATCCGGCGTTCGAAGATTACGCCGAAGCACATACCACTCCCGAAAGTGATCTGCTGCATAGGCTTTATCGTGAGACTTCGCAGAAAAGTATGTATCCGAGCATGTTGTCAGGTCACCTGCAGGGTCAGTTCCTGCGCATGATCAGCCAGATGCTTCGCCCAAAAAAGATTCTGGAAATAGGAACCTTTACGGGATATGGCACCATCAATCTGGCCATGGGGCTGGCGGATGGCGGAGTAATTCATACCATCGACAGCAATGAAGAGATGGTGGAAGTTGGCAAACCATACTTTGAAGCTGCCGGTCTGCAAGACAAAATCGTGACCCACATCGGCAACGCAATTACAATTCTGGATAATATCGACAAGGATTTTGATCTGGTTTTCATCGACGCCGACAAAGAAAACTACCTCATCTACTACAAAATGCTCATCGAAGCGCTTCCGTCGGGCGGAATAATTTTAGCAGACAACGTGCTTTGGTATGGAAAAGTGCTGGATCCCGCAAATGCCGATGAAGAAACCGAGGGCATTCTAAGATTTAACAAATTTGTGCTAAACGACGAGCGGGTGGAAAACATGATCGTTCCCATGCGCGACGGACTGATGATGGTGCGGAAAAAGTAAGAACGCCTGGCGCGGGGCGCAAGGCGCAAGAGCTGAGAGCAAATAGCTACTGAGCAGCCGATGGAAATTTCCCATCAAAATATATCAGCTTTTTGACCTTGTTGATCTTAATCGAAATTAAAAAGTACAAACTTGCCGGACAATCAAATATTTCTGCGCCTTGCTCTTCGTGCCCAGCGCCATGCGCCATGCCCTTTGCGCCATGCGAACATTACCGTGATTAATTTTACATTTGCCACAAAAAAAAGATTATGCCACGAATTGCCATTTTCCCGGGTTCATTTGATCCGATCACGCGCGGCCACGAAAACATCGTAATACGCGCCCTGCCGCTGTTCGACAAGATCATCATTGCTATTGGCAGCAACCAGGACAAGAAAAACTACTTCACGGTGAAAGAGCGGACAGGCTTCATCCAAAAGGTTTTTGCCGACTATCCGCAGGTGACCATCGACACGTACAACGGATTGACGGTAAACTATTGCCGCGATATCGGCGCGCAGTATATCCTTCGCGGCTTGCGTACCTCCGCCGACTTTGAGTTTGAACGCTCCATAGCCCAGATCAACAAGCAATTGTATCCAGCCATCGAAACCGTATTTTTGCTCACAATGCCTGAGTTTACTGCCATCAATAGCTCAGTGGTTCGCGACATCCTTCGCCACGATGGCGACGCATCACTCTTCATCCCCGACGGATTATCACTATTCAAATAGACGGGCCGGCTCCTTCTTTTGAGATTCATCAGCTTTATTAATATTTTAATACCCTAAAGCGCACCTACCTGCATTTTGCGAATTCCATTACTTTTGCAGATAACTTTTATGCCACTATGACAATAAATTATGATCTTAAACCATAATTAGCATAAGGCATAGTTGTTGACTTAGCTCCTGTTCTAAAAAAAATCGTTTTATGTTCAAATCATTTCTGAAAAAAATAGTTGGTAATAAAGCCGATCGCGACCTTAAAACCATCAATCCCATACTCGCCGACACGCTGAAGGCTTACGAAACCATCAAAAATCTTACTACCGACGAGCTGCGCGCTAAAACCATTGAATTCAAAGCACGCATCGCCGATCATATCCAACCAGAGATTTCCAAAATCGCTGAGATGAAATTGCAGATCGATAGCGATCCGGACATGGATGTGGATTTGAAAGAGAAGATGTACGAAGATATCGACAAACTGGAAACCACCAGTTATGAAAAAACCCAGGAAATCCTCAACCAAATTCTGCCCGAGGCCTTTTCGGTGATGAAGGAAACAGCACGCCGTTTCAAAGACAACGAAACAGTAGAAGTTACCGCCACACAGATGGACCGTGATCTGGCTGCCCGATACGACCATGTAAATATTGTGGACAACAAAGCCTACTACGACAACCGGTGGATGGCAGGTGGCAACATGATAAAATGGGACATGGTGCATTACGACGTACAGCTCATTGGCGGTATCGTGCTGCACGAAGGAAAAATTGCCGAGATGGCAACCGGTGAAGGTAAAACCCTTGTGGCTACTTTGCCCGTCTATCTCAACGCATTGCCTGGCAAAGGCGTTCATATCGTTACCGTAAACGACTACCTGGCCAAGCGCGACAGCGAATGGATGGGAATGCTCTTTATGTTTCACGGCCTGACGGTGGATTGCATCGACCGCCACGAACCCAACAGCGAACCGCGCCGGCACGCCTACAACTGCGACATCACCTACGGAACCAACAATGAGTTTGGCTTCGACTATCTGCGCGACAACATGACCAGCAATCCCGAAGAGATGGTACAGCGTCCACACAACTATACCATCGTGGACGAAGTGGACTCTGTGTTGATCGACGATGCGCGTACGCCGCTCATCATATCGGGTCCGACACCAAAGGGCGACAATCAGTTGTTTGAGGAAATGCGTCCCAACGTAGAGAAACTTTACAACGCCCAGCGTTCGCTGGTTACCAAAATATTGGCGGAAGCCAAGCAACTCCTCGACGGCGACAACGTGAGTGATGAAAATCAGAAAAAGGGCGGCGAGCTGCTACTCAGAGCCCACCACGGTCTTCCCAAAAACAAAGCGCTCATCAAGTTCCTGAGTGAGCCAGGCATGAAATCGCTGATGACAAAGACCGAGAACTTCTACATGCAGGAGCAAAGCAAGCACATGCACATCATCAACGATCCGCTTTATTTTATCATAGAAGAACAAAACAACAGCATCGAACTCACCGACAATGGCATCGACCTGCTGAGTGGCTCTTACAACGATAACAGCTTCTTTATTCTGCCTGACCTGGGATCAGAGCTTGCCGATCTGGACAAACTAAACCTTACGGACGAAGAAAAAATACAGCGCAAAAGCGAACTTACCAACGAATTTTCTGTAAAGTCGGAACGTGTGCATTCGGTAAACCAACTGCTTCGCGCCTATTCTCTTTTCGAAAAAGATGTGGAATACATCATTGTAGATAATAAGGTGAAGATTGTGGATGAGCAGACGGGGCGTATCATGGAAGGCCGTCGCTACTCTGATGGTTTGCATCAGGCACTCGAGGCCAAAGAAGATGTGAAGATAGAAGCCGCCACACAAACTTACGCCACCATCACCCTGCAAAACTACTTCCGAATGTATAAGAAGCTGGCGGGTATGACAGGTACTGCTGAAACGGAAGCCGGCGAGTTTTGGGACATTTATAAACTGGATGTGGTGGTGATTCCTACCAATCGTCCCATTACCCGTGACGACCGCGAAGACCAGGTGTATAAAACCAAAGGTGAGAAATACAACGCCGTGATTGACGAGATTGCGATTTTGGTAGAAAAGGGGCGTCCATCACTGGTGGGAACCACTTCGGTAGAAACTTCGGAACTGCTGAGCCGCATGTTGCAACGCCGTAAAATTCCGCACAATATCCTCAACGCCAAGTTGCACCAAAAAGAGGCCGACATTGTACTCGAAGCCGGGCAACCCGGTAAGGTGTCCATCGCCACCAACATGGCTGGTCGTGGTACCGACATCAAGTTGGGCCAGGGAGTGAAAGAATCAGGTGGGCTGGCAATCATCGGAACCGAGCGCCACGAGTCACGCCGCGTCGACCGCCAGTTGCGTGGTCGTGCCGGACGTCAGGGCGACCCGGGAAGTTCACAATTTTTCGTTTCGCTCGAAGACGACCTGATGCGTATGTTTGGCAGCGAACGAATCTCGAAGATAATGGATCGGCTGGGCATCGACAAAGGCGAGATGATCCAGCACTCGATGATTAGCAAAAGCATAGAAAGAGCACAAAGGAAAGTAGAAGAAAACAACTTCGGAATCCGTAAACGACTGCTCGAATACGACGACGTGATGAATTCCCAGCGTGAGGTGATTTATAAAAAACGTCGTCATGCCCTTTACGGGGAAAGGCTGGCTGTGGATATTTCCAATATGATGTACGACCTCTGCGACCAGATCGTGGCCGACTACACAACCAGCGGCGACTACGAAGGATTCCGTCTGGAAATACTTAAAGATATGGCACTCACCGTGCCGATCAGCGATAAAGAATTTTCGGAGGGATCGAAAGATGACCTTACCAATCAACTCTTCGACCACGTGTATGCTGCTTATCGCAACAAGATGAAACTTATTGCCGAGAAGGCTTTCCCGGTCATAAAGCAGGTTTACGAAAATGAGTCTCGCTATGAAAACATCGCCATTCCTATCACCGACGGCATGCGCCAGCGTCAGGCTGTGGCCAATCTTAAAAAGGCTTATGAAAATGGCGGTCGCGAAATAACTTTGTCCATCGAGAAAAGCATCGTGCTTTCGTTTATCGATGATGCCTGGAAAGAGCATCTGCGCGAGATGGACGACCTGAAGCAAAGTGTACAAAACGCTACCTACGAACAGAAAGACCCACTGTTAATCTACAAGCTCGAATCGTTTGAGCTTTTCAAAGGAATGGTACAACGCACCAATCGCGCAATCATCTCTTTCCTGATAAAAGCCAACCTGCCAATACAAGAACCGTCCAACGTGCGTGAGGCTCAGATGCCACGCCGTGCCGACCGGCGCCGCCTGCAGGAAGGCCGTGACGACCTGCTTTCACAATCACACAGCAACACGCAGCAAAAGCAAAAGCCGCAGCCTGTGAAAGTGGAGAAAAAGGTAGGCCGCAACGAAATGTGTCCGTGTGGTAGTGGCAAGAAGTACAAAAACTGCCACGGCCGCGGAGCCGAATAATAAATACGAACGAAAATTATAAACCCGGGAGAAACATCCGGGTTTTTTTATCGTTACATTTGACGATAAAAGTTAGAAAGGGAATATAAAATGGAAATAATTACGATAAAAATTGACGGTTCCGAGAACGTTACAATAATTATGGACATGCTGAAGAAATTCAACTTTATCATTGAATTGGATCGGACAATAAAGCCTTCAGATGAAGGTAAAAAAACCCTCCCGGTTCAATGGGCAACTGAAAAACCTTCTATTAATGACTTTGCAGGTATATGGGAAGATAGAAACATCACACTTGACGAACTACGCAACAAAGCATGGAAAAGGAACTAATCCTTTGTGATACCAATATTTTCATTTCTTGGTTCGCTGGCAGGATAGACACTATAAATACTCTTGAAAGCATTGGATTAGATAACATTCTCATCCCATCAATTAGTACAATGGAATTAATCCAGGGCATCAGAAACAAAAGAGAGCAAACCGAATTCAGAGAAAAGCTGAAAAAGTATCATATCATTCATTTCAGCGAAACAACTTCTCGTTTAGCAATTGAATTGATGGAAAAATACAAACTTAGTCATGGATTGCTCATTCCTGATGCAATTATTGCAGCTACCGCAATAACCTATGATTTGAAATTATTCACCTACAATATCAAAGATTTTATTTTCATTTCCGGCATCAGATTATTTTCGAAATGATGCTTTTATTTTGAGCATTTGCATGTTGATTAGCGTGTTCCTCTCCTGATTCGTAGCCCCCCTACTTCCTTAGCCTTAAAAATAGATTGATGCCCAGCGGCTCTTTTATCACAGAAATATTACAATCAGGAATGCCGGCACGGAGGGCAAAGTCGCGCAGCTCGTCGATGCTGCGGTGATATAAAAACCAGTCGCCAAGCACCTCCATAATCTTGCGCGAAGGATTATCAATATTGAAATTACCAATGATCATCTCGCCGCCTTCTTTCACAAATTCGTAATAGCGCCGGATGAGGAACACGAAGTGCTTGTCTTTGAAATAGTCGAACAAGCCGGCACTCCAGATCAAATCGTATTGCTTTTCGGGATTGTAGCGGATCACGTTTTGATTGTGGAAATTCATACAATGCAGGTTGTTGCGGTGCTTATTTTTAGCGTAAGCGATGGAACGATTGTCGAGGTCGAGCAGGTCGAATGTGAGGTGGTTATCCGGGTTTTGCTGAAAATATTCATAAACCTCCGTTACGGGGCCACTGCCGAGTATCAGCACCTGCCGCTGCTTGCCGCCGGCGCTTTGGTTAAGTTCACCAAATACCTTTCTGGCCAATGTCTTGCGGTTGACCACGGCGATGGCAGCCGGGAAAGTATGGAAAAATTCGTCCCAGCGGCGGTAGCGTTCATCCGGGTTTACGTATTTCTGATAAATCTTTTCGATAATGAAAAAGTCACCATTGTATCCAAAAGGCTTGGTAAACGAAAAGCCGATGATGGTATCAGGCGTAAGTATGGGCTGCATTGCTGCACGAAAAGCTTCTACATCCTGCGCCTCCATTGCATCTACAAACGACAGCAACTCTTCGTATTCGGACGGCTCGGGGCCATGCCTTCTTAGCAGATGCTCTATCTTATCCTGAATTGTATCCATTTCTACACTTTGGTTCATTGGCTCACTTGGTGGATGGTTAAAAAAAGGTATTAATTTTTCTGCCCGGCTGCTTTTACCAACGCATGTTCCTTGTCGGCATCAGCAATGAGCACACTCATCCGGTCGGCTACAATCACTTCAGGGAATTTCACCAGAAATATCTTCTGAATATTTACCAAATGCCTTTCACTAACTTTTACAAATAGCTCTGCCGGCAGCAAATTCTGTATTTCATCTATGGATTTTTCCAGACTTATCTCACCATCAAAAGTATAAATCACGGATTGGGTGTCGTCGCCTTCCACGTAATAGATCAGGCCGGGATGAACTTTCTCCAGGCCGTTGCTCCCATCCACAAAAATTACGTCACCATGATTGGCAACCTTTTGAAAAAACCTATTGTATTGATCGCTTTCCATTTTCGCCTTCAGATCGTTCATAAATTTAAAGCGTGCAATTTCAATGTTTGTCTGCAAATCCTTGTCGGTAAAAGGCTTGATGATGTATCCGTAAGGCAGCGAAAACTTTGCTTTGTCGATGGTGGCGGGATCGGCATTGGCGGTGAGGTAAATGATGGGCACATCGTGTTGCCGGTTGATGGCCTGAGCAGCTTCAATTCCGGTCATTTCGCCGCGCAGCATGATGTCCATCAGGATCACATCGGGCAGCTCGCGGTTTACGCTTTGGATGGCATCGGCTCCGGTAGCTACCGAATCGATCACGGTGTAGCCAAGCATCTCGAGGCTTTCCTGAATGTCAGTGGCCACCAGCAGTTCATCTTCTACAATTAAAATTTTATAACTAGCCATGTTTTATTAATAATTTAGATTTGAAAGTCGATGGTAAATTTGGCGCCATCGCAGTATTCGTAAGTCAGTGCCCCGCCGATTTGTTGCGCCAGTGTTTTTATAATTTTCATGCCCAATGAGCCTTTTTTTTCCAAAAGTTTTCCTTCGGGTAGTCCGGGGCCATTGTCGTGCACGATGAGATGATAGCGTTCATCATGCCCCTGTTTTAGAGAGATGCTGATGATCCCTTTTTCCATATTTGCGAAAGCATATTTAAAGGCATTGCTTATCAGCTCATTGATGATGAGGCCGCAGGGAATGCCAATGTCGAGCGGCAGATAAACTTCTGGGATGTCGAAACGAAAAGTAACACGTCCTTGCTGGTCGGCAAAGGAGCGTGCCAGATTGTTGGCCAGGCTGGTAGCATAATTTGAAAAAAGAATGTTTGCCAGGTTTTCGTTGCGATACAAATTTTCGTGTATCAGCGCAAGCGAGCGGATGCGATTTTGCGACTCTTCGAGGGCGGCAATCATCTCCGGGTCGCTCATCTGCCGCTGCTGCATGCGCAGAATGCTGGAGATGATTTGCATATTGTTTTTTACGCGGTGGTGCACTTCGCGCAGGAGGATGTCCTTTTCGTTTAGCGAACGCTTCAGACTTTCTTCGGCCTGCCGGCGGTGGCTCTCTTTTTCTTCGAGCTGCCGCCGCATAAGGATTTGCCCGGCCAGCTCATCGATGATGCTGAAAATCCGTGAAGCATCCACAGGTTTTATCAGATAGCCATTTACACCCAGATTGATGGCTTCCAGGAAATATTCCTTGATGCTGTAGGCCGACATCACCACCACTTTCACGTCGGTGTCTTCGCGTTTGATATGGCTAATCATCTGCAGGCCATCCATCACAGGCATGCTTATGTCGGTAATAATAAGATCGGGTTTGTGCAGGCGGTAGAGATCCAGGCCTTCCTGTCCGTTTTGGGCAACTTGAAAATGACGCACCCTGCCTGCCAGTAATTTATTGTACAAAAAACGGATGGTATCGTTATCCTCGACAAAAAGTAAAGAGATATTGTGAGCAGGCAGATGATGAGTCATTTAAAGACAAAACTTAAAACAAAAAATCTAATCGAGATATTTAGCTATCAATTCGATAAACAACTTCAGGTTGATGGGCTTGGAAATGTAGTCGTCGCATCCGGCCTCCATGCTGCTTTCGCGATCGCCATCCATGGCATAAGCCGTCTGTGCAATCACGATCAAGTCGGGACGCATCTCTTTTATTTTTCGGGTTGCATCCAGTCCGTTCATTACCGGCATGCGGACGTCCATCAGCACCAGATCGATTGCCGGATTATTTTGAACCGCTTCTACTGCTTCCAGTCCCGTCTGTGCCCAAATTAGCTGCACTTCAGTTTTGCGTAGCGATTTTTGCACCAGCAAATAATTGGTTGCCACATCTTCGGCTACAAGAATTGTTTTATCACTCCAATTGCTTTCCATGGGAATGTTGTGTTGAGAATCCGATGGTAAAGATATACTTTCGGATGGTTTAAGTGGTAGATTAAAATAAAAAGTCGATCCTTCGCCCACCGTACTCTCCAGCCAAATGTCGCCGCCCATCACATTTACTATTGCTTTGGTAATAGTCAAACCCAGGCCAGAGCCTTCTTCATTGGGAGTGATGCTGGTGGCAGCCTGCATAAACCGCTGAAAAATCATCTCCTTTTCCTCCTCGGCGATTCCTATGCCGGTATCTTTTACCGAAAAAATTAAATTGTCGTCGTCAAAATGATAACCAAATTCGACACTGCCTTTCTGTGTGAATTTACAGGCGTTTTTTAGCAAATTAACCAGAACCTGTTTGAGGCGCATGTGGTCGGATGTAATTTTTACACCATTCTGAAGGTCACAATGCATCCGGATTTCGAGTCCTTTGCGAAGAACGATGGCGTCATTTTCAAAAAAAGCATGCAGCTCGCGCATGAGCTCATTCAGATCGAATGGCTGCGACTTAAGCTCCATCAGCCCTGCTTCTATTTTGGAAATGTCAACGATGTCGTTGATCAGGCCGAGAAGATGCTTTCCATTGGTGATGATAATGTCCACATTTTCGGCAATTTCATCAGGGTCGTCGGTTTCGCGGATAAGCTCAGCAAAACCCAGGATACCATTCATCGGGGTGCGAATTTCGTGGCTCATGTTAGCCAAAAACAACGACTTGAATTTGTCTGATCGCTCGGCCTGCTCTTTAGCAGTTATCAGTTCGATGTTTCGTTGGGTAAGCTGGGCGGTTCGCTCTATCACTTTGTGTTCGAGGGTGCGGTTGGCTTCGAGCACCTTTTCCTGTTCGTGCGTTAGCTCGTTATTGAGAAAAAAATCACGCCTGGCATAAAGCTCGATGTAATAAGCGGCCATCATACCAATGATATTGATAGAGATGTAAAAGAAATTAATAGTGACCAAAGTCAATAGATCTATGGTGCCAGCATAAGCGGCGGCGATATCAAAAATGAACAAGGTGAGCCAACCAGCCACAGAGGCACCAAAAAACCGCAGTTTTATAAAGAAATAGCCCGCAGCAAAAATGAGCATCATCCCGCCGTAATAAGCAAAATTCTCGGGCACTTTGATGATCATCAATGCAATGCCGCCACCGGCCACCACAAACGACAACATAAGCAGCTCCTGCCAAATGCGCGCAAATAATTTTGTGAAAGAGAGCAGATAAACAACCGACAGCAGCGGAACGACCCATAAAAATCGGATGCGATGAAAATATGCAGCCTCTTCGGGAACTTTCATTACATCGAGAAACCCAAAAAGGCTGTACAAAAAAATGACCAGCACAAAGGCCACCCGCAATTGAAACAGCGAATCCTGCAAATAACGCTTAAGGAATTGCCGTTCCGTTTGGTCAGGAAACGAAAGTGTGATGGGATTTAAACCCATACTTTTCGCCGAAATCTGATGGGAATCGGTTTTCATAGCCAGTGAAAGTTTTTACTCAAGCGGAAGTGCAAATGTATAAAAAAACATATCCACTCATAGTTAATCCTTCTGGAGCAAAAATCAGGGAAGAAAGAAACCAATTGTCACCGGTACTAAAAGCATTTTTCGACTCTTATAATGCAACTCAGGCTGTCCGGCCACAATGTCCGCCGATTTCAAGTGGCTCTAAGCCGTCACTTCAACGATTACTTCCGTTTGTGCGAGTATTCCAAAAAGCGGGGTTCTTTTTAGATAAAGACTGCTGGGTATTTTTTCTTTTAACAACACATTATCTGTATTGAAAACTGGAAGCTTTTTCATAACTTCAATGGCCATTTCTATTTCTTTTAAGGAAAAAGATTCAGGCTGACCACTGATCCGTTGACTTCCTACGTAAACTATTCCTTGTGAGGTAACTCTTCTTATTTCGTATTTTTTTCCTGCACCAATGCCAACAAAATATTTAAGTTCTTCAAGC
Organism: uncultured Lentimicrobiaceae bacterium; assembly: GCA_964612515.1. Classification (GTDB taxonomy): domain Bacteria; phylum Bacteroidota; class Bacteroidia; order Bacteroidales; family 4484-276; genus SABY01. Next base: position 34,327 of record CAZTCX010000002.1, on the reverse strand, counting down.
TTTTCCCTTATTACTTCAATAATGGCTGAAGATGGCTTCGTTATAAATTTCTCATTTACAGTGAAATTGCTCATGTTTGTTAAAATAAATTTTATAAAATGTAAACTAAATTGTAAGAAGTTCTTTAAGTTGATCAGTATTTTTCGTCCCAAAACTTTTAGCCTTTTCGAAGTTGAAGGCAGCACAATATCATTAATTCAATTATCAGGTCTAAGTTTGGTAGGTGTAAATCCAATGCGGTGCAATATACTATAAAATCTACTCTCCGGACTAACGTAACCTTACTGATGCTGCTCGTTTTGCTGTTCCGCAAAAGCAACATCAAAATCTGCTGTTAATCTATCTTCAATATTATCATTGATTTTTAAGTTTCAAATTCCAGCTTTGGCAGCCCGGCTATAATGTCCATGACTTTTACGCAAACCTGAGGTGCTTCAACGATTACTTCCGTTTGTGCAAGTATTCCAAAAAGTGGGGTTCGATTTCGATAAAAACAATATCCGAACCCTCCGTTAATACATCTCGAAGCATATTACTAAAAATAATGTTGACATACCAGATTGTTGTTCTTTTCCGAAAAGGATATTCTCACTTAAACACCACCTCATCGATAATATCTGCGCCGGCCACTTTGTTGAGAGCTTTTTTGATCTTTTCGCGTGCGTAGGTAAGCTCGTTGCGCAGAGAGGCTGAATCGACTTCTACGAAAAGTGTGCGCCTGAAAACGCTCAGTTGCACCGTGTGCCGCGCTATCATGACACCCACTACCTGCTCCCACGAGTTGATTAGCCCTGCCTCGTTAAACTTTTGATCGAGACGATATTTATTTAATATCAAGCGAATGGCATCACCCAGGCTTACTACGTTGGGATCTTTATACATGGTCGGTGGGTTTGGTGTGGTTTTTAACTTCCTCGGGGACTCCCTGACGGATATAATAAATCCGATGATCGGCATTTACCTTTTCGAGCAGATGCTCGATGCGCTCACGTTGCGTGTCGGTGATGAAAACCTGACCAAAGTTGTTTTCGCTAGTGAGCTGAATGAGTTGCTCCACGCGCTTGTCGTCGAGTTTATCAAAAATATCATCGAGAAGCATGATGGGTTTGTAGCCTTTGAGTTCGCGGATGTATTCATATTGCGCCAGACGCAGCGCTACGATGAACGACTTCTGCTGACCTTGTGATCCAAACTTCTTTACAGGATGTCCCTGAATATTCAAAATCAAGTCGTCTTTGTGAATGCCCACGTTGGTAAAACGTGAGGCGCGGTCTCGCTGCAGAGACCCTTCAAGCAACGCGGCCATGTTATCCTTCTCAAGTTGCGTTTCGTAATGTATTTCTACGCTTTCGATGCCACCCGAAATTAATTGGAAATATTTTTCAAACACAGGGATGTAAGCTTCCAGAAACTGCTGCCGCACCGGATAAATTTTCATGCCGAGCTGTGCAAGTTGGTCGTCCCAAATCTGCAACGAATCCGCATGGTAAGTGCGACTTTCGGCAAAATCCTTCAAAAGGGCATTGCGCTGTGCCAGCACTTTATTATAACTAATGAGATCGTCGAGGTAAGTTTTGTCGAATTGGGAGATAATGCTATCAATAAACCGGCGCCGCACATCGCTACCCTCGTTGATCAGGTCGCGGTCGTAAGGCGAAATCATCACCAACGGGTACAAGCCGATGTGATCGGAAAGCCGGTCGTATTCTTTTTTATTAAGTTTAAAACTCTTTTTCTGATTTCTTTTCTGAACGCATTGGATCATTTCGGTGGCGCGGCTGTTGAGATCGTACCTTCCGGTGATGGAAAAATAAGGCTCTTCGTGCCGGATGTTTTGCGAGTCGATTGCGTTGAAATAACTTTTGCAAAAGGAAAGGTAATAAATAGCATCGAGCAGGTTGGTCTTGCCGGCGGCGTTGTCGCCAATAAAACAATTGACGCGCGCCGAGAAATCCATATCCGCTTCAGCGATATTTTTAAAATTATGTAGCTGTAGATTTTTAAGAAACATCGTCGTTTTGCCGATTTTTAATTATTGTTTTAATATGCGCTGCAGCCTGGCTCAAGAGCCAAAGCGGTGTGGAGGTGGCGCCGGTGATGCCAACTTTTTTCGCACCAGTAAACCATTCATTTTTTATTTCATCGATGGCTGCGACCTGAAAAGTCTTTGCATTGTTTTCACGGCAAACTCCGCAGAGATATTTCCCGTTGGAAGAGCTTGCGCCACTGACGAAGATAATCACATCGTGCTCTTTGGCAAACTGCGCCATCCGGCTGTCGCGGCTGCTCACCTGGCGGCAGATGCTGTCAGTAGTGGTAAAATGCAGCATGTCGGCGTCTATAATTTCACTTCCGGCCTTAGCGATGCTTTCGGTGAGTTGCTGGTAAAGGTTTCTGTTTTGGGTGGTTTGCGCAAAAAGATAAATAGGCCGCGCAAAATCTATCTGCTTCAAATCGTCTTCCGCTTCGACAATAATAGCACGGTTGCCGGTCTGCCCGTTGAGGCCAATCACCTCCGGGTGATTTTTGCGTCCAAAAATTACCACCTGCACCTCCGGCTGCAGGTGCGCCTTCTTCACCTTTTGCTGCAGGCGCAAAAC
>CAZTCX010000002.1:0-31673 GCA_964612515.1 uncultured Lentimicrobiaceae bacterium | reverse complement strand
GTCGATGAGCCGCAGGTTGTTTTTACGGGCTGTTTCGTATGTAGCGGGCGGCTCACCATGCGCTCGGATAAGCACGGTGGCATCCTGCAAAACAGCAAACTGTTGATGGTCGATCACACGCAAACCCAACTGCTCCAACCGATTCGATTCGGCCTCGTTATGGATGAGGGCGCCAAGCGAATAGAGTTGCCCGTGCTGGCTCAGCTCCTGCTCTGCCAGCCGTATTGCGCGCGACACACCGCTGCAAAATCCGGCATCCTTATCGATTTCTATTTCCATCAACGATCACTATTTTTTGTTGCTTTTGCAAAATAAACCAATTTTGATGACCCATCGAAACAGGAATACAATCCGGTAATTAACACGAATAAATATTTAGCGGAAATTCGCGGATTCTTCTCTTCTCAGTGTTTGGAAGAGGCTGTGCCTCGTTCGCTCTATTATTACAGGCTCTGCCTGTCCAATTATCAGAAAATGCAGGCAGAGCCTGCAAAAATAAACATAGCTTAGGCACACCCCAAAACCGCACATCTCATACGTTAGCAATAAATTTTCATCTGATTCCTTTCCCGTTAATTAGCTTAATTCACGTTAATTCGTGGGAATACAACCCGCTAATTAACACGAATAAATATTTAGCGGAAATTCGCGGATTCTTCTCTTCCCTATTCTTAACCAAACTTATGGTTTAATGGATTGTTTACTACTTTTGACCAAAAAAAACAGACACTTTTATGGATAATTATTTTGATTTCAGGAGCCATCGTGGCATCGAGATACCCCGCCTATTCTACGACAGCCTCACGCACATGCCGTTTGCCAAATGCCAGGTTTGCGAAAAGCAACTCATCGAAACCAGCGCCGATTACATGATCGAAAAGGTGTTCCGAAAAAACATCGTCAGTGGCAAAATTGAATCGCAATACGAGTTTGCCATCTGCTTCGACTGTGCGCTGAAGCTTACGCAAAGCTACTCTGAGGAATCGCGTGCCAACCTGCAACGTTTCTTTAATGAGCAGGTTGCCGACATGCTGAACGCCCCGGCAGAAGAGCGCCCTGAATCGGAACGCGACGTGCTTGAATTGCTATCACATTGTTCCGTCACCGGAAAATCGGTAGTCGAACTCGACGAATATCAGATTGCCGGCCACTTCAATGGCGGCTATCTCAACACCGACATGCGTCCCTTTATGATGGGTGCCGGCTCAATGGATGATGTATCGGATTTGCTGAGCAACAAAACAATTGATGAAATTGACGACTTTACTGGCAAATACCTGACCGGCCCACCAGAGTTCCGCGACTTTTTCAAATCACCCAAACGGCGGCCTATATTGGTTTAATTGCTTATTGTGGCATCAGGCTTACGATGCGGGGAAATCAAAAACCGCTTTCTTATCCCACCATTCCCAAAACAAAAAAACCGCCTAATAAGTCAGACGGTTTGTGCGTAGTACTTTTGAAAAAAACTTATTCTATTCTATTCCAGCAAAGTGTTTCATAAACTGAACGCGCTCATAGGCGGCGGCATCTTCGGCAGATTTGAGGCTAAGACGACCAATAAAGTCGGCAGTAGTGTTGAACTTGTGCTTTGTCATCCAGTCGTCCATAAACTGCGTCATTTCGCCAATGCGTCCAAATCCGTTTTTGTAAAGCGTAGAGGCTACCTGCACAGCTTTGGCTCCGGCTAAAAGTTGTTTTATCATTGCTTCGCCATCATGGATGCCCGTGGTGGCGGCAATATCGCAATGCAGCCGATCGGAGAGCATAGCCACCCAACGCAAAGAAATTGCCATTTCGTCGGGTGTGCTGAAGACATGCGAGGAGGTGACGTCGAAGGTATTGATGTTGATGTCGGGAGCAAAGAACCTGTTGAACAAGACCATCCCTGCAATACCCGTCCACGATAGCTTGAGCGCCGTCTTGGCAAGGCTCGAAAAATAATAACTGATTTTAACAGCCACCGGAATCGTTACCAGCCGCATCACCTCGCTGACGATATCGAAATAAACCTGTTCGTTTTGCAACGAATCGTGCTTGGTGTCGGAAGGCAAAATAAAAATATTCAGCTCCAGTGCGTCGGCGCCGGCATCTTCAATCCTTCGCGCAAAGGATACCCACTCCGAAGGCGAAATACAGTTGACGCTGGCGATGATGGGAATAGAAACTGCTTTTTTGCCATCGCTGATCAGTTTCAGATATTCGCCCAGATCACGCTCGCGGGTGTAGTGGCCAATGTAGTCTTCCGCTTCGGGATAAGCGTAAACTTCATGATTCTCGCTGTGCCTCATGGTCTTGGTCGCCTGGTGCAGTATCTGCTCCTCAAAGAGCGATTTTAAAACCACGGCGGCGGCGCCATGTTCTTCGAGTTTTATCAGATTATCTACCGATTTATTGAGTCCGCTGCTGGCGGCTATCACAGGATTGCGCAATTTGAAACCCATGTAATTTGTGCTAAGATCAGCCATAGTGCTTATTTTTTATTGATTACAAAACTTCTTTTTGTTTTAATACCATTAAAACATCCGACAAACAAAAATAGACAATCCTGCTTAGCGCGAAATTTTTTAAGCAGATAATGATGTTATTTTTATTAAAAATAAATAACTCCGCCATAGGCTGACTAATATTTTTAATTTTGAAATCCATAAATAATTCGTAATGACAATGGCAAAAAAGAGTTTCCTGCTGATCCTGATGCTCCTTGTGGCAATACTATTCAACGCTTGTCACATTGGGCGGTTCTTCTACTGGAACTTTGCCGATGCTGATGATTATAAAAAATTTGCAGCAGCACCCGTTGCTACCGACAGTGTCAATTTTGAATTTTACAAAGCCAGCAAACCTATTGATCCGCAGCTCCCTCCATTGTGGCAACAGGAGAATAGCTCCAACGATTTTACCACGTTCCTCGATCAAAACCACACGCTGGCTTTTCTCATTATCCGCAACGACACACTGCTCTACGAACATTATTTCAAAGGCACTGACTCAGCTTCCATCATGCCATCATTTTCGGTAAGCAAATCTTTTGTTTCGGCCCTCATCGGCATTGCCATCGGTGAAGGAGCGATTCAATCGGTGTATCAACCAGTGACAGATTTTATTCCGGAGCTGCTCGAAAACGACACAGCTTTCCAACAGATCACCATCGACAACTTGCTGAACATGCGTTCGGGAATACGTTTCAACGAAGGCTATTTGAGTCCTTTTGCCGACATGGCCAAATATTACTACGGCACCAACCTGCAGAAATATGTTTTAAAATTAAAAATTGAGCAGCCACCCAATGAATTTTACAATTACCAGAGCGTAAACACGCTGCTGCTGGGCATGGTGCTGGAGCGCGCTACCGGCGTTCCACTCAACGAATATCTAAGCGAAAAGCTATGGAAACCACTCGGCATGTCCACTGATATCGGGTGGAGCATCGACAGCGAGCGCCACGGAACCATCAAGGCTTTTTGCTGTCTCGACGCGCCGGCGCGCGACTTTACGCGCTTTGGCCGTCTCTACCTCAACGACGGAAATTGGCAGGGCAAACAAATTATTCCGGAAGAATGGGTAAAGGAAACGATGCAGATTGTAAATGATTCGCGCGACGGGCAAGGCTACAGCTACACCCGCCACTGGCGCGTGAAAGACGACGGTACCATCTTTGCCAAAGGTCTGCTGGGGCAATACATTTATATCGACCCACAACGCAATCTGCTCATGCTCCGTTTTGGCACCAAAGCCACCGACATCGTGTGGCCCGACCTAATGGAAAAAGTGGCGAAGGAGTTATAGTCTGACGAAATAAATCTGGAATCACTAACCCCGGCCTTCAGGTCGCTAGCTCAAATAAAAAACCGAACCTTCGCAAAAGCACAAGGTTATTGAAGCTCCTAAAAATCACTCCGAATAGAAAGCCTCTGCGCCTGGATAGAAATATTTTTCGCGGGCAGTTTGCTCATTGAAGGTATAATATTGAATCACGCCGCCGGCACAAAGCACTCCCTCGCTGTTGAGCAGTTCCGTTTCTATATCGGCCAGGTTGTGTCGTTTTTCGAGGAGCCGGGCACGCAGTTTAAGTGACCCCTGATCCGTATAAACCGGCTTGCGGTAACGAACCTCCAAATGCGAAGTTACGCCGGCAGTTTGCATGCGTGCATACACATACCAACTTGCTATTTCGTCGAGCAGCGTAGCTTGAATGCCGCCGTGCAACAGATTTTGGTAGCCCTGAAACTGCGGCTCGGGTTGCCATTGTGCTACAAGATATTCGCCTTCGTTCACAAACGAAAGACGCAAGCCGAGCTTATTGTCGGGAGAGCAGCCAAAGCAGTTGTAGCCGGGCTTACCCGAAAAAGGATTGATAATCTTACGTTCTAAAGCCATTATTTCTTTTCTCCTTTGCGGTATTTCAATTGACTGGCAATCGAGCCGTCAGCATTGTATTCTTTCCAGACACCATTCTTCAGATTATTATCATATTCGCCTTCGGTTTTCAAAGTTCCATCCTGATAGTATTCCCTGAAAGGCCCTTGGCGCAGGTTGTGGCTGTAGGTTTCTTCGGTCATCGGCGCACCATCGTCATAGTAAGTTTTCTGAATGCCTTCAAATTCGCCCTGTCTGTAGTTGTATTCGGCAATCAATTTCCCATCCCGGCTGTACCATATTGACGGTCCGTCCTTGAGTCCATCCTCAAAATGAGACTCCTCCTGGGTTTGACCATTATCATAAAAGGCAATGCGCTGCCCCTGTTGCAATCCGTTGCGATAGTTTTCTTCGAGTATGAGGCGCGAGCCACGATCGAAGGTGCGGGCAGGACCGTGTAGCACATCAGCTTTATAAAACTTCTCCGAAACGTAATAGCCGCGTTTTTCGATCTCCACAAACAGGCCTTCCTTGTTGCCCATGTTGTAGGTTTGAATGCTTTGAATTACATCGTTAGGATGATAAAAAAGCCATGTGCCGTGCCTTTGTCCATCCACGTAGGTGCCAATGGTTTTGGCGCTGCCAACCATTTCTTCCCAATAGCCTTGCTTAAGCCCTTGCCCGTCCGTTTGGTTTTTGATGGTGTCGTCGGGAATCACAATTTGTCCGAAACCTGCCAGTGCCAGAAACATTAGCACCATCATTATTTTAATTTTTTTCATAATTCAAAAGTTTTTTTTAATGAAAATTTAGCGAAAGCGCAAATTTACAAAAAGCCTCCACGAATTCACATGAATTTAGCAAATTAATACGATTAAAAATTAGTGGCAATTCGCGGATTCCTATTATTCAGGGAATTCTTTCTTCTTTTTCAGATAGCTGTAATCGAGATAATAAAGGACTTTGAGCGAGAGGCTGTTGTCAGAGGGCGCCTGAAGCGTTTTGTGCAGGTTGCCAAAAAACCGGTCGGTGATATCGGATTGGTTGTGGGTGAGGATTGCATTTTTCCAGCTCAAAGCCAGCTCACTACCCGGTGCAAACTGCCAGCGTAGGTTCATGTCGATATTGAAAGCATTAAAACTAAAATCATTTTCCTGCTGATAATCGGTCGGCAGTAATTCACCATCGGTAGTGAGGTCATAAAACTGGTTGTATTTGGCCGAAAGCCAATAGTGGCGCATTCTGAGGTCGAGTGCCAGCATATTGGTAAAAATGTAAGTGGCACTAAAAATGTTTTCGACTGTCTGCAGGTCGCGGCTTCCAAAGATTATTTCGAGTGGTTCGGCATGGATGCGATCTACAAAACCGATATCGTTCAACTGCATTTTATACCCAATGCTAAGACTCATCGAAAGGCGGTCGTTGACGCGCCACCGCGGGGAAATGCGGCCGGAATACTCATTTTGTGCATATTGTGATGAATGGTCATAGCCAGCGCGCAAATCAACAATGAAAGGTTGGCGATAATCGGGCGAGAGGAAAGCGTTGAATTCATAATCGGGCGGCTTTACGAAAACCCATCCCGGCGTGCGCGCCTCGTAATAATCGAAGCCCTCGACAGGCTCCAGCTCGAAATCGAAACCAATGGTGAGGTGATTGCGAAAAGTACCGCGCGAACTGCCGAAGATGCCAAACTCTGCAAAGTCATTCGGTTCAAAGCGTGTCTGGTACCACATCGAAACAGTGTTGTACCATTCGAGCAACCGCCAGAAAGGATTATAAAAATTATAATGCAGTTGCATGTTATGGGTTATCTCGTTATTCACACCCAAAAATCCCAGGTCGTTGGGGTCGTAGGTATCCGTTTCTACCAATCGCGTAAGCTCAAAGCGAAAGGGCCCGCTGGTTTTATTCAAGGTAAAATCGTAGGCGTAGCCCAGATTAGCAGCTTCTGAGCTATGATATTTCTGACTAAGATTGAAGCGGCCATCGACGGAATAACTTCCACGGCCATTATAAAACAGAAACTGTGTTCCGGTGACATTGGCCGTGGTGCCTGCTTTGCCTTTGTAAACGTTGGTATTGTAGAGGCTCAAAAAGGAGTTGTTTTTTAAACTTTGATCTGCCACCACCATGTTATAATTGGTAAAAGGCTGTGTAGTGATGGTGCGCCTGTTGCCCAGGGAATCGGTGATTTCAGCAGTTGTTTCAGCGGAGAAAGCATTAAAAACGCCAAGTCCTAACCCTTTACCCGTGCGTCCTGAAATCTTGGTAGCGTTGAGCAGTCGGGTTTTTGAAGGATTTTCCTTCACTGTTTCGCCAGGTTGCAGGCTATCGTAAACTGCTATGTAGCCATCGGGCACATCTCCTATCCTGCGCGAATAAAAAATATTTCCCTTTTCAAATAATTCGGTGCCTTCGGTGAAGAATGGGCGGCGCTCTTCGTAATAAACCTCAAAAGGGGAAAGATTAAAAATCTGATCGTCGGATTGCACCTGGCCAAAGTCGGGTATCAGCGTCATGTCGAGCGTAAAACTTTCGTTGATGCCATATTTCAGATCCATTCCATAGTTAAAAGAGTAACCCCACGATGGATCAATGGCCAGCTTTTCGAGGTATGCCGACACATAAGGAGTAAACGAAAGCCGCAGCGGAGGGCGGATATTGTAGAGTTGAGTGATCTCACCAATCTGCTTCAAGCTACTCTGTATGTTTTTATCGATAAAGCTCCAGGTATCCATCTCCCGTTTGCGGCGGATGCTGCGTTCAGCATCAAATCCCCAGGCTTGGGCATCATTTTTAGGAAAGCGCAATGCCGAGTAGGGTATTTTCAATTCTGCCGTCCATCCGCTGTCGGTAAGTTTAACCTGGCTCACCCACACAGCATCCCACGCTGGATCCATATCCTCGTTATACATCCGGGCGTCCATCTGAACTCCGGAAGCCGTTACCCCAAAAACATTGGCATTTAACCCATCGTTGTATGGACTTAGAAAGAAAGAAATATAGTCGGCATTAAGATTGTCGGCATCTCTGAAACCCAACTCCGTAAGAATGCTGTCGGGGGCACTGTCGTATAGGGTGGCTCCAATGTAAATGGCAGCGTCGTCGTATAGAATTTTAACCACCGTTTTTTCGGTAGGCGCGGCGCCATTGTAAGGCTCAAACTGCACGAAATCACCAGCCACAGGCGCTTGCTGCCAGGCTGCCTCGTCCAGCACGCCATCAATCACGATGCGCGTTTGCACTGGATATGCAGCCACCTGCTTACGCTGCACCTGCCCATTCAGGCCAACCGTAACAAGCATTAGCATTATAATTATGACAACGGAAAAAATGGATTTCGTCAAGGTGTATTAAAGCGGTTGGTGAGATGAATTGAAGTGTAATGCGTGCTTTTCGATAAAATCGTTGTTTTTATAATAAATGACAATTAAATCCAAAAAAGCAAATTTCAAATATTCGTTAAGGTTTTGGTTTTGGAAGTTTTAATGAAGCGATTTATTTAGAGATCATAAAGCAGCTCTTGATAAATCTCATAGTTCTCATCATCGAAACAGCAAAAGATCACCTTTTTGGGAAATTCCTCTTCTTCAAGATAGGCGCGCACTGCTTCGATGGCAATGGCTGCAGCTTGCTCTTTCGGAAAGCCATAAATACCTGTACTGATATTTGGAAAAGCTACGGATGCGCACTTTTCGCTGGCAGCCAGCTCCAGACTTTCGAGGTAGCATGAGCGCAATAGTTCAGGCTCGCGACGGTTGCCACCACGCCACACAGGTCCAACGGTATGAATCACATATTTGGCTGGCAGCCGAAAGCCGGGCGTAATCTTGGCATAACCGGTATCGCAGCCTTCCAGCTCGATGCAGGCCTCCAGCAGTTGACGCCCGGCAGCACGATGGATTGCACCATCCACTCCGCCACCGCCGCGCAGGGTTTCATTGGCAGCATTTACAATAGCATCCACATCCAGCGTGGTGATATCGTCTTTGATGAGTTCGATACGATTATTCATGGTTTAAGTTTCTGATGAATTGCAAAAATATTTTTTTTAAAGCAAAAGAACAGCATCCTGCGCCAAGGCAAAATGCTGTTCCTTTTTCATTTTATAAAAATCGAATGATTTTACAATCTTATCTCACGAGGGTCAGTTCATCAATCAGGTTTTGGGCGCCAGCATACTTATCAATAATGAAAAGTACGTAGCGGATATCGACGCTGATGGTGCGCTGCAGCTCGGGCTCGAAGGCGATGTCGCCACTCATGGCTTCCCAGTTGCCGTCGAAAGCCAGGCCGATGAGTTCACCGTTGCCATTAATCACCGGGCTGCCGGAGTTGCCGCCTGTGATGTCGTTGGTGGAGAGGAAGCCCACTATCAGCCGGCCATCTTCGCCATACTGGCCAAAATCTTTGGCTTCGTATAGCTGCTTGAGCTTAGCTGGAACAATAAATTCGTCATTGGACGGGTCTTCTTTTTCCATTACACCACTCAGATGAGTTTTGTAATCATAATGAATGGCATCGGCGGGATAGTAATCCTGAATGGAACCATAGGTAAAGCGCATGCTGGAGTTGGCGTCGGGATAATATTTGGTACCCGGATTCATGGTGCGTAAGCCATCAATAAAAAGGCGCATGCCATCATCCACAGTGCTTTGTCCAATCATAAATTCGGTACGATAGTCCATCATAGCCTGCTGCAACGATTGCGATGCCTGATAGGCCAAATCTTTTTCGAGCGCTTTCTTGGAAGGCTTGTCCAGAAACTTCATAAAAGATGCTTCGTTGGCAAAGATAGATTTGTCGAACATCGCATCAACATAAGCAACTGTGTTGCCACCAAAATCTTTGTTGATGGTTGCAAACATGGCAGGCTGCTGGTCAGTGGGAATATTTTTCTGATACAAATTCAGCAGCGCTTTCAGCATGTCTTTGTCCATGTCGCGGTCATACTCTGCAAAGAGTTCCTCAACTTCCGGCTTCAGACTATTGGCAGTTTCTGCAAGAGCTACTTTATTTTTCTTGGCATCATCAAGCATTGGAGCCATTTGTCCGGCCATTGCGGCCATACTGAGCAGATCAACATCACGCGAACCGATGGCGGCATAATAGAGAGGTGTAACCACACCGTTGAGTTGCTCGTAGCCACCCTGGATATTTTCGAGTACTTCGCCATATTTTTGTTTACGCTCCGGGTTTTGGTTTACCCAATTTGTGAAATCTTTCTCAATCAGCTCTTTCTGCGATTTCACATCGAGGCGCTTGAGGCCGCGGGTTTGCCCAATCATGTATTTCCAGGTATTGGCCATACTTGCATAGTCGCTGGCATATTTAATACGCATGGCATCGTCGGCATCCATGTAGCTTTTCATCACTTCGAGGCTGGTACCAAAAAGCTTAATAATGGTAGGATTCATTTCCTCCACCGCATAATCGATACCGTAAGAAGTCAGATAACGCTCGGTGCTTCCCGGGTATCCCCAGATCATGGCAAAGTCGTCTTTTTTGACTCCTTTGAGCGAAATGGGCAAATGATGACGTGGCTGGAAGGGAACGTTTTCTTCGGAATATGCGGCTGGAGAACCATCGGGAGCGCAGTAAACGCGGAAGATGCTGAAGTCGCCGGTATGACGGGGCCACATCCAGTTGTCAGTGTCGCCGCCATATTTTCCGATTGACGAAGGAGGCGCACCAACCAGACGAACATCTTTGAAGGTCTGGTAAACGAACATGTAATATTCGTTGCCACCAAAGAAACTTTTCACAACCACATCATATTTGCCGTCTTCTGAAGCAGCGGCTTTGATGTCTTTTGTCAGCTCACGGACTTTGGCGGCACGCTGGGCACCCGTCATGGTGTCGGAGAGTTGTGGCAATATTTGACTATTAAGATCTTCCATTCTGATAAGGAACGAAGCCGTAAGGTTCTCATTGGAAAGTTCTTCGCTGAGGCTCATGGCCCAGAAGCCATCCGTCAGATAGTCATGCTCTACGGTGCTGTGATTTTGGATAATGTCGTATCCACAGTGATGGTTGGTAAAAAGCAATCCCTGATCCGACACCATTTCGCCTGTACAAAAATATCCGCCCGGAGCACTACCAGCGGCAAGGCCAACAATGGCATCCTTCAAACTTGAATTGTTGATGCTGTAAAGTTCCTCCGGAGTAAGTTGAAGACCCATCTCCTGGATGTCAGTCCAGTTAAGACGATCGACAAACATTGGCAACCACATCCCTTCGTCGGGAGTTGGCGAAGCAGCAAAAGTGGTGAGACCCATCAATAGCGCCGCCAGAAAGGTTAAAAGAGACTTTTTCATAAAATTTTGATGATTAAATTATTTAATGTTGATAAAAAAACAAAGAAAAGGATGCCTTTGTCAAATGGCATTCCAAAAACTTAAAATCGTTATTACTGATTGTTAAACCTCAGTCCCTTCGCTACTGCTGAAATCCGTGCAAACGAACAAGACATTTATTTGACGCCAAACCAATGAGCCGGATACGTCGCTTCAAAAATAAATAAATTTGTGTCGGAGGTCGTTCCTGTCAGGTTTCGTAATTAAAAAGAAAAACAACATTTTTTATTTGTTTGCTGCGCAGAATTTTTTCTACTTTCGCTTCTGTTTATCATCCATTTGAATTTCAATTTAGAACACATTTTATTCATCTCAAATTTTACTATTATGAAAAAACTTTTTACTTTTCTAATGTTAACGTTGGCATTTTCCTTCGCTTCCACAGCGCAGTTTGCCGACAATTTCGATTCGTATGCCTCCGGCCAAAAGCTGGTGCAGCAAGCGCTTGCCGGCGGCAGTACAAACTGGACTGTCTGGAGTGGCAATAGTGGTGCCGGCGGTGCCGAAGACCCAATGATTACTACCGATCAGGCGCTCTCCGCTCCCAACGCAGTGGTATGCTCAGGAACCAATGATTTTGTGGCGCTATTTGGCGAACAAACAGAAGGCAAACATATCGTCTCCTTCGACGTGTACGTGCCCACAGGATTTGTTGGTTATTACAACCTCCTTCAGGTTTATGGCGAAGCAGGTGCAGGCGCAGTGTGGGGTTCCGAAGTATATTTCAATCCCAATGGCACTGGCAGTCTGAATGCCAACGGCTCCGTAGGATTTAAAACCTTCAGCTATTCCTACGACACCTGGTTCCACGTAGAAAACATTGTGGATCTGAATGCCGACCAGGCTTCACTCATTGTAGCCGGTACCGAAATAGCAACGTGGCAATGGAGCCTGGGTGCTTCGGGTAGCGGCGTTAACAAATTGCAGGCTATGGATATCTATGCAGCAGCTACCAATGGCTCGCCCAAATGCTATTTTGATAATGTGAAATTTTCACAGGCTACTTCTTTTGAAATCCTTGATGATCTGGAAGCCTACAATGTCGGCGAAAAACTAGTTCAACAAGCACTGGCTCAGGGAATCGAGTATTGGACCGTGTGGAGTGGCAATGGTGGCGCCGGTGGTGCCGAAGACCCAATGATAACTACCGATCAGGCTGCCTCCGGAGCAAACTCAGTAGTGTGTCAGGGCACCAACGACTTTGTGATGCTTTTTGGCAACAAAGAATCGGGTAAATACGCTGTAAGTTTTGACGTGTTTGTACCCAACGGATTTGTTGGTTATTACAATCTGCTTCAGGTGTATGGTGAAGGCGGTGCAGGTGCAGTATGGGGTCAGGAAGTATATTTTAATCCCAATGGAACTGCCAGCATTAGCGCCAACGGCACAGCAGGTTACGCCACTTTCGGCTATCCTTATAATACATGGATTCATATCGATAACATCATCGACCTGAACGCCGACCATGCTTCGCTGATGGTGGAAGGTGCTGAAGTTGCATCGTGGCAATGGAGCCTGGGTGCTTCGGGAAGCGGTGTAAACAAACTGGCCGCTATGGATATTTATGCCGCAGCTACCAATGGAACCCCCAAATGTTACTTTGATAACTTTACCCTCGAGAACTTTGCTGGCCTCCCTGCTCCTACCAACCTTTCCGCCACGGTACTTGATAACGATGTGACGTTGCAATGGAATGCTCCTTCAGGAGATTTGATTGGTTATAATGTCTATCGCGATGGCGTTATGATTGCCGAAAAAATTACTCCAACTACCTACGAGGATTTGGATCTGCTCCCCAATTATTACATGTATGATGTAAAAGCTGTTTACGACGAAGGTATCTCTGCAGGCGCCGGTCCATTGGAAGTTTATGTAGAAGGTGCCACCGAACGCAACATGGTGCTTGTGGAAATTGGTACCGGTACCTGGTGTCAGTTTTGTCCGGGCGCCGCCCTGGGTGCTGACGACCTTATCGATAACGGCCACAATGTTGCTATAATCGAATACCACAATGGAGATCCTTACGCCACTACGGAATCTGATTATCGCAATGATGTTTATTATAACATCACCGGATATCCTACCGCATTTTTTGATGGCGGACTTGCATTCGTTGGTGGCAACCACACCCAGAGCTTGTATCAAACCTACCTCCCTCTCTATCAGGAACGCGCTGCTAAAATGTCGTTGTTTGAATTGGATGTGAATGTTGTAAACAGCGGAACCAATGCAGTAGATGCTTACGTTACGATTGATAATATCTATCCTTATACGGGTAGTAATATTGTGTTGCATGTTGTTCTCACCGAATCAGATATTCCTGAAAACTGGCAAGGCCTTTCCGAACTCAACTTTGTATGCCGCAAAATGTATCCTAACCAAATGGGCACTGCTATGGACTTTTCGAGCCAGAGCACCTACGAAGGCACATTTAATGTGAATATCGCCGGCTACGTAAAAGACAATTGCGAAATCATCGCTTTCCTGCAGGACAATACCACCAAAGAGGTGCTTCAGGCAACGAAGTTCGACCTGGAAGATATCGTTGGTATCAACGAAAACCCAGTGCGCCGCTCGGTAAGCATTTATCCAAATCCAGTAAGTTCTAATATGAACATCACCGCTGACAAAGGGATGACCGGAATAAAAATCATGAATCATCTCGGACAACTGGTGTTGAACAGAGAAACAACCGGAACCAGCTTCCATCTGAATATGGGTAGCTATGCTCCCGGTATTTATTTCGTAACCGTAATTACCACCGAAGGAACACTCACCGAAAAGATAGTGGTAGAATAATTTGGCGGAAAATCGTGGATTGAATCATTATCCACTTTCATTTTTTTAATATTAAAAAACAACAGCGCTGTAAATACGGCGCTGTTTTTTTTATTGCTGGATTTTGTGTTTTGTGATTTATTTGTTTTTTGGAATTTGTTCTTTGGAGCTTCCATTCCGTTCGGTGTTTGGACGAGGTTGTGCCTCGTCCACTTTATTCTTACAGGCTTTGCCTGTTTTAATCGTGTTATAGTTTGTTTATAAAAAGCAGGCTAAGCCTAAGCTGAACTTCTGCAGCCTTTAATTTGAAGCTATCGGGGATTTATTTGGCTTTTGAAATTTGTCCTTTGGAGCTTCCCTGATGTTCCTTTCGCAGCAGCCCAAAACTCAGGATGTCGGCGTAACTTCCATTGTAGTAGCGTGCTTCACGCAACCGCCCCTCTTCGGTAAATCCTGCTTTTTTCATCAATGCCATAGCTGCCTGGTTATAGCTGATCACTTCGGCTTCGAGGCGGTGCAGATTGAGCTGATCGAAACCGTGGCTAATGAGATGCTGCATCACCAATGTGCCCAGACCCTGACGCTGGAATTCGGGATGGATAAACAGACTCAAAGCTGCTTTGCGGTTGAACCACCGGATGCTTTTGTAGCCCGCCTGCCCGATTACTTTTTTATTATTCCGGATATCGAAAACTATCTCCTGCGGCATATTGTCGGGATAGGTCCAGGTTTCGGTGAGATTGCGGGCTACTTCGGGCATCAGGGCGATGCGCAGGATTTTATCGCTCGTGCTTTCGGTAGAAGAGAGCGCTATCTGATCAGAGCAAATGATTTTCATACTATTAGATTTAAAAGGCAAAATTAAAAAACAAACATTGCGTGAAGCATTCCAAAACAAAAGAGGCCAATCGTTGTGATTTAATAACTTTTAACGCTGCTGCGATGGCTAATTTATTTTTACACAAGTGGTGCTTGAGCAGATTATTTAATTTTGCCAAAACGGAACCTATTTCTAACCACAAAACTACTTCAGCTATGCATAAAGAAATTCCAAATCACTACCAGCGTATCGCAGAACAATATCCTGAATTTTTGAAGGCAGTCGAAAACCTGGGCGCAGCCACCAAAGGTGCCGGAACACTGAGCGAAAAAAAGGCCGATCTGGTACAACTGGCCGCAGCGGTAGCCATCCGCAGCGAAGGCGCCGTTCATAGCCACACACGGCAGCTTTTGCAATCCGGCAATGATGCCGCCGAAATCCGTCACGCCATCATCCTGCTCACCTCCACCATTGGTTTTCCGGCAGTGATGGCTGGCCTCTCATGGGCCAACGATGTAATCAGGGAATTTGAATAAAGCTACTCCACGAATACTTTGGTGAAATCGTAAGTGGTGCGCTCAAGCCGGTCGGCTACTTTGAGTGTAAACCCCTCAACCTGCCCATCTTTTACAACAAAAGGAAGCACTTCGGTGCCCATGCGCGAAGGGAAATAGGTACACAAAAACCGGTCGCCGGAGAGATGCTGCAAAGTGGCTTTCAGGTCGGGATGATGCTCGAAATGCAGCAGCAATGAATCGCCAGATACGCTTACGCGGATGTTTCCGTAGATCTCATTTTGATACGGCCCGGTAAACACACCGAGCGGCACCGAAGGCGGAAAATTCATCGCCACCGTGTCGCGCCATCGTTCTATTTTTTCGTTTGTACTTTCTTGCCGCCGGTTGTATGCCTGCAAATATTGGCTGCTATAATCGCTCACCGGCAACCCCTTGAAGGCGTCGATAATTTCATTTTGCAATGCATCTGAAAACCAATTCTCGTCGGAGTTGGTCAGCACTACGATGCCGAGATTAAGCTCCGGAACCATCGCCACGCCGGTAAAGAAACCGAGTATGCCGCCACCATGCGAAATCACCTGCACTCTTTTATAGTCATCTATCGACCAGCCGAGGCCGTACTGCGAATAAGACCCTTCGATGGTTTGCGGATAGCGTGTAGCACGAATGGCTTCGTAAGGAATTACCTGCTTTCCGTCGTAGCGGCCGCTGTCGAGCTGAGCGATGAGCCAATGGCTAAGATCATTTACAGACGAACTCATCGAAGCCGCCGGACCGATCACGTCGATGTTGGTTTGTGGAAATACCGTGAGCACGCCTTGTTGCAGCGTGTGCGCAGAAGCCACATTTTCCTGCTGTTTCAGATTAGCCGAAAGCATTACTGTCCGGTTCATGTCGAGCGGCTGCAATATGTTTTTTTGGATATATTCGTTCCACGGCTCGCCTGTAATGCTTTCGATGCACTGACCCGCCCAGAAATAGCCTGCGTTGCAATATCCATAGCGCGTCCGGAATTCGTATTGCGGAACAATCAAAGGGAACTTTTCGTAAATCTCTTCAGGTTTTAAATTAGAATAAAAATAAAGAAAGTCGCCCTGAAAAGTAGCCATCCCCAACCGATGCGAAAGCACATCGGCAATGGTGGCGTGTTGCGTCACCCACGGATCGTTCATGGCAAAGCCGGGCACATAATCCACCACTTTGTCGGTTATCTTGCACTTTTTCTCATGCTGAAGCATTGCAACCGCGGTAGCTGTAAACGACTTGGTATTGCTGGCAATCATAAACAGCGTGTTGGCATCCACCGAATCGGGCAGGCGAAAGTCGCGCAATCCATAACCTTTGGCCACGAGCACGCGGCCATCTTTAACAATGGCCACCGCCGCCCCGGGCAGGTTCCAATCGGCAAGTGCACGGAGCACGTATTGGTCGAGCTGCTCACCTACAAATTCTGGAACAGCAGCACTCTGTTGCGCCTGAGCCTTGGTGCCGGCGCTCATCAGCAGCCAGCAAAGGGATAGTAGGAATAGGGAGTGTTTCATTTTTTAATCTCTGGAATTACTTTCTAAGATAATCTTCGGCTTTTTAGGGCAACGTGAATTTTGGTTCCAAGTCTATAAAACTGTTATTAAGTGTAATCCGCCTCCGTGGCTTTCATTATTCCACAATTTTTATTTCCAGGTTATCAATCCAAACTTTCTCCACCTGGGTCTTAATATGAAATACAGCATTGGATTCGCTATCGGAATTAAATGTTTTAGTAAAATACAACCATCCGGTATCGTCCAGAATTTTGAATGGGCTTGATGGAACCCATACGCCAGGCCAATCATAATCATAGATGGTCGTGTAGATTTTTTCTTCGTTGTTTTGGTCGTAATAAAAATTCAAAGGATACATCATGTAACCAAAACCAAACAACCTGTACCAAAATGAAATGGTATAGTCTCTATTCTTGTTCAAACCAATGTTTATCGACATGTCGTTCTCACTTACTGACCACCAAACTTTTGCTCCTGAAGTATTTTTAACAGTCGAATCAATTACTGAACTTAGTAAAACAGAACCTAAGCCGGCATAGCTTGAAGTATTATCAATTGTAATTATTCCTGATAAATTCCAATAACTAAGGTCATTAAGATTTTCGAAATTACCGCCTAAAATCAGATTTCTATTCAAGCTGGAAACGCTCTTTATGTTGCTTCCGCCTAACTGCCCAAATTCATTCAAAACAAAAACCCGAAAATACCTCTCTGAAAGATTTTCAAGCTGTATGCTTTTGGATGTGTCACGTCTGTCGATTGAAACATGTTCCAGTTGGCCGGTTGTTTCGTCAAGACCCGACGAAGAATGGCTGTATAATTTATACTCTCGGAAGTCGTCTGCTAATGATTTATTCCAAATTATAGTTGCAATGTTAGAAACGCCATCAAGCAGGATGGTATCAATCAAAACCGGGTTTGGCAAAATCAACGATTCAAGCACCAGATCCCTATTGCTAAGTTCGATAGGATATGATTTTTGAATGAAGCTATTGTCTTCTCCACTTTTTTTTGTGTTTAACGAATGACTGCCTGCAGGTACATTTTCTATCGAAAAATAGCCTTCGGAGTTTGTTGTGCTTTTGAATTGTTCCAAACCATCAATATTCACTAACACATTTCCCAAAGGTTTTCCTTCGGACTGCAGCATTCCACTAACTTTAAAGTCGCTTTTCTCATCCTCTTTCGTGCATCCGATGAAGAGCATTAACATGCAAAGGGTTAACAAAAGGGGTTTAGTTTTCATAGTGATTTAAATTTTATGTTTTTTAATTAATCATCTTATAAATATGCCCGAAAAACTATTTTTTTTAAACCCCAAAAAATTCGTCAATTGTGCTATTTGTTAATGCTAAACTCATAATCATCTATTTTGAACAAAGGTAATTAATTTCCGAAACCAGAGTCGTCTTCCAGCCTCCTTTAGCAGGCATAATGCTTTGGCACTTCAATACTCAAATCAGCTTTTTATTGATGCATAAAATTTCTCTCCCACACTTATGATCAACCGAATAAAAATTGCCCGCCTTACCTGGAGATTATTCCAATTGCGATAAGTCCGTATTTTTTTCCTGGTTAATTTTCACCAACTGTCGCAGATAGTCCAATTGGATTTGCTGAACCTCCAATAACCTTTTGTTTTGATGCACCACCATGTGATCCACCATTTCGTTTAGCAGTCTAATCTCCAATTCAGCTTTTAGGTTCACCTTATAATCGTGCTCATTTCTTGCTCTGTCTTTTTGTTCTTTCCTATTTTGACTCATCATAATTATCGGGGCTTGAATGGCTGCCAGACAAGAGAGGATGAGATTTAGCAAAATGAATGGATAGGGGTCGAATGGCTTGGTTGCTAAAATCCAAATATTGATCATCATCCAAAAAAACAGGAACGAAAAGAAGATAATGATAAACTTCCAACTCCCTCCAAAATCGGCAATGTGGTCTGCTGATCTTTGACCCGGGGTTAATTTTGATTCTAATTGTGGTTCGATGTCCTCGGATAGTATCTGGTTGTGCTTGATGGCATTCAATACTTCACGCTCAAGCTTATTCAATTCGCGGTTCTCCTTGTTGATAAGCTTTTTTAAGTATCGCTCACGGTATTTGTTAAGCTCCAAGGTAGAAATATATTGCCCTGGCGAAAATGAAGGGTGATCTTTAACAATCAAATCAATCAATTGCCTTCTGATATCAGAATAGGGAGTAAGTTCCCCCATCGGGAGTTCTTGTTGGGTTATTTCACAAATTGCTTTATCCATTGTCTAAAATTTTTGTTTTCGCCAGGGTATCTGTTCAAAGATCAAAGTAAGTAAAGTTTTTTGGAGAACTCGCTCATCGTCATTTATCTCTTCTGATCACTCAAAACCATTTCTTTTTGCGCATGTAAATGTACATCGACAAACCAACGACGAGCATCAACATAAGCACCGCCGGATAGGCCCATGGGGAATCGAGTTCAGGCATATTATGAAAATTCATACCATAAACGCCTGCAATGAAGGTGAGCGGGATAAAGATGGTGGCGATCATGGTGAGGGTTTTCATCACCTCGTTCATGCGGTTGGCGTTGTTGGCACTTTGCAGCTCCAGCAGGCTGGTGATGGTCTCGCGGTAGCCTTCGAGCATCTGCACCAGGTGGTCGAGATGGTCCATCACATCAGAGAAGAAGCGAAAGGTGGGTTTGGTGATGAGTTGATTTTCGGTTTTCATTATTTTACGCACAGCTTCATTGGCCGGCAAAAGTTGCTTGCGCAGATAATAAACATTCTTTTTGAGCAGGTTGATTTCGGCGGCAAGCGACACGGACGGATCGTTTATTAAATCTTCTTCGGTGGTATAAAGTTGTTCTTCGAGCTGCTCAAAAATCGCGAAATACTCATCCACAATGATATCCGTAAGGCGATAAAAAAGATAATCTTCGTGGCGCTGACGCACAGTACCGGCAGCCTTTTCGATGCGCCCGATGTAATTATCGAGCAACGGAGCCTGATATTGCGCAAAGCTGATGAGGACTCCCGGCAACAGCAGCAAACTTATCTGATTGCGCCCATATTCGCCCTGCTCGTTTTTGGGCGCAAGCAGCTTCAAAGTGAGGAAAAGATAATCGCCCGCGTCTTCAAATTTGGGCAGATGACCGGGGTTGAGTATGTCTTCGATGGTGAGATTGTTGATATTAAAACCGACACCGATTTTCTCAAAAACGCTGATGTCAGCGTATCCGGTGATGTGAATCCAATCGGTGATGCCAGTGCTGACCTGCTTTGGAAGTTGCACAACATCCTTCACATCTATCTGCTGATAATTCTGCTCATTGAAGGTAATGTGGCGCACCGTGGTGGGTTGCACCTGATCCAATTCCTGCGCCACCAACGTGCCCGGCGGCTGCCCGGCCTTGCGATGCATAATATTGATAAAGGTACTATGTGGGTGTTTCATCAAATGTATTTTTGTTACTAAAGTCTCAGCATTTGTATGGCAAAATAAAATAAGTTTTTTTACAAAACACCCATTTTATTTCCATAATCCTCGTCTGCGATACCCTGCCCTGCATCAAGTTTTATAATAAGCATTTGCAAAATGCGTTAAAGGCCATACCACGATAAATTGCGCACTTTGAATATCTATGCCCAAAAGAGGAGATGGAAATTGGTACTGCTGGCAACGGCTATGGCCATTGTCGGCATTTCGCTGTGGTACACCAATCTGCTGGTGAACAAGGTGGCACAGGAGGAGAAAAAGAACATCCGTATCTGGGCCGATGCCATTCAAAGCAAAACCAAGCTGGTGACGTACATCGAGGAGTTTTTCCAAAAAATCCGCGTCGAAGATCGCAAGCGTGTGCAACTGCTGGCCGAAGCCTACAAACAAGTGATTCGCACCGAAGACCCCGATGCCAACCTCAACTTCTACGTGGCCATCATCCGCAACAACGAAACCATCCCGCTGATACTTACTGATGAGGAGGGGCGCATTCTGGAGGCCACCAACATCGACTTCGACAAAGACACCGTATTGTTTCTTGATGGTGCTTTGCGCGAAGAATTCACGCGATACGATCCAATCGAATTCCGATATTATAAAGAGAGAAAAAGGTATCTTTTTTACAAAGATTCACGCCTTTACACCGAGCTGCGTGATGTGCTCGACGACCTGGTGCGATCGTTTTTCGATGAAGTGGTTATCAATGCTGCTTCGGTGCCCGTTATCATCACCGACAGCACCAAACGCAACGTTAGAGCTTGGGGCAACATCCCGTCAGGAGTAATCAATGACACGGCGCTTTTGCAGCGCACCATCAGCAAGATGGAAAGCGACAACACGCCCTTTGAAATCACCCTGGCCGACCAGGGCAAAAGTTACATTTTTTACCAGGGATCCTACCTGCTCACACAGCTCACCCTTTATCCGGTGATACAACTTGGCATCATCGCCTTGTTTCTAATTGCCGGATATTTGCTCTTCAGCACCGCGCGCCGAAGCGAGCAAAATCAGGTGTGGGTAGGGCTGGCCAAAGAAACCGCGCATCAGCTCGGCACACCACTTTCGTCGATGATAGCGTGGCTGGAGATTATGAAAATGGAAGGTAAAAACGATGAGCTGCTCATCGAACTTACCAAAGACGTGGACAGGCTCGAGAAAATAACCGAACGGTTCTCAAAAATCGGGTCAGTACCAAAAATAGATATACACAACATTGTAGAGGTGGTGCACAACAGCATTGCCTATCTCAAAACACGCACCTCTCACCGCATCAATTATGAGATCAATCCCGGCCTCGAAACGGCAATTTATGTACCCATCAACCTGCATCTTTTTGAGTGGGTGATTGAAAACATCACCAAGAACGCCGTCGATGCCATGGGAGCGAGCGGGAAATTCACCGCCAATATCATAGAGGAAAATGGCTACGTCCACATCGACCTCACCGATACCGGCAAAGGCATCCCCAAATCAAAATACAAAAGCATTTTCCGCCCGGGATACACCAGCAAGAAACGTGGCTGGGGATTGGGACTATCGCTGGCTGAGCGTATCATCAAAAACTACCACCGCGGAAAAATCTTTGTGAAAGCCTCTGGCATCGACAAAGGCACCACCTTCCGCATCACGCTGCGCAAAAAAATCAGCAAAATCTAAGAATGGCCGGGCTATACATCCATATCCCCTATTGCCGGCAGAAATGTCATTATTGTAATTTTTATTCGCTGGCAAGTCGCAAATATCGTGAGCTGTTGCCCGAAGCATTGCAACAGGAGTTGGCTATGCAAAAGGGTTACCTTGCCGGTAAAATGTTAGAAACCATCTATATCGGTGGCGGTACTCCCACGGTTTATCCGCCACAGGTTATTGCTGAAATGATAGAAGATGCAAAAGAACATTTTGAAATAGATCTACATGCCGAAATCACCATCGAAGCCAACCCGGACGATCTGACGCCGGAATATTTGCAGCAATTGCGACAAACCCCCGTCAACCGCCTAAGCATCGGCATACAATCTTTCCATGACGACGATCTGCATTATCTCAACAGAAATCACTCTGCCGCCAACGCACATCAGGCCATCCGCAATGCACTGGCTGTCGGTTTCGACAGCATGAGCATCGACCTGATTTATGGCATCCCCGGCCTGACCGACGAAAAATGGATGGACAACATCAAAATGATGTTGGATTATCAAACCCCGCACCTCTCGGCTTATGCGCTCACGGTGGAACCCGGAACAGCGCTCGATAAGCTCATTGAGAAAAAAAAGCTGCCTCCGGTAGATGAGGCGCAGGCTGCCGATCAGTTTGTGATACTGATGGAGATGATGGCCGCGGCCGGCTATGAGCATTACGAAATTTCCAACTTCAGCAAACCCGGAATGCATGCGCGCCACAACACCAGCTACTGGCAGAAAGTGCCTTATCTGGGCATCGGCCCTTCAGCACACTCTTTCGATGGCCATTCGCGCCAATGGAATGTTTCCAATCTCGAAGCCTGGCTCGATGGTATCCGCGCGCGGGTTCCGGCGTTCGAACGAGAAGAACTGACACCGACACAGCAACTCAACGAATATGTGATGACGTCGCTGCGAACGATGTGGGGCACCGACCTTAGAAACATCGAAAATTGTTGGAATCCAGGCTTTCGCCAAATGGTGCTGCAGCAGGCCATTCCGTTTCAGGAGAAGGGTTTGGTTTCAATCCACAACAACATTATCACCCTTACACAGCGCGGTAAACTCTTCGCCGACGGCATTGCTTCCGATTTATTCATTGATGAAGCGGAATAGGAAAAATAGAAATGCTGGCGAATAATTGAAGAATAAAACCTCCTTTTCATATTTCCTAAGATTAATAGAAAAGTTTGTCTAACTCCTCAACCTTATTCCCTTATCATTCCCACTTCCAGATTTAGATTCTGAATTTAAAAAAGGTCGCATAATAGTCGCATAATAGCGCGGCATCTTATGGTGATGATGTCGCCCCGTTGGGGCTTGGTAGGTTATCGCAATCCTTATTAACAAAGGGCTTCACCCTTTGCTAATGATTTCGCCCCGTTGGGGCTGGGAAGTGATTATTAAGATTAGCCATCACATCTAAAAGAAACCAATAAAGGTTCAGTGCATTTCGACTTAAAAATTTGCGAAGTAACCTTTAAGGGAGAAATCTACAAATAGCTAATGATTTCGCCCCGTTGGGGCTGGGAAGCGATTATTAAGATTAGCCATCACATCTAAAAGAAACCAATAAAGGTTCAGTGCATTTCGACTTAAAAATTTGCGAAGTAAACTTTAAGGGAGAAATCTACAAATAGCGACATGATGATTAGGCTAAATCAGTAGTCCTAAATTTCTAACCTCCATCTTCTAACCTCTACCCTTTCTAACCTCTAACCTCCAACTTCTACAAATCATCAATGACCCGCCCGATCACATCCACCAGACTGTGGCCGAGCTTTTCGCTGCGTGCCGGCGACCAGCCATACACAGGATCGGGTAAAGATTCGTGGTCTTTGAAGGGCATCTCGATGGTCATCGACAGGCACTTAAACCGTTCACCGATGGCTTTGGAGCAGATGTTAAGATTGGCGGTGCCGGGTTCGTTTACCGGATAGCCATGTTTGGTCTGGAAATCCGGGCTTATCTCCACCCAGCTATTTTTAAACTTTTCGAGTAAATGTTTCAGCCGTTCGTCGAAAGAAGGGATTCCTTCGATGGAGGAGATAAAATTGTAAGGCAAGTCTTCATCCGCGTGAATATCCAGATTGAGATCGACGCCGGTAGATTGCATGGCTTTCAAAATATGATAAACTTCGGGAGCTTTCTGCGGATCAGGATTGCCCCACTCTCTGTTAAGATTCAGGCCGGCAGCATTGGCTCGCAGATTACCAGCTACGGCCCCGTCGGGATTAACAAAAGGTACCACATAAAAAACAGCTTTGTTGAGCAATGTGCGCGACACCGGATCGTCGATGTCGACCAGGCGGCTGATGAGCGCTTCCATAAAATAGGAAACCTGGCTTTCACCCGGATGCTGGCGTGCGATGATCCAAATCTTTTTGGCGTCGTCGTGCTCATCTCCAATGGTGAGCAGGTCGATGCTGCGCCCCTGCACTGTGCTTCCCAAAGAAGAATATTTGGCCAAAGGTGAATATTGAATATTACTAACAAACTCCAGATGACGCTCGTAGCTGTAGGGAGCAAAATATGCGTAGAACACCGAATTGTATTCCGGCGTATGATCGATGATGAGCTGCCCATCTTCGAAGCGGGTCTGCACCATAAACCAATCTTCGGTGTCGTAAGAAGCGCGTACCATATAATCTTCCCACCCTTCGGGATAACTTGCCTTGCCAGCGTTCAGAATTTTCATGTGAAGCGTCTGGCCACCTCCTCCGGTAACGCGGAAATAAAACCATTGGAAAGTCTCGGCATTTGTATCCTTACGGATGTTGAGCGTGATGTTTTGGGCATCGCGGGCATCCACAACTTCTATGTTGCCGGCGTCGAACTGTGATGAAATATGTATTTGCATGATAAATTTTTTTTACAAAATTGCATCTTTATGCCCAGCACGCCGGCACCGGAATCTATAAAAAGTCTTAAAGCTGCGCTGGTCGCTCGGAGGACGGAGTGATTGTGAAAACACAGTAGCAAACCCTAAATTGGATTGAGCTGGCTGCTACAAAGCATTACTTTTGTATCTTTTCCTGATAAGTTATGGAATATCAATATTCGGTTTTACCCAATGGATTGCGTGTTATCCACAAGCAGGTAGCTGCCGAGGTTGCGCATCTGGGTGTGATCATCGACGCCGGCACCCGTGACGAATTGCCCGACCAAAACGGACTGGCACATCTGATAGAGCACATGATTTTTAAAGGCACGCGTAAGCGCAAAGCTTTCCATATCCTGAGCCGCCTCGAAAATGTGGGTGGCGAGCTCAACGCATACACAAGCAAGGAAGAGACCTGCGTTTATGCCTCCTTTCTGCATGCGCACTATCCGCGCGCCATGGAGCTTTTTGCCGACATCATCAGCCAATCCACCTATCCCGAAAAGGAGCTTGAAAAAGAAAAAGATGTGGTGATCGATGAAATCAACTCCTACAAGGACAACCCTTCGGAGCTGATCTTTGATGAATTTGAGGAGCTGATCTTTCGCGACCATCCCATCGGGCGCAACATCTTAGGTTCTCCTGAATCGGTCGAGCATTTGCAGCGTTCCGACATTTTGGAGTTTCTCCATCGCAACTACCAGCCTCAAAACATAGTAATTTCTTCGGTGGGAAACATCACCTTGGATCGGCTTTTAATTTTAATAAATGAAACTTTTGGCTCCCTTTCGCGAAATGAAAACCGGGAACCACGCCAACCCATTAATAATTATAAGCCTGAGAATCGTATTGAATCACTCTCTAACTTCCAGGCGCATTGCATCATCGGAGCGCCGGCATATAATGTTTTTGATAAGAACAAAACTGCGCTGGCATTGCTGATCAACATCCTGGGCGGTCCGGGAATGAACTCACGGCTCAACCTGAATATACGCGAGAAGTACGGCTACTGCTACAACATCGAAGCGCATTATCATCCCTACACCGACGGCGGATATTTCAGCATTTACATGGGCACCGACATGGAGTACCTCGAAAAAACCGTGAAGCTGGCGCTAAAAGAACTAAATCTGATGCGCAACACCCGGCTGGGCACCCTGCAGCTACATCGCGCCAAGCAACAAATTGCCGGGCAGCTTGCCATAGCGCTCGAATCGAATGCCGGCGAAATGATCTCGATGGGCAAGAGCCATCTTTATTTTGATAAAGTGGAAAGCTACCGTCAGGTGATGGAAAAGATTGATGCGCTCACCGACGCCTGTCTGCTGGAGGTAGCCAATGAGATATTCGACACCGCGCAGCTAAGCCGGCTTACCTTTGTGCCGCAGAATGGGGATTTTGAAAAATAAGACCATGTGAAACATTTTCCCTATTGATTATTCACCTCCAAGCAATCAGGATTTCGTCTACTATCCCAAATATGCAAGATTCTAATATCATTTTGGCTTATTCGATAAAAAATCTGATAATAATCTCTTACTATGAAACGGATATCGGAATTTGGTAAACTTCTTCCCAGCGCTGGAAATTCCCAGAGAATTTTTACTGCCTCAATCAGTGATTGATTTAATCGCATGGAGTAACTTTTTGAAAGTGTTCTTTTATTCCAATAGTCCAATATCCTTAGCTTGTCTTCCAGTGCATTTCGTGACCAAATTACCCTTTTTGCCATTTTTCGATGAGTTCATTTACCTGATCATCTGTAAAAAAATCGCCATTATTAATTTGAACCTCGGATTCCTCCATTCGCAGTTTCTGATTTTCCGTAATTATAGGAGTCTGCGTTTCTGAATATTTCCTGTCGATCAACTCTTTAAGTGTAAGAAGAAAATCATTTTCATCGATATTATTGATCCCTTCCAAGAGTTTTTGCTTTATCCCTAAAGTTGTCATAATTTAAATTTTAACAAAACTAATACAAATCATGCAAATATTTTCACCTTCAAAATTTTATAACTCTGCAGTTTAAATATGGTTCAAAACCTGATGCCCACAATGGGAGCACTGCCCTGTTTTGGTGAGTCCTGTAGGCCAGGCGTCGTAGCGGCTGCGGTCGATCACTTTTCGGTGGCACGAGGGGCAGTAGGTATTGGAACTGTCGCCGCCGGAACTATTACCAACATACACATATTGCAAATGAGCGCTCGCCAGCGCATATAGATCCTGCAGCGTTTCGACGGGCGTGGGCGGCTCCGACATTTTATAGGTGGGGAAATAGCGGGAAAGATGCAGCACCGTGTCGCTGCCCAGCACCTCGCGTATCCATCGGATCATCTCTTCGAAAATGGCTTTGTCGTCGTTTCGGGTGGGAATGACAAGATTGGTAATCTCCAGATGACGTCCGCTTCGCCGTATCTGCAGCAAAGATTCCTTAACAGGTTCCAGCTTCGACATAGTTTGTGTCAGATAAAAGTCTTCGGTAAAAGCCTTCAAATCCACGTTGAAAGCATCCGTTACTTCGATAAGTTCAGCCAGCGGTTCTTTCGAAATAAAACCATTGGTGACAACCACATTTTTCATCTTTGCTTTTCGCGACAGGCGGGCAATGTCCATCATATATTCAAACCAAACGGTAGGCTCGTTGTAGGTAAAGGCGATGCCAATGTTTGATTTTTTTTCGCCGGCCAGTGCCACAATCTCTTCGGGCGGGTAGTGCCGTCCGGCGGTAAATTCGCGCGGTACATCCTGCGAAATCTCTGAATTCTGGCAAAATTTACAACGCAAATTACACCCATAACTGCCCACCGAAAAAATGATGCTGCCGGGATAGAAATGGTAAAGCGGCTTTTTCTCGATGGGATCAAAGCCCATCGACGACACCTCGCCATAAGTCTGCAGAAACAGTGCGCCCTGAACGTTTTTGCGTACGCGGCAGATGCCAGTCTTACCATCGCCAATCGTACACAAGTGCGGACACAGATGGCAGCGCAACTGGTAGCGGTAAATCTCTTCGTAGTAGCGGGCTGGATAGTTCATTTTGGAGCGCTTTGATAATTGTCCAAAGGTAATGAAACTTTAGAACTTTACTCAATCCTTGTCTAATTGTAAAAGGGTCTTGTCTTACAGCAAATCAACAAAGTGTTTAATACTCAAGTCAGCCTGCCGAATAATTGCCCTAAGTGTCCCGCGATCCAATTGTTTATGATTGGGAACAATGAGCTGCGCAAAAGGATCATCACGACGAAGAACTATATGGCTGCCGGTTTGACGCTTGAAATAAAAACCAGCTTTTTGAAGGGCTTTTACACATTCCTGCCCGGAAATATTTGGCAGACTTGTCATACCGCCAGCACTATCGTGTTAAAGTTTTCCTCAGGTACAGGTAGATTGTCTTCCTCAAGCGCTTCGATGTAAAGCTTTATGGCCTCTTTAATATTAATAATTGCAATTTCTTTGGTCTCCCCCTGGCTGATGCAACCGGGGAGGCTGGGACATTCCGCGACCCAATAATTATCCAACCCGGGGTAAAGAATTACTTCTCTCATGATAGTCAGTTTTTATTTATCACAAAAATATGATTTTTATCCATCCATCAAATAACGGATAAGGATACCTCAAATCAAACATTTGATACGTCAGATCTTAATTTTGTTTAGGAAAAAACTTCGAAACCCGCGTCATGCTCTCTGCACCTAACGCTTCAGCCAATCCGCCTTAAGCACGGCGTAAACTTCCAGATCGAAGTAGCCGTCTTTATGTCGTTCACCTTGCCGTTCGATGCCTTCCAATTTAAAACCAAGCCGTTTTGGGATATTGCTGCTGCGGGTATTTCCCACTGCACACTTTATCTGGACACGATTAATGGTCATCTGACTAAAAATCCGATCAATCAGCGCCTGCGTGGATTCCGTCACAATGCCCTTGCCCTGCACATGGCGCGCTATCCAATATCCGATTTCAACTTTCCGGTTTTGCACGTCGATATCTTTAAGCCCAATGAGTCCGCAGATGTCGCCCTCGAAACAAATAGTAAAAACTATTTCGCGCGAGTAATGCTTTTCTATTTGATCAATGAAAGCATGGGTGCTTTCTGCGTTCACTGTTGTGTCTATAAACGGGAGCCATTCGCTTAAAAACAGACGGTTGTTGTCGATGAGATCGAAAACCTCGTGTGCATCGTGGTGGCTGATGCGACGCAGATATAAACTTTTTTTTACTTTAATGGTGTCAATCACTAAGCGACAGGTTTAAATATCAATATTTAAAATTCAATACCGTTTTGGAGCGCAAAGATATTTAAACTTTTTTTTTCAATCCCGCACGAGGGGCTAATTGCAGTTACTTTATGGATTGGTTTACAATCCTTCGCGCCATTCCTCTGAAAATAAAAATGTGCATGGGCCACATGCTGTACCAATAGAGACGGCCGGATATTCCGCGCGGACGGAAAGTGGCCGTTTGTCTGAAAATCGTTTCACCATCTTCTTCGGTAATTTTAAATTCAAGCCATGCTTCACCCGGAACTTTCATCTCGGCAAACAGCAGCAGGCGGCGTTGTTGCCTGCTGGCAACGATCACCCTCCAGAAGTCGAGGGCGTCGCCGGGTTGTAATTTCTGCGGATGGGTGCGGCCACGCCTAAGCCCAACGCCTCCAATGGCGCTATCCATCAAACCCCGAATCTTCCACAACGTGTTGCCATAATACCATCCCACTTTGCCTCCAATGGAAAAGAAGCGATCCGACACTGCCTCGACGTCGCCCTTTATCGTGATAGTTTTCTCATCTTTAAAACAACCGAAATTGGGAACTTCGGTATAATGTGAAATCTTACCCTCCTCCATGTCCGAAGCCAGCGAATCCTTCCAACTGGAAAGCACCATGTTTTGCTCTATTTTATCAAAAGCCAGGCGGATGGCCTCTTTATACCCGATGGGCCTGATGCCAAGTATTTTCTGCAAACGCCGATCGTTGGTTACTACTTCGGTAGTCATACTATTTACCAATGTGGCCGCCAGCCGATAAGGCGTGGCCGTTACAAGATTAAGCCAATAGGCCGAAAGGCGCGGCGTGAGCACCGGCACAGTAAGAATGTAGCGACGGAGGCCACGCGCTTTGGCGTAGGTCAGCAGCATCTCTTTGTAGGTAAGTACGTCGGGGCCACCAATGTCGAAATGCTCATTGTAACAATCGGCGCGGCCAACAACTCCGGTGAGAAAACTTATCGCATCTCGGATTGCCAAAGGCTGGCAGCGTGTTTTGAGCCAGCGGGGTGCAATCATCACAGGTAGCTTTTCGGCCAGGTCGCGGATAATCTCGAAGGAAGCACTCCCCGATCCAACAATAATGGCGGCGCCCAACGACGTCAGCGCAGCCTTTCCTTTAGCAAGCAACTCTGCCACATGTGCACGCGAGGCCAGGTGCTGCGAAAGAGGTTCGCTGCTGGTCATCCCGCCAAGGTAAATGATCTGCTCACATTCGGTGGTATCTGTAAACTTAATAAACTTCCTGGCAGCGTCGGCTTCCTGCTCGTAGAAGTCGTTTCGGGAGGTAGTCATGCTGTGCACCAGATAATAAGCCACGGTAAAGTCGCGCGGCAAAGTTTGTAATGCCGCTTCATCGTGCAGATTAACTTCAAAAACCTGCACCTGCGCCTTTAGGTTTTGGTTTACCTCAAAGCGATCCTTGTCGCGCACCACACAATAAACGGTATGCCCTTGCTCCACCAGCACAGGCAGCAGCCGCTTACCAATGTATCCGGTAGCTCCTGTTAGTAATATTTTTCGTTTCATGCGGCCACAACACCTGCGCTACACCATTGGTTCACTGACCGTAATACGAAGAATTACACTAAAGTGGAATAGCGGAGCATTTGCAGATCGGCTTGAAACGTTTACTTTTGCAAATCCAAAAAAGAAAAGGATAATTTTTGAATACAGCAGAAATTCTCGAGCTATATGCCGGCAATAGCCAGGTGCGGCAACTGGCTGAAACGCTGATGCAAGAGCAACCTCAGCGGGTGCATTTGTCGGGCAGCAAAGGCTCGCAGCGCGCTTTTGTAGCTGCCAGTGTGATGCAAATCCTCAAAGGCACCCAGGTTTTTGTCCTTCCCGACAAGGAGTCGGCGGCCTATTTTCATAATGATCTGGAGAGCCTTTTCGGCGAACGCGACAAAGATTACAACCGCCGCAAGGTTCTTTTTTTTCCTACTTCCTACAAAAGACCTTATGAAATAGAAAAACCGGATGCCTCCAACATTTTGCTGCGCAGCGAGGTGCTCAACAAGCTGCATGGCAAAAAACTCAACTTTGCCGTTGTTACCTATCCCGAGGCTTTGGCCGAAAAAGTTGTGACCAGGCTGGTGGTAGCCAAAAATACGCTCAACATCAAAAAAGGCGACCGGCTCACGCTGGAGTTTACGCAGGAAGCGCTGGCTGATCTGAAATTTGAACTCGTGGACTTCGTTGTCGAGCCCGGCCAATACGCCGTTCGCGGCGGCATCATCGACATCTTTTCATTTTCGAGCGACTACCCGTACCGCATCGAATTTTTTGGCGACGAGATAGAATCCATCCGCACTTTTGAGCCAGGCAACCAGCTTTCGCTAACGATGCACAACACCGTTTCGGTGATGCCTGACTTGCAGAAACGCGACCAGAGCGATGAGAAAGTTCCTTTTACATCTTTTGTAAATGCCGGCACCACTTTCTGGTTCGACGACATGCACTTTGCTTTTGAGCGGATGAATCTGGAGATGGACAAAGCGTTGGAAGCTTTTAATACTTCTTTATTAAAAATAAAAATTGATCCGGAACAGCTTTTTATAAATGGCGATACTTTCATAGCGCAGGCGTTGCAGTTTTCGATTGTGGAATTTGGCACCGCAACCATGCTCGATGCTACCGCAGCGTTCCATTTTGATGTGTTGCCGCAGCCTTCCTTCAACAAGAATTTCGATCTCTTTATAAAACAGCTACACCAAAACACGCAGAATGGCCTCGACAACGTAATTTTTGCGACAAGCCTCAAGCAGGTGGAGCGGCTGCATGCCATTCTGGGCGACGCCATTAAAAAAGAGAATACGCCCAACCACCTCGAATACGAAGCCATTGCTTTGCCGGTGTTCGAAGGCTTTACCGACAACACGCTGAAGCTGGCGCTCTTTACCGACCACCAGATTTTTGATCGCTATTACCGTTTTCATCTTCGCGAAAGCAACAAAGGCCGGCAGGCGCTTACGCTAAAAGAAATTTACGA
>CAZTCX010000001.1:58164-77882 GCA_964612515.1 uncultured Lentimicrobiaceae bacterium | reverse complement strand
ACCATCATCGAGTTTCAACATGTAAAACCCGGCAAGGGCGGCGCCTTTGTGCGAACCAAACTCAGAAATATAAAAACCGGCAAGGTGATCCCCAACACTTTTAATGCAGGTGTAAAAATAGATGTCCAGCGTGTAGAGCGCCGCGCCTATCAGTACCTCTATAAAGACGGGAAAGACTATCATTTTATGAATGCGGAAAATTATGAACAAACATTCATTCCCGAGGAACTTATCAATGCGCCACAATTTCTTAAAGAAGGCAGCACCGCCGAGATCATTTATCACGCCGATACCGAAACGCCACTGCTTTGCGAACTACCAGTGAACGTTGAACTAAAAGTTACCTACACCGAGCCGGGCGAAAGAGGCAACACCGCCACCAACACCTTCAAAGATGCCATTCTGGAAACAGAGGCCACCGTCAAAGTGCCTTTGTTTATCAATACTGGTGAGGTGATTAGAGTGGACACCCGCTCGGGCGATTATGTCGAAAGGGTGAAGAGCTAAGCTCCTCCTAAAGAAAACAGAATAAGACATAGACCAGCGTTTGTGTCTTATTTTTTTATTAAAAACAGAAGCTAAACAATGAAATTCGACAGAGCCTACACCCTGGCAGAAATAGCACAAATGATTGGTGCCACCTACACCGGAGCTGCCGACCATGCCGTGACGGGCATCAACGAAATACACATGGTTGAAGCCGGCGACCTTACTTTTGTAGATCATCCCAAATATTACGATAAGGCGCTCAACTCGAAAGCTACCACCATCATCATTAATAAAGAAGTGGAATGTCCGGAAGGAAAGGGATTGCTGCTGAGTGACGATCCATTTAAGGCCTACGTTTCGCTGGCGCGGAAGTTTCGGCCTTTTGCAGCATCCACGGCAGCCATCAGTCCAACAGCCGAAATTGGTGAAGGAACCGTAATTCAACCCAACGTTTTCGTGGGTCATCACGTAAAGATTGGCCGCAACTGTATCATCCACGCCAACGTGAGCATTTACGATCATGTGATAATAGGCGACGACGTGATTATTCATTCCAATAGCGTGCTTGGCGCTGATGCCTATTATTTCCAGCGCAAGCCCGAAGGTTACCGCAAAATGGAATCGTGCGGCTCCGTAGTAATTGGCAACCACGTGGAGATTGGTGCGCTGTGCGCCATCGATCGTGGCGTGTCGGGCGACACCACCATCGGCGACGGCACAAAACTCGACAACCACTGCCAGATAGGGCACGACACCTACATCGGACGCAACTGTTTGATTGGATCACATGCTGCCATTGCCGGCGTTACCCGCATTGAAGACGACGTAATCCTTTGGGGACGCGTGGCTGTGAACAAAGACCTGGTGATAGGAAAAGGTGTAATAGTGCTGGCGACTTCCGGAGTGGGTAAATCGATCGAAGGTGAAGGCAAAGTTTTCTTCGGAGCGCCCGCCGAAGATGCACGCAAGAAATGGCGCGAGATGGCTGCTTTGCGACAGCTTCCAGATCTGATAAAAAAGATAAAGTAATATCCGGCTGATTTACCCGGTTGAACCCGCCATGCCAAAAGCATTGCGGGTTTTTTTATAATTTGATAGCTTATCGTCGGAGTGAATAAGGTAATAAGGTTGATGCGACTGTAGCAATTTTTCTATGAAGGTTAAATTGATTAAAATAAGGTTTTTACTTTCTCCGATTTGACAACGTAATGGCAGGATTTTGGACATTGATTCATAAGAAGGTCGCTTTTGTGATGCAAAAAAGATGAATGTTTTAAATTTTCGCGAAAGCGGCATTGGCTTTAGGTTTCAGTTTTTGGCTATTTTTACCCCTGAGAATTTCGCAAAGTCAACCGACAGTATTAAAGTTCTAAAAAATGAAAAAATTTAGTTTCTCTATTCTAATCCTTGCTTTCGTTTTTGGTAGCTTCCTCACAGCCAATTGCCAACCGAACGACCAAATTACTGAAGTGATCAATTATCGGGCTTTGGGGCCTTACCGCACCGGCTCCTGGATTTCGGCTATTGCCGTTCCCAAAACTCCCGATCCAAATTATAAATACACCTGGTACGCCGCTGGGCGCAACGGCGGCGTGTGGAAAACCGAGAACAACGGAACAAGCTTTTTTCAGGTTTTCGATTCGACTGGTGCCAGCAGCATCGGCGCTGTTGCCGTGGCTTCGTCCAATCCGGAAGTGGTTTGGGTGGGAACAGGCGAAGCGTACAACGCACGCAGTTCACATGCCGGAAACGGAGTTTACAGATCGACGGATGGAGGAAAAACCTGGCAACATAAAGGCCTTGACGACTCGCATCATATTTCGACGGTGATCGTTCATCCTACCAATCCTGACGTAGCTTGGGTGGCGGCAATGGGTCATCTTTTTAGTGCCAACGAAATGCGTGGCGTTTTTAAAACCACCGATGGCGGCGAAAACTGGGAAAAGGTTTTGTATATCGACGAAAATACCGGCGTTATCGACCTGATCATTCATCCCAACAACCCTGACATACTTTTGGCGGCAGCCTACGAAAAATACCGCTACCCGTGGCATTACGAAGCTGGTGGCAAGCAAAGCGGCATTTATAAAACCGACGATGGCGGAAAAAACTGGGAGAGACTTACCGGCGGACTGCCTGATGGCAAGCTTGGCAGGATCGGAGTTGCATTGTGCTACAACCAGCCCGAAATAATCTATTCTGTAATCGAAAATCTAAACCCGAAGCCCGGCACCATCATCGATGAAACCATTGGCATGAGCCACATGCGCGACGCGTATTTTGATCAGATGATTGGCGGCGAAGTCTATCGTTCGGATGATGGCGGCACCAGTTGGCAAAAGCGCAACGACACCACGTGCAACGTTTCCGCGAAAGCGGCCTATTCTTTTAATAAAATAATGGTAGCCTCCGACAACCCGGATATCATTTACGTTTCGAGCGACCTGATGCTATTTTCGGAAGATGGCGGCCGCACCTGGCCCGATTGTCAATGGCCGCCGCAGGTGCTGAGCACCACTATTTTTGGCGACCACCGCACGATGTGGATGGACCCCGACGACGGTCATCACCTGATGGTGGGCAGCGATGGCGGTCTCTACGAATCGTTCGATCGCGGCAAAACCTTTACGCACCACGTACAGATTCCGCTGGGCGAAATTTATGGCGTGGAAACTGACAATGCAAATCCATACAATGTTTACCTGGGCTTGCAGGATCATGAAGTGTGGAAAGGGCCGTCGAACGCGTGGAGCGGGCAAATAGGCGATGCCGACTGGGTGATTACCGGGATGTGGGATGGCATGTACACCAAAGTTGATCCGCAGGACAACCGCTGGCTTTACACCACCACACAATTTGGGGCACATCTTCGGGTGGATCAGTTACGGGGCGAACGCGTGACGATAGAGCCGAAAGCGCCCAAAGATCAACCGCCGTATCGTTACTGTTGGGTGACGCCGCTGGAGCTTTCGCCGCACAACCCACAGATAATTTATACCGGAGGTCAGATGCTGCTGCGTTCGGTCGATCGCGGCGAAAACTGGGAGGAGCTAAGCCCCGACCTTACCACCAACAATGCTGTAAAGATTGCCGGAAAAGGCCACATGATGTATTGCACCATTACCACCATTTCCGAAT
Organism: uncultured Lentimicrobiaceae bacterium; assembly: GCA_964612515.1. GTDB lineage: Bacteria > Bacteroidota > Bacteroidia > Bacteroidales > 4484-276 > SABY01. Next base: position 74,255 of record CAZTCX010000001.1, on the reverse strand, counting down.
CATCGGTAAAAGCCGGCGTAATTTGGACGGGAACCGACGATGGTCGCGTGTGGATGACGCCCGACCACGGGAAAACCTGGAAGGAATCGACGGCGGCCATCGCAAAGCTGGGTGGCGACCAAGATGTGTGGGTGAGCCGCGTGGCAACATCGCCGCACAAAGCCGGCAAAGCATACGTATGCAAAAACGGTTTTCATGCCGATGATTTCCGTCCACTGGTTTTCAAAACGGAAGACTTTGGCGAAAGCTGGCAAACCATTACTACAGGACTACCGCTGGCTCCTGTAAATGTGATTATTGAAGATCCCAACCGTGAAGGATTGCTCTATCTTGGGAACGACAAAGGAGTTTTTGTAAGTTTGGATGATGGAAAAAGCTGGGATTCCTTTAAAAACAACATGCCTCCGGTTCCTGTGAAAGATGTGAAGGTACAGCCCGACGAACGCGATCTGGTCGTAGGGACTTATGGCCGGGGCGCTTTCATTGCTGATGTATGGCCACTACAAAATTATAATGACAGCGTCACGCAGCAGCAGAGCTTTTTGTTCCCTGTAAAACCGTGTCTGCAACGTAACTATTCGGATCGCGCTTCGTGGGGCAATTACGAGCAAACCGGCGACAATCATCTGGTGGTACCCAACGCTCCCAACGGTCTGGCGCTTTATTATTATCGCAATGAAAACCTCACTGATTCATCCTGGATAAAAATCTGTGATATCGATTCCAAAGCTATCGATACGCTTCTGATTGAGCAGCAGCCAGGGTTTCATCTCACCTGGTTCGACACATGGCAAACTGCGCCCGGAACCTACCGCGTGCAACTGATTACCGGCGACAGGATGCAGGAACAAAAAGCCATTGTAAAACCAGCGCCGCTCTGGCCGGTGGGAAGGCTGGAAGATAAAAGGTTGTAGAATAAACTTACTTTTGTAGATGTAGAACAAAATATAACGCATCGTGAAAAAGCTTCCTATTGGCATACAGGAATTTTCAAAACTGAGGAGTGAGCAGTTTGTTTACGTGGACAAGACGCGCCAAATTTACAATCTGCTGCAGCAACATCAATATTTTTTCTTGTCGCGTCCGCGCAGATTTGGGAAGTCGCTGCTGCTAAATACCATTAAAGAAATTTTTCTGGGAAATAAAGAACTCTTCAACGGGCTGTGGATTTATGATAAAATAAACTGGGAACCTTTGCCGGTAATAAAGATTTCGTTTGCCAATATCGATTACAAAAGTCTTGGTCTGGAAAAAGCAATCGATACGATGCTGCTGGGCATTGCCGACACCATGAACATTCGGCTTACCGCGCCTACTTATTCACTAAAATGGGACGAGCTTATAAAAAAGCTGGCCAACGGAAAAAAGGTAGTGGTATTGATTGATGAATACGACAAGCCCATCATCGATTATCTGGATGATTTGCCCACGGCAGAAAAAAATCGTGATATCCTAAAAAACTTTTACTCGGTGATAAAAGATGCTGACAGTTTCATCCGATTTTTCTTTGTTACAGGTGTTTCAAAATTCAGCAAGATTTCGATATTTTCTGATCTGAACAACCTCGACGACATCACGCTCGACGACGATTATGCAACGCTGCTGGGCTGGACGCACGATGAGGTGGAAAACAATTTTGGTGATGAAATAGATGCCATCGCCGAAAAACATCCCGATGCTTACGCCAACATCAGGCTGTTGATGAAAGAATGGTACGATGGATATTCATGGGATGGGAAGAGTTTTGTTTATAATCCGGGGTCGTTGATGAATTTTTTAAGCAAAAAAACTTTCAACAACTATTGGTTCACCACAGGCACACCCACCTTCCTGATGAAGATTATCAAAAGTGAACGCTATTCTGTTTTTGATATCGAAAACAAAACCGTAAGCATCAGCTTGCTCGATAAATATGACCTGAACAACATGACACTGCTGCCGCTGCTTTTCCAAACCGGATATCTTACCATCAAAAACTACGACCGCCAACGCAACACCATCGTGCTCGACTATCCCAATCGGGAGGTCGCCGATTCTTTTTCGATGCACATCCTGTCGGAGCTTACCATTGGCAAACTCGACAAAACAGACATTCTGCTGGTGGACATGGTACGGTGTTTTGATGATGGCGATATGTCAACATTCATAAGCCACATCAATACTTTGTTTGTAAACCTCCGTTATTCCATCATCGACCAGAAGGAGAAATATTTCCATTCCATTTTTTATACAATAATGAAGCTGGTTGGCTACAAAATCGAATCGGAGATACTAACCATCGACGGCCGGATAGACGCCGTGGTGAAAACCCGTGACCGGATTTACATCATTTAGTTTAAAGTAAACCAAAGCGCCAACGCAGCCATCAGGCAGATCATCCAAAAGCGTTATGCTGAGAAGTATGCCGACGATCGCCGTACAAAAATATTATTAGGAATCAACTTCGACACCGATACCAGGAGAGCCGACGACTTTGAAGTTGTTGATTTTTGATAACTATTGTCCTTTAGAAAAAATTCTGGCGCGCACCATCAACTGCAAGTACTGGTTTTTTTCTTTAGCTTCCCCAACAGGTTCACCCATCTCATTTGTGAATTCCATTTCAGAAATTGTTGTAAGCCCGTGGCTGTATCTCAATGCAATATCTACGCGAGGAAGGATGGTGTAGCTGATGGCCGCCATGCCGGAAACTTCAAATTTGTTATCGTAAGCATTGGAAATATCCGCAGTGTTTCCGTCATTGTTAACCTTTGCACTCATTAAATACGCAAACTCCGGCCCAACGGATAAAAAGAGTTTTTTGGTGATGTAAAAATCGGCCAACAGCGGTAGCTGGATATAGTTAAGGCGCAAGTGGGATTCGTGCTTTTCAAGATCGTAGGCACCAGACATTATCGCTCCTTTTCTAATAAAACCCGGCTCGGCGGTAATCCCCCAAAAGCTGGCGCTGCGGTAAGCTGCAAAAGCATTCAGGTTGAAAGCTACCATCGGATCGTATTGCACCAAATAATAAGTACACGAATTAGAAAGGCGAATATTGGTAACATCCACACCTGCTGAGGCACCAAAATTAAACTCCTGCGCCTGGCTATTGATAGCTATCAACAACAAACACAGCACGGATAATTTTTTGATTTTTGCGATCATAGCTTTTAATATTTAGTTGATTTCCAGAGAACGCACAATCGCCGAAGTAAGTGTTAACAAGTATTAATGAGTACAGTCTAAATATCCCACTACTACTGATTTTTAGTCCTTTTTACCCCAAACCCTAAAGGGAGAAGCACTAAAAATCAGTAGTTTGGGAAAGTCTCCTTTAGGGGATTTAGGGGTTTCGTAGCTCCTGTTTTCCGAGTAAAAATTGCAGCTTTGTTGTAACTAACAGATAAAGAGGTGCATATTAATAAGAATGTCTGTAAATCGGGTGTCCCGATGTATATTTGCGGATGTTTGTCAGAAAAAAGAAAAACCTAAGTGGGAGCACTTGTGTGCAAGTAATACAAAAGGTTAATGGAAAATACAAAGTTGTGAAGACCATTGGCTCCTCTTTTATTCCGGAAGAAATTGAAAGGCTTTATCAACATGCACAGGAAGCAATCCCCAGGATGTTTGACCAGCTTACCCTCTTTGACACGAATTCTACTGCCTTTAGTTTGAGTGACCTGTCTAATGATTCAATTTGCATAATTGGACCGGAAATCGTGTTTGGAAGAATTTTTAATCACATTGGTTTCCACAAGATAAAAGACAGCATGTTCAGGGACTTGGTCATTTCCCGAATAACACACCCAGGTAGTAAATTGCAGCTGTCAGAATATTTGCAAGAAAATGCGGGCAAAGACATTTGTGTTGATGCAATTTATTATTTCATGGACAAGTTAAGCCAAAAATACAAAAGCTTGGTGGAGGAGATTTCCTTCTCTTATACCAAGCAACTACTCAAAGGTCGGATTGGCATTGTTTTTTATGACATGACCACTATTTATTTTGAAAGTAGTCAGCCGGATGAGTTACGCATGCCTGGATTCTCGAAAGATGGAAAACATCAACAACCACAAATATTTTTGGGATTGTTGGTCGGGAAAAACGGTTATCCGATAGGATATGATATTTTTGAGGGAAACACTTATGAAGGGCATACGTTAATTCCTTTTCTGGAAAGGTTCCAAAAATGTTTTGGCTTGGAAAAACCTATTGTAGTAGCAGATGCCGGACTATTGTCAAAAAGCAACCTTGAATCGCTCAAAGAGAAAAATTACACTTTTATCATTGGCGCCCGGATAAAAAACGAAAGCAAAACAGTAGTGCAACAAATCAAAAAGGGCAAGATTCCCAATGGGCAAATTGTCGAAATACGGAAGCAAGACGGTACAACCTTATTTGTAAGCCATTCGGATAAACGTGCCAAAAAAGACCTATCAAATCGCATCCGTGGACTGAAACGGTTAGAGAAGAATCTAAATGCAGGTCGACTGACCAAAAGCAATATCAATAATCGGGGTTACAACAAATACTTAGATATGCAAGGTGAGCTTAAGATTGCTATCGATTATGAAAAGTTTGAAGCCGACAATCAATGGGATGGATTAAAGGGTTACCTGACCAATAGCAATTTGCCGGGAAATGAAGTCATCGATAGTTACAACAATCTCTGGAAAATAGAAAAGGCTTTTCGTATCTCTAAAACAGATTTAAGAATCAGGCCGGTTTATCACCGGCTAAGGCATCGCATAGAAGCCCATATCTGCATATCGTTTGTTTCGTTTGTGCTTTACAAAGAATTGGAAAGGGTACTGATAAAAAGCAGTCAAAAAATCTCTATCAATAAAGCCATACGGCAGATTAAGAATATGTATGGGGTACGAACAGAAATTTCCACCAATCATTTTCGGATAACGCCACTAAAAAATAACACAATGCAGCAGTCCATAATCGACGTTGTCGATGCTAATTTCTAAAAATGGGTGTCTTTTTCGGAAGACAGGAAAAAACAGAGAACCGACAATTTTTTGATTTTTGCGATCATAGCTTTTAATATTTAGTTGATTTCCAGAGAACGCACAATCGCCGAAGTAAGTGTTAACAAGTATTAATGAGTACAGTCTAAATATCCCACTACTACTGATTTTTAGTCCTTTTTACCCCAAACCCTAAAGGGAGAAGCACTAAAAATCAGTAGTTTGGGAAAGTCTCCTTTAGGGGATTTAGGGGTTTCGTAGCTTTTTAGACTGGTCTCATTAATACACTTCCCGTTTTTTGTCGGTGTGGTAGAGGTCGAGCGCCAGGATGATGGCAAAGAATCCCCAGATAGGAACCGAGGCTTTGTCGGTGTCGAGGAAGTTATTGAGGAAGCCGTGCACAAAATAGGCTATGAGCGCCAGCACAGTAAGCAGCGCCATGAGTTTTACCTCTGGGCTTGTGGCCTTTCGATATACCTTGAGACCTGTATAGATGCCGATACTCAGAACCATCAACAGCGTGAGCAACCCCGGCAGCCCCTGCTCGGCCATTGGCCCTATGTATTCGCTGTGGGCATTGCCCAGGTCGCCGGCGTTGGTGCTGATAATGGTTTTTTCTTTGCTGCGTTGAAAGGGCGCATACAAAAACTGATAGGTGCCTGGCCCCCATCCCAAAAACGGACGTTCGCGAAACATGCGCAGGCCGGCCTGCCAACGGTTGATGCGTTCCAGGTTGGAGGCATCGGAAGAAATATTATAAATCGACTGGACGTGCTCCACAAAATCAGTTGACGAATCCTGCTCATTGCGCTCCAGCACTTCGAGGATCTGATGCTGAAAGGTGAAAAAGAAGACAATCAAAACGACAAAAGTCGATAGCAGCCACTTGAATTTTATCTTTAATAAAATAATAAAATAAACTAGCAAAGCCGCTATGACGCTGATCCATGCGGCACGGCTATAGGAAAGTATAATGGCCAACATCAAAATTAAAAAAACAATAAATGCCGTGGCACGCATCGAAAAGCTATAGGACTTATCGAAGATAAACCCAAAAATAAAAGGAACAAACATGGCGATGGCTGCGCCGTAGGCAGTATGGTCGTTATAAAAGGGGGACATCACCCAGTGTCCGGTTACTTCATTAAAACCATATTGCGAATGTCTGACCAGCGTGTAAACGATTACGATGAGCATGGCGGCCACATATAGCCAGATGAAACGCTTGGTATTGCTGAATTTCCGAAAGAGGATTACGCCGACAAAAAAGAATGGAATTACAAACCAGAGCCGGGAAACGAAATATTTTAGGCTAACAATGGGAAGCTCACTGGTAAAAGTGGTGATGAGAATCCAGGTGAGGTTGAGCAGGATGGCCAAAGTAAGCGGGTGGCTCATCACCCTGCGGTCGTAAGGAAAGCCTCCGAGGATTTTGACCACAAAAATAATAAGTACGCCAAACATCAGCGGTTCGGTGGGCAACGACACGCTCAGATTGGCATCATAGCTACTAATATCGATGGCAAGCGGTGTGGCAAAGACGATGAGTAGCAAGAGTTTGTCGAGTGAAAAAATAAACATAATCAGCACCACAGCCACCAATGGCAGCAAGAGCGCCCAATAAAACTCGCGCACAATCAGCACCGCGTTGAACACGATAAACAGCAGGCTGATGCCATAAACCCAATATAGTTTTACTTTTTCAGTCAAGGGGCTGAGAAGTTTTTAAAATAAAAAGATTTAAAAATTCCGACGTATCGAATCTACGTTTTCCATCACGAGTATTACCACGAAAGAAGCAATAAAAGCTCCCAGTGCGGCAAGCAGAACAATGACCCAACGAACAGGATACGACTTCTTATCAGCCGGAAAAGGCGCAGAAATTACATTTGAATAGGTGATGTCCCGGTTGGTAAACATCAGCGCCTCATCATAATCCATCTTCACTTTGCCGTATTCGGCGATGAGATCGTAATAACGATTGTTGTAATAAGTATAGAGGCCGCCGTATTTTTCGATGTTTTCCTTTAGTTGAAGTACTTCACGGTTGTTGATATTTTGGGCGGCATTGTTGCCATCGACGGTGCGCAGGAAGCCGCGGGCAACTTCACGCGACTGGTTGGGATAGTCGATGATTCCATATTCGGTGCGGAGTCCGTAAAGAATATTTTCCACAGAGTCGATCTCTGCTTGCTTTGCCTCCAGTCTTCGGCCAACATAACTAAGTACCTCCAGGTATTTCCGATGGTGGGTACTCAGTACTTTCTGGTCGTAAAATTTGATGATATCGTTCACCATATTGCAGGCCACAACAGGGTCGGCATCCAAAACTTCGATTTTTATAGTTTCAAAAGGAGTTTTGCTGATGATTACGTTTTTGCTGTATTCGTAGATGATCGTCGATTCAAAATATTTGTAAGAACTATCTATTTTATAACGCTTGGCCAGATCGTACTTTTGAATGATCTTGTCACGTATGTCCTTACTTTTCAAAAACTCCAGCATCTGCTCCGATCTACTTTCTTCGGAGTATGGCTCTACATTAGAAGGATAAATCAGTGCATACGACTTGAACATAGGCGTGATGAACCATGCCGAGGAGAAAATGGCTGCCAGGATCACCGCTGCCAGAACAATGACCCCCAGGTGAATTTTCCACTTGAAGATCAGTTTCAGAAGGTTTGTATTTGTGAAGTACCTGGCCATTTGCGTATCGTGTTTTTCTGTTTGATAATTAATTGGGTATTCTGTTTTTTGTTGGTAATTATTTTTTGGTTCATCCTCATCTTCCTTTTTATCATCCTCAGCCGGTTTTACTTTAGGTGGCGGAGTAGGTTCCGGCTTCGGCTGTTCGTCGCGGTGCTGATAGCGGGGCGGCGGCGACTCTTGCCGTGGTGGTGGCGGTGGGTCTTTACCAGAAGGTCTGTTTAAAGGTTCTTTGCGGACTGGCTGTCCGGTGAAACTTTTGAAAGTATCCGGAAAATAAGTATTAATGTTTTCGACAATCAGCAGCAAAATGAGTGCAAAAAGGAAAACCGAAACAGTGGCAACCAAAACGATGAGCCAGCGGATCGGGTAGGATTTTCGTTCAGCTTTGTAGGCGCTGTTTACCACAAATTTAACGGGCAACACCTCCTCGGCATCCGTTTTGGCTTCTTCATATTTTGCGCGAAGCATACTGAGTTGCTTCTTCTCGTATTCGAGTGCATCGCGAATAGAAACGTAAGGTCCGCCGTATTTTGCTAGAATTTCAAGCTTTTCTTCCAGCCGCCTGACTCCGCCAACATTATCGCGGGCAAGTTCTATGGCCAACTGCTGGTTGATCATTTCGGCCTGCGACTCATAGTCGTGAACGCCAAATGCACGGAGCTTCGAGAGCGAATCTTCCATTTCGGCCACCTCATCGCGCTGTTTGAAATATTGATCCTTTACAATTTCATAAGCCCGCTGGGCGCGTTGCTTTTGCATCTCATTCTTTGTAGAGTCGAGTAGCTCGGCAATATCGTTAGCAATATCGGCAGCCATCTGCGGATCGGTGTCGAACACGGTGATCTTGACAGCCATAAACTCTGTGCGCTTAAAAGAGATATTATCTTCATATTCCTCATAAAGGCGCGTATTTTTGTAAGATGAGTTGGCATTTATCCGATAGTGATCCATCAGATTGTAACGTTCGATGATCTTGTCGCGGATACGGTTTGAATGCAAAATCTGCAAAAGCTGTTCTGTCTCTTCATCTTCACCAAAGGCAAGGATATCTTTTTCGTTGCCTGAATTTTCAGCAAGCAGTGCCTTAGAAATAGCATTGGTAGCGGTTGGATAAAGAATCACCGTCGATTTGTACTTGGGTGTAATAAACCACGGCGATGAGAAGATAACGGAGGCTATCAATGCAACGGCTGTGACAACAATTAAAGGTTTGCGCCACTTATGCAGAAACAACAAGATGTTGGATGAGTCAAAATTGAGATAATCAGATTTCCAGATCGCCATAAAATTTTAGATCAAAATGGGTTGCAAAAGTAGTTTTTTATAATGAAACCGATGTCCACCGTTCCGCTGCCTTTTGTTTTCAGTTATTAATAATGTACTTCATCGCTTTTTAGTATAGCGATAAAATTTTTAAAATCGAGCAACTTCAGCAGCGCTGCCAGCAGCAGGGAGCCGATTCCCATGCTTACAATATTAATCATCCAGCTATCGGAGAAATGGGGCGTAAAAAAGGCCAGCGCCCCTACCCCAACTACGAAAGCTCCCAGACTAAGCAAATATCTGCGGTCGGCTTTCCAACGGAAAAGGCGACGGGTAAACCAGATTTGAAGGAGTACGGTGGTAAATTGTGTAATCACGCTGGCCCAGGCCGACCCTTCGGCCATCAGGCGTGGCACCAGAAGAAAGTTGATGGTAAGATTGATAGCCATGCCGCTGGCGGCAATAATGTTAAGCAGTTTCAAATTGCCGTTGGCCGTGAGCAAAGTGCCAAAAACATACGACGAAGAAATTGCGATAAATCCAAACATCAAAATGCTGAATACCCTCGCCGATTCCTCTACATGCGCATGATACATAAGTTGCATCAGCTCGGTGGCATAAGTAAACGAAGCAAAGGCCACCACCGTGGAAAGCACGATGAGCAAATTGAACGCAAGCCTAACAATTTGTAGCACCGACTCGTTGTGTTTTAGCATGCGCGAAAAGAGCGGCAACAGCAGTCCGGCAAACAAAAACGCGATCATGTTGCCGGCGTCCAGCAGTCGGTAGGCCGAAGCGTAAATCCCGACCTGCGATTCACCAATCGTTTTCGGCAGCAGCCGCTCTATCATCACCGGATCGATGCGGTTGTAAAAGGCCATCAGCATCACCAGCAAAGCGAAAGGAAGGCTTTTTTTAATAATGATAATAAAGAAGGGCAGGTTCCAGTTCAGGCTGCGGAAGGCGGCCTTGCGAACCACGATCGCTAATGCGAAAAGCGCAGTAAATACATACGAAATCGTTTGGGCATACACAAACCATTCGATACGGAATGGCTTCGTTGTGATGTGTCCCCAAAGCAAAGCGCCGCAAATCAGGATCATCAGCACGCGGTCGAGGATCGAGAGGAAGCTGTCGGTGCGAAACATGAGCAGACCCGAGATATTACTACGCAGATAGAGGATAAACGACAGCAAAAACTGATTGAAACACAGCACCCCAAGCATCGCCAACTGATGCGAACTGAACCCGATGAGCAAGGCAACCGAAAAAGTTACCACTGTGTACACCACCGCCAGCATCAATTTAATAATGACAATGCCCGAAAAATGCTTGTTGAGCAAATGGCTATGTTGCGCTATGTTGCGGTTGTTGTAGTTGGTAATGCCAAAGTCGAGCAGGATATTGAAAAGGAAGGAGAAGTTGAAGATGACGTAGTAAAAGCCATAATCCGCGGCACCCACAACGTTTTGTACCGTACGGTCGATGCCCAGCAACCAGAATGGCTTCACCATCAGATTGAGCACCATCAACAGAATAAGGTTAGAGAGAAACTTCTTTTTCATCAGCAAGCCAGCCCGTCGGTTTCGTGGTTTTAGTAATGCTAGTTATAGACGGCCATTTACGCTCAAAGGTTGCGTAGTAGCGCGCCATTTAAAAGCCGGCAAAACTACGAAAACAAACTCGCTGCTCAGGACTGGATCTAATTATTTCACCGCTGAGGCGGAGAGGCGCGGATTTAATAAAAGAGGTATTTCCTTCTGTCTTTCCTCTGCGTCTCTCCGCCTCCGCGGTTTTCTCTCTTTTCTTCTTCTGTATCTCTGTGCCCCTGTGGTTTATTCTTTCATTTCACCGCAAAGGCGCGGAGACGCAGAGATTAATAAAAGAGCCTTATCTTATTTCCCCCTCCGTCTCTCCGTCTCTCCGTCTCTCCATCTCTCCGTCCCTCCATCTCTTCGTCTCTTCGTCTCTTCGTCTCTCCGTCCCTCCATCTCTTCGTCTCTTCGTCTCTTCGTCTCTTCGTCCAGATCGTTATTCTAAAAATCATCTCCGTGTTTCAACGAAAATCCCCTACCTTTGCCGCAAAACAAAAGCCGTGAGAATAGCAGTAAACACCAGACTTTTGATTAAAGACAAACTCGAGGGCATCGGATGGTTTACCTATGAAAACCTGCGACGCATCACCGTGCAACACCCCGAACACACCTTTTACTTCCTGTTCGACCGTAAATTTCATCAATCCTTTATCTTTGCTGATAATGTGATTCCGCTGGTAGTGCCACCACAAGCGCGACATCCACTATTGTATTATCTCTGGTTTGAGCATGCTGTTCCTCGGGTGCTGAAGAAGATAGAAGCACAGATGTTTTTCTCGCCTGACGGATATCTTTCGCTGAAAACCCAGGTGCCGTCGATGAATGTTTTCCATGATCTTAACTTCGAACATTACCCACAGGATCTGCCGCGTGCCGAGCGTCGGTTTTATCGCAACTATTTTCCGGAATATGCTTTCAAAGCCAGACGAATTGCTACAGTTTCTGAATATTCAAAACTGGACATTGTGAAGCTGTATGGTGTAGAAAAGGATAAAATAGATGTGGTTTACAATGGCGCCAACGAAGGGTTTACGCCGCTGGATGAAGCAACGCGCACGGCGACAAGAAATAAATATACCGGCGGCGCGCCTTACTTTCTTTTTATCGGATCGCTGCACCCGCGCAAAAACCTGGCGCGGCTCTTTCCGGCCTTTGACGCTTTTAAAGCCACCGACAATCAAGGTGTCAAGCTGCTGATAGTGGGCGAAAAAAAGTGGTGGACTTCCGAGATTGAAAACGCATACAACAGCATGCAATATCGCGATGAGGTGATTTTTTCAGGACGATTGCGCGTGGACGAATTACACCACGTGTTGGCCTCGGCGCTGGCCACCACCTACGTCAGCTATTTCGAAGGCTTTGGAATCCCCATCGTTGAGTCTTTCTATTGTGATGTCCCTGTTGTAACCAGCAACGTTACCTCCATGCCCGAGGTAGCCGGCGACGCCGCCCTGCTGGTCGATCCTTTTTCGGTACCGTCGATAACGGAGGCATTGCAGCAAATTGCTACCAACGCTGACCTGCGTGAAGATTTGATTATTAAAGGACGCGAAAGACGAAAAATGTTCAGTTGGCAAAAAACATCCGAGCGATTGTGGTGTTCAATGGAAAAGCTAATCGAACAAATCGCCTGATCCTATGCCCACACGTCTTCTGATTGTAATACTTTTTCTTTTTATTGCCACCAGCGTTTCTGCTCAATCCGAAACGGAAATAGTAAACCGCTCCATCGATTTTCTGGAGAATCTGAAAAACGAAAACTACGAAACCAACCGCAAATACATGGCGCCACCGCATGCTGACGCGAACTTTGAAAACAAACTCCGCCAGTCATGGCAATTTCAGCTAAGTCAACTCGGGAAATTCGTCAGCCTGCAAAGCACCAAATACGACCGCTTTCGCGATTACGACATCGTATATCTCACCAGCCATTTTGAAAAGAAAAACTACACCATCAAGCTCGTTTACAACAAACGCCACGAGATCACCGACGTCGTCTTTATCCCCTACCCGCCCTTAATCGGCGCCGGCAACCTGAACACACTCTGGCTCATCATATTTTTCATCGTCTGGGAACTCACCTGGAAAGCCATGGGCCTCTGGAAAGCCGGCAGAAACCAACAACTGGCCTGGTTTCTCGCCATCTTTATCCTTCCAACCTTCGGATTGCTACCCATTATTTACACGCTTTTTGTGCGGGAGAAGGTGGGAGAATAGAATCTACCATACAGCAGCGGGTAAACACATTGGTGAAAACCGGAAGACCCATTAGCTCCAGTTCAAAGGATTACTGTCTTAATAGCGGACTAATTGTTACCGAAAATGAAGAAGCAATTATTGAAAGCGTCAATCATTGAAAATCCTTCTCCCCCTCCCGCTTCTTCTTATTCTTTCGTGAGTTGTCGGGCAGTTCCTGCCATTGGCTTCGCTTTGGCGGGTAGTTTTCGATATAAGATTTCAGGTCGCTCACCAGGACGCCCATCTTGATGCACATGTTTTTTTCGAGGTTATGGTATTGCTTTTTCAGCATCTGGTTTTCCAGAAAAAACGATTCGAAAGATATAAATCCATAATCGGGCAACTTGAAGGAGGTGAAGGTGATGTGGAATGCTGCCGGCAACATTTCTATTTCAACGCGGGTACACATAACGAAATCACTGCTAGCCCCTATTTTGTGATTTTTAAAAACATCCATATAGCGCCCCTGCACCATGTACCCTGAGCCTTTTGCTTTCCTGCTATCAGCAGACTTCTCCGATGCTTCCTTGCTCAAGCTAAAATGAAGCTGCCCCGTTGAATCCTTTTTGCTAAGCACCACATTATGCGTCTGGAATTCGTCGTTGAACCACTCTATCACGCGGTTAAAAATGGTTGCCTCGTCCAGTCCTCCGGCAACATTAATTGTAGTGTCGAAGCCCACCATTCGCAGTCGTGGATTGTACTTCAACTCCAGTTGGGATGGCCCGTCCTGCTGCGCCATGACAACCGGAGCTGTAAATATTATCAAAAATAAAAGGGTGTTTGCAAATTTCATCATATATCAGGTATTTTTACGAAATGTTAAAATGGTGCGCAGTCAAGGCACGACTTTTTAGAATCGCCAAACCGTGATCCATTGCCACGTGGAGCTCCAAAGAAGCTGAATCCATCCAGCTCATATATTACCGATACTTCATGCGTGGCTCCTGCCACACGGCGCACGTCACTCAACAGATAGTCGTATGAATAGCGCAACTTTATGCGGCTGTTGTTGCCAAAAGGAACATTGGCGCCAACCATCACAATCAAGTCCTTAAGATCGGTAAAAGCAAAGCTTTGGTTTCTGATCCAGATGCCGGAATAGATAAAACTTTTGTAGGCGTTTAATCCTACAGAAAAGTTAGACATTTTCCCCTGTTTCTCAAACAAAAACCCCGGATTGATCTTAAACTTATTATCCTTCTTGCTGTATCTACTGGTGCTGCCGGTTTCGTTATCAAGCAGCACGTCTCCCATTACTACCAGTTTAAGGGGAAGCTTTGCATCACTTTCGTAAAATGAAATATCAGGCGTGAACAGATGCTGCACCGATACAGCCAGCGTACCCACCACATTGTTGATAGCGTCGGTTTGTTCGCAAAACTTGAGCAGGATTCCCGCACCAAAATCCGGGAAATTCAAGCTGTTGTAGTCGGGCGCGACGAAAGACGACGGATTTACGACGCCATAACGTGGGTCGATCTGGTCGCTAAAAATCAGGTTGTCCCAATTGATTGTTTTGCGAACAAAGGCGGCGTTTAGTCCAAATTGCGTCAAGAGATTATCCGACATGTGAATTTTCACAGAAGTGGCCAAAGTTGCAGAGGTAGTCTGCACATTTCCCAGTCCGTCCATGTCGCTTTGAACGATTATGCCAAGCCCACCGCTACCCGGAAAGTTTGGTTCGGCAACATCAACACTTAAAGTATAATTGTCGAAATTGCTGTTGAGTTTATTCCATTGGTTACGGTAGTGCATATTTACACGCAAGCCACTGCTGGCACCGGCATAGGCCGGATTGTAGTAAAGGCGGTTGTTGTAAAACTGTGAGTAAGTGGCATCCTGAGCCACAGTATTAACGACCCACATTAACGCCAATATCTGAACTACGGATGCTGCGCCATAGAAAAACCATTTTTTTAAATTATCTGTTTTCATGATCTTTCGTTTTATCGGATTAATAAAATAGTGCCAGTTATATCGTTGCCTTGTTGGCCAAGCCCGGTGGCGTCGTTGCCCCACACAGTGCCGTCCTTAAATTTGGCGTAAGCATTATAAACATAGGTACCTGGTGGCATGGTTGTATTCTTGTACTTGCCATTCCACGATTCTGTAGGGCTACCGCCATCGTCCAATGCCGACGATCCCCAGAGCTTATTGCCCCATAAATCATACACGCTGATGTGATACTCCTCCAGGCCGATTCCTTTGGGCAAAAACACACTCACTTCCTTGTTTGGATGTTCAGGTGCAAACGCATTCGGAATGTAGAGGCCTTTGTACTCCAGACACTCGGTGCGAATGGTGTCGATAGCATACGTCTCGGAGCAGCCTTTCGTATCGGCTACCGTAAGCGTTACGGCGTAAACCTCAGTGTTGGTGTAGGTGTGGGT
This sequence comes from uncultured Lentimicrobiaceae bacterium, assembly GCA_964612515.1. GTDB lineage: Bacteria > Bacteroidota > Bacteroidia > Bacteroidales > 4484-276 > SABY01. The sequence goes on along the minus strand of CAZTCX010000001.1, from coordinate 59,099 downwards.
AATCACAGGTTGCTCAGGAGCAAAGATAGTATCGTGTTTACCGTCACCAAAATCCCAGGCCCACCACGAAACGTCATCGGTTACAGAAGCGGTATATCCGCTGAACAATACCGTGAGTCTGCAATCATCGAAAGAAAATGCAGGTTCAAGCGGCACGGGAACCACAGCCATCAGGCTTTTAACTTTTTCGCATCCGGAGGCATCGATTGTCTTTAGCACCACCTGATGCTCACCGGCATGGGTGTAGATATGCTCTGGCGCTGGTATATTCGAAGATGAATTACCATCGCCAAAAGTCCATTCATAGGTTTGGATAATGTTGCCCGGTGGCAAAATACTGGCGCTGTCAATCCAGAAACGGGTGGCTTCGCCGTAGCAGGCATCCTGATGCTTAACTTCAAAATCGAATAGCGCATCGATAAAAATAGTATCTGTAAAATAGCCGATACACCCGTTGCGATCGGTAACGGTAAGTGTTACTGTTTTAGCACCGCTGCTCTCAAACTCAAACTGTGGATTTTGGAGGTCGGAATAATAATCTTCACCAAACGTCCACCACCAATCGGTAATGTACGATTGCTTCACCCACGAAGTGTCATAAAACTGGATAAGTCCAACGCAATTGCTGATTTTCCTGTAAGAAAATCCTGCCACGGGCGGTTCTTTTATGGTTGCCGTAAGCATCGTGGAGTCAGCGCAGGTGGTAATACCATCAATGGCTGTAACAACTATAAGTTTTACGGTGTAAGCTCCCGGAGCTGCATACGTATGAGAAATAAACGTTTCAGTGCCGGAATCGATGCTGTCACCATCACCAAAATCCCAGATTCGGTTGGTGATCGTCTGGTCGGGATGGGCTGCACTGTAACCAAATCCTGAAAGGTCTTCAAACCAGGTTTGCTGCCCCGGACAAAGCACCGAATCAGCCATATTAT
>CAZTCX010000001.1:45693-58154 GCA_964612515.1 uncultured Lentimicrobiaceae bacterium | reverse complement strand
CGCCATTTCCATGGTCAGTTCGAAAAACGAGGGATTTATCGGTTCAAAATCGGCTACAGGGCGTGCACCTACTTTGATGATAAAGTCGGCGTCGGATTGAAAATTGGTACAAACCTGCAAGCCATTGGCTCTCAGCTTAAGTACAACATTTTTCCCAGCATCCCACGCGCTGGGATGATAGGTGGGCGTGAGCGTGTTGGCGTTGAGCAACTGCCCGTTCCCAGTTCCTATTACCAGCTCCCATTGATAGCTGCTGTAGTTTTCGACAACCACAAATCCTTCAGCAACGGTATATCCGTCAGGATCATCCATACAGATCACTCCTACAGGATTAGCTATGCTAATGGATGGCAACCCCGAAACAATAATCCGAACGGTGTCGGTGGCAGGCTCGTTGCTGCATGCCGCTGTACCCATAACCTGCAACACCAAGATGGCCGTATCGGTGGCATCGCCAGGTGCAGGATAATAGGTCGGATCGAGACGTAAAGGATCGTCAAGGGTTCCTTCACCTTTTAAAATTACCCAGGTAAAACCGGTGATAAAAGCTGTGCCGGCATCCTTGATTTGAACATGATTGGCCACACAAACTTCCAAAGTATCACCGGCATCAATTTCAGGCAGCGGGTCAATATGAAGCCAGAACATATCCATCACCTCAGAATCGTCACATGGCGCCAAACCGGTAGCGGTCAAAATCATCTGGATGTCAATAGGATTATTAATTTCCGGTAGTGAATAATCAGGATTTAACGCTGTAACATCCGAAAACTCACCCAAACCTGCCGGAATTGTAGTCCATTGCAACGCAGAATAATTTTCGGCTGCGGCGCCAATTATTGGATACGTCGTAGTACTTTCACAAACGGTTGCATCACTGCCCGCATCAACTTCAGGCAAAGTTTGGATAGTTAAAGTCAGGCAGGTACGTAGCGAGTCAGCCGGCAAACAAGGAGCATTTGCGTAAGCAGTAAGACAAAGTGTAACTGTGCCTACGGCAATATCTCCTGCACCCGGTGAATAAGTAGCCGCAAGCAACGTGGCGTCATCAAACCAGCCATCGCCACCGCGCCACAGCAAGCTGTCGTAATTGAGGGCAAAGGCCTCCTCAAGCAACAGTGTTTCATTTTCACAAAGGGTAATATCATTGCCAGCTTCAGCCACTGGAAGTGGTGTGATGAGCAGCTCCATGCACGACTGCACCGAGTCGGCGAGCAAGCAGGGACTTTCTGCGTAAGCAGTAAGGCATAACATAACAGCGCCTGCAGAAATATCATCTGCACCCGGCGTATAGGTTGTGTTGAGGATGGTAGCATCATCAAACTGTCCATCGCCACCGCGCCATAGTAAGCTGTCGTAATTGGCAGCCATCACCATGGTTTGGTCAAAATACAGGCTGGTGTTTTCACAAATAACTTTATCCAATCCAGCTTCGGCCAAGGGCATCGGCTGAATTGTCAGCATCATGCAATCCGATGCAGAATCGGCAACGGCGCATGGTGCCAGTGGGTAAGCTGTAAAGCAAAGTTCGACTATACCGGCAAGAATATCTTCGACGCCAAAAGTATATTTAGGCGTCACCAAAGAGGAATCATCAAAGTAGCCGTCACCATTGGTGCGCCACTTCACGTTTGCCTGATTTGTTGCTGTAGCTGGAACTTCATAAAACATTATGTTTTCACATAATAAGGTATCGACACCAGCAGAAATCTGCGGAAGCTGACGGATGGAAAGAACCATGGTATCGCTCACCACCAGCGTACACGGACTAAGTGGTTGCACATCAAGATAAAGTTTCGCCTGGCCATTCTGAATATCACCAGCACCTGGTGTATATTTACACGAAAGTGTTGTAGGATTATCATATAGTCCATCGCCGGTGGTAGCCCATTGGAGTGCGCTGTATTGCAAAGCAGTAGCGCTGGTTGTAGTATAAGTGGCGTTTTCACAAATAATTGCGTCTTCACCCGCCGAGACTTGCCGTGGCTCGGGTATGGCCGTCAAAATCAAAGTACTGCTGTATGACTGATAACCGCAGGCTCCCATTCCTTCTGCTGTGAGGCGCAATATAATATCTACCGGTTCAGCGATGGTGTCAGGCTCGTTGAGGTAATAAACTGGATCAAGCACGCCGGGTGGATTGGGATTGAAGGTTCCTAAACCAGAGAGATCCTCCCATAACACATTACCATAATTAGCAGCAAAACCTTGCAAATAGAATGTGTCTGTAACGCAAATGATGGCATTACTGCCGGCTACGGCCATCGGCAACGAATCGACCTGTATAAAAACTGATGAAGTAACCTCTTGATAAGCACAAGCACCGGTTCCTCCGGCATGCAACACCAATTCAACCATGCTGTTGGAAACGGAAATATTGGGAACAAACAAAGGCGTGAGGGTGTTGGCATTAATAACAATACCAGCCGCCGGAGGAATCATCTCCCAGTTGAAGAGTTTGATGTTTTCGGCGTAAGCATTTTGTATTAATAAAGTATCACCGAGACAAACACCAGCATCATCTCCGGCATAAATATCTGGCACAGGATCGACAAGAATAAGGAAATTCCCTGCTACGGTACCTACGCATCCCGGCGATTGCAAATATTCAATTTTGATAAGTCCAACATTTACAGGTTGGGTTGGAGCACATTTTAGAAACTGAGGCGCACCATTATTATAGAGTGTGTCGGGCGGTTGCATTACCCCGTCAATCGACCAGGTAATTTTCCAATCGAGCAGTTCTCCGGTAAGTTGCAAAGGTATAGATGCCGTATCGCCATTGCAGATGGTAATGGTATCGCCGGATAATTGAGCTGTTGGAAGACTCAGCTCTTGCACCAATATACCAGGCAGCATCACGGCAGAACACATCGGGTCGTCGGCAAAGGTTGCTGTAATGGTGTAAATTCCCTCCCCAAACCCCGACACGTTTTGCCATTGGAGCATTCCACCGTTACCTATTATAATGTACGGAGGAACCACAGGCTGGCCTTCGAGGAGCAGTTCGTAAGCTACGCCTTGTTGCGAATCGTCGAGCACGAGGGTAATCTGGCCCGTGTTACCTTCACAAAATAGTGGATTTTCGCATGATACGGAATACACCACAGGCCCATCGCTGATATTGACAACCCCAGCCATGACTTTGTCGCAGGAAGTTAACAAGTGCTTGGCTTCGATATGATATCCTCCTGGAAAATCGAAAGTGCCGAAATTTAGTATACCACCGGTTCCATCCAGCGTGGCAACGGGTCCGCCTGTTACTTCATCACAATACAAAGAATATTTCACTGAAACTTCCGACCAGGTTAGGCCAATATCTACCGGGGGGCAATAGTCGCCTCCATTAGGAACAGGAAATCCTTCGGCGGTAATGGTGTAAACATCGGGGTTGTCGTAAATCGTTATTAGACCATCCATGAAGATAATACATCCTGTAAGGTCGTCGATGGCCTTGATACGATAGGTGCCTGCAATAAGTGGTTGAGCAGGATTGAATACAAACGACTGCCCGCTGCCCGGATAGGTAGCCTGCGGGTTGTTTCCCGCCGCTACCCTTTGCAACAAGTAGGTAATTCCTACCACGGAATTTACCATGCCAATCTGGATATTATCATCAACACAATATTTGCCTCCGGGGTTGGGTGTCATGGCAAACTTTTGTGGTGCCGGCAATATCACGCCTATACTGTCCATAATAGTATCGCAACCATTCACCGAAAGTGCTTTGACATTATAAACGCCTGGCTCAAATTGCGGTGCAAATTCTACTACACCAACGCCGTCTCCAGTCTGAGAATCCTTTATAATTCCATTTTCATAAATTAGTTCATAAAGCACATTTTCTTCAGAGCCGTTTAGATAAAATACTGCCGGTGGACAAGTTGGTGCGTTAGGCAAAATAGTATATACAACAGGCTGCTCATCAATAGCTACACTTCCTGACATCATTTGTTCGCACACCACAGCGCCGTGATCCCAGATAGCCCTGATTGTATAAATACCGGGTTGGGTAAGATTTTCAAATCGCACTTCTCCGTTCTCGCAAAGCTTACTGACCAGTGGAACAGGATTGGCTGCATTGCCCGAAAGATCATCATAATACAAAATGTACTCAACCTCTTCCTGACAATCTTCAAGATACACCACGCGCGGAGGGCAGGCATCGCCTTCAGCACGAACCTCGAACTCCAAAGGATCGGGATAGATTACAGTGGTGGTTTCCATCCATTCATCACAATTTGTTTCGGGATTAAACCCCAAAACGCTGTAGGTACCTGCATCGAAATAAGTTCCAAAACTAATAGCTCCGCCGCCATTGCAATCAATAGGGCCGGCAACAGCAGTCAGGTCGGCAGGCCCGTCGGCAGGTGGCACCTGAAAGTAGAGAGAATAGAGAATGCCCGCCTGGCAATTGTTGAGAAAAATCTCAGTGCCGGGGCAGCCTTTGGCCGGTGTCATTTGATACTGTAAGGGTGCAGAATTTACGACGATCTGCTGTGGGAATAGCACCTCGCAACCAGTGGTTGGATTTGAAGCATGAACACGGTAAATTCCCGGCTCATCAATTATTCCAAAACAAATTAGCCCGCCAATGCCTGTGATGCTATTGCCCACAGGCTGATTACCACTCCACAGTTGGTACACAATACCCATTTCGGAATTGAGAATACAAATCTCATCTTCGTTTTCACAAATGGGTGCATTGGGCGTAATCTGAACCATCGCGGGGATCGGTAAAGCCTCGAAAGCTCCATTCATCGTGCGTGAGCAGGTTATGTTGTCATAATCTACAAGGGCTTCGGCCGTATAGGTTCCGGCTTGTGTGACTGCATCAAACAAAATAGCTGCACCCGTTCCCTGCTTTTCCTGTGTGAACACGCCATTACAATAAAGTTGGTAATAAGCTCCGGCTTGCGATCCGTTGAGGCGAGGAATAATCGGAACGCAGGCATCGCCTTGCGCAGCAATGGTAAGATTATAAATCAGCGGCAGATCGCGCGCAATAACCTGAATGTTTCCATCCATCAGTATTTCGACACCAGTATTGGGATTGATTGCTGTAACGCTATACAATCCTGATTGGGTGACCTGCCAAATCAGTAAACCACCATTCCCTGGCTGGGTAATGCCATTCGGATTGAGGCGGTAATTGATATTGGGCTGCGACCCCATGAGCCTTATTTCGGCAAACGAGACACCATCATCACAAAATTCTCCACCGCCGGTAAGTTGGAAAACGGAAGGAAGCAGATAAACATGAATAGTGTAGTTAAAAGGCTCACCCGCGCATCCACCGGCAAAAGGTGTAACGGTATAAATCACCTCGCCTTCATCGGGGGCATTTGCACCATCGATGGTGATTAGCATGGCCGGCAAAGTTGCGGTATTCCCATTTGCTATCCACCCTGTCAGCTCCGGGATTGTTGCAATACCTGACCACTGATAAGTTACCTCCGGGTTTAAAATATTATTAATAAAAGCTACCGGCTGGGTTTGCTCTCCGGAATTAATAAATTGTTCGTTTTGCAAATTGGTAATGATTGCTACAGGCAAAATCTGAACCGTCAGGACATGAGCTGCTCCTTCACAAAGCGTTGGAGCCGGGCCTGTGGGTAAAATGGTGTAGGTAATGGTTTTTACGCTATTGCAATGATTGACCAGCACATCGTTCATCAAAAATGCTGTACCATCACTATTTCCGGTTATACATCCGGCGGTGTTGTTTTGAGAAGTCCAAACCACTGTAGCTCCGGGCAGATCGGTAGTTATTGTGTAATTGAGCGCTTCACCTGAACACATCATAAGGTCGGCACTGCTCGTTATCGCTGGCAGTGCATTGATGATCAGTGTGAGGCAATCATTGGCGGCGGCCGGACAAGGTGCACATGGCAATGCCGACAAGCACAAAGTTACGCTGCCATTGCCAACGTCGGCGATGCCAGGCATATAAACAGCATCTTCGATTGTGTTATCATCAAAAACGCCATCACCCGAAGTTGTCCATTGCAAACCACAATGTGCTGAAGCATCGCCTGACAATGTATAAGTTGCGTCGGCGCAAATAATTCCATCAGCACCAGCATTGACCACCGGTAGCGGAACCACATCCACAACCACCGGTACGCCAAAGCTCACCCCCTGACAATTGGGAGGAGTGCTGTTTTGGACAGAGGAAATAGCAAAAGTGGTGGTTTCGATTAGACAGACATTCGGAATTATGAAAGGTGAGGTAGCAATATTATTAATTTCAAAATTCAACAACCCATTGGTCGCATCCTCTCTTGAGTAATGGATGTTCCATGGACCAACTCCTATAATTTCAAACGAGAGGTCGAAGCAATCGTCCTGGCATACTAGCGGCGGCGCGTTGACCTGTGCAGATGGAAGCGGTATTTCAACAACTGTAACTGCGTTGAGCATATTTGCCGGACAAGTTGGATCATTTACAAACTTAGCTACCACATAGTAAGTTCCTGCAAGCATGTTGTTCCAGGTAAGCTCACCACCTGTACCAATTACCGGGGCGCCAACAGGCTGATCGACAGGCAGCGCAACCTTAAAGAGTTGGTAAACTGTGATAAGGCTCTGTGATCCTGCCAAAGTAAGTGTTATGCCGTTGTCGCCTTCGCAATAGAAAGGTGGAAACTGTATGGAAGTCAATTCAAACTTCTCCGGCGCTGCGCCAATTGTAAATGTGCCAGTCATATTTGAATTGCAATTGGGATCATCAATTTTGCGTGCATAAATTCTGTAATCGCCGGGGTCGCATATTTCGTCCCAGCTTAGGCCATCACCGGTTCCGGGAATACCTATGCCATTATTGGGGTACCATATTCCGGTAGTATTATTTATCAGAAAATAGGCTATTCCTATTTGAGAACTACTTAGCGTCACTGTCGGGCAGGGGCAGTAAATTCCCGGCGGCGGACTAACGGTGTAGGCGGTGGGATTATCCACAATTTCATAAAACCCATTCATCACGCTCCAGCAGGAGTCGCCATGTGTATAAAATCCATGAATGGTGTAAAGTCCGTTTTCTTCCATCACACCAAAACTGATGGGACCACCGGCAGCATCTCCAATCACCACAGGCTGAATCCAAACCCCATTGCGATATAATCGGTATTCGACGCCTTCCTGCGAATTGTCGAGGAAAATTTCTAAAGGCTGGCAACCGGCACCCACTGGTTCCATATTATAAATTTCGGGAGCAGGTACAATAAAGGTCTGGTCTTCCATCCACGAGAAGCAATTGGTGGCGGGATTCACTGCTTTGATGGTATAGGTTCCTTCATCCCACCATTGGCCAAAGCTTAGATTGGGATTGAGAGGATCGCAAGCAATAGTGATCAACGGCCCTGCAATTTCGGCGGGAATTGGTGATTCAAACCATAATTCATATTCAATACCAGGCTGGCATCCTTCAAGGAATATTTCGCCACCAGGGCAGCATGTATCAGGCGCCATGTGGTAAACCAACGGATTTTCGTGAACTATCTGTGGTTCGCTGAAAAAGAGATCGCAGCCAGGCTGCGGGGCTACAAAACGTGCAAATACGCGATAAATTCCCGGGCCGTTCGTAGGCGGATCGAAACAAACGAAAGGATCGTTGGGTATGCCTGTCTGGAAAGCGCCATAAGGTTCGTCATCTTTCCAAAGTTGATATTCCGCACCTGGCTCCCAGCCATCGATGCAAAGCACCACTCCTTCGCAAAGCACTCCTCCCGGAATAATAGGAAATTCTAATGGAGAGGGATTTGCTTCTATGCTGCCCCACATGTCCCTTTCGCAGCCAGTAAAAGGATTAATTGCATGCACAGTATAGGTACCGGGCAATGTCACTTCATTAAAAACTAGAAAGCCCGGCAAGCCGGTACCATTTACAACCTCAACTACACTGTTTCCATTATAAATCAACTGATAGGTGACACCAAGCTGCGAGCCACTAAGAAGAGGAATTACAGGAATACATGTTTCACCACCCTGAGCTGTTAATTGATAGATGAGAGGCAGTGGATTGACGGTGAGCTGACAAATACCATCCATCATCGACGACTGATTATTACTAAGATTGGTAGCTCTGATGCTATAAAAACCCGGGGTAGTTATTCCCTGCCATTGGAGCGTGTCGCCAGTGCCGGGTTGAATAGGCAAAACCGGAAACACAGCATTGCGCAAAAGCAAATATTCTACTCCCAACTCCGAGCCTGCCAGACTGATGGTTGCCGATTGCCCAAAACACACGGGAGCCGGGCAAATTAGCTCATAAGCCGTTGGCTGAAGATTTATAACATAATGATATAAATAAGGTGTGCCTCGACATTCGGTGCCATCGGGAAGCACAAGATAGGCAGTTACTTCGTAGGTGATAATGCAGGTAGGCGATCCTCCTGCTTCGATTGTAACTACTTGTGCTGGCAATAGATTCGTTTCACCTTGCTCTAATTGATAGGTGGTAAAACCCGGACATGTTGTCGAATGATATTCCCAATGGAAACCCACACCAGTCACATTACTCGTAAAAGTTACCGGTTGCGTAAGCTGTCCTGAAATCACCGTTTGCTGATTGATATTATTGGAAATCTGCGCCACAGGCATCACCTGCACCTCCAGCGTTACGGACAGGCCAACACACAAATTTGGTGCAGGGCCAATGGGCGTTATCTCATAAAACACTGCACAGATATCACTACTGGTATTAATAATTGCGTCTTCGATGATATCGCCGACGCCACCGCTGTTGCCGGTGCAACTGCCGTTGGGTTGGGTAGTCCACTGGTAGGTGCTTCCCGGCACGTTGGATTGGGGTTCGTAATCGAGTGTAACGCCGGAGCAAACGGTTAATGAAAGTACGCTTGTGACTGATGGAACCGGAAGCACAACTACCTGTGCTAATGCTGAAACGGTAGAAAATCCATCAAAAACCACAAGCTGGTAATTGGTTGTTATGGCTGGCGATACTGTGATACATTCATTACCGGATATAAAACCCGGAGGTTGTGATGTCCAGCTAAAGGTATAGTTGCCGGTACCGCCGGTTGGCATGGCACACAAAGTTGCAGATTCTCCCGGACATATTTGGGCTGAAAGCGGATCGATGGCAACCGATAAAGCATCTCCTGTCACATCGATATACACCTGATCGCAGCCCTCACATCCGTTGGCATCGGTCACACAAAAAGTAAAGGTTACATCGTTGGTTAATTGAACGGTTGTAACGTTTGGAAGATTGGGATTTCCTGCGATCTGTCCTGCCGGCTCCCAACGATAACTGGCGTAAGGTGGCGTACCTCCCGAGGCTGTCCCGGACAAGTTCACCGTCATGCCGTTGCTAATAATCTGATCCATACCTGCATTGGCCACAGGTAATGGCCACAGGCTAATGGTGACGACATTACTTGTATCGTTCTCACAAATATCAGAAATGACCAACCGACGAAAATAGGTTTTAACATTGATGGCGGGTGGCTGATAATTTTGTCCGTTAGCCGCAGGCACATTGGCAAATACCGGCTGTACATCCGTTGCTTTTTGCCATTGATAAGTAAAATTACCACAGGCACCATCAGGCAAACTACCAGTTAGGATATCTGGTGCGGTTGCGGTACAAATAGTTTGATCCTCCAAAATCATATTATTACTCACCGGGTCACAAACTTCAATTTTAACTGAATTTGAAACTAGTGAATCACATGGTTCGGAAATAGCTTCACGCCTGAACCACGTGGTTGCAAAAAGGTTAGCAGGTTGATAATTGACAAGAACCGCGCCGATCAAGAGATTCCAGTTAATACCATCGGCTGATTCGTACCATTTGTAGGTCATCTGGCCATTGCCGCCAAAAGCTATGGTGCCGGTGAGCAAATCAGGAGCGTTGCCCATACATACTTGCTGATCGTCAACGATCGAGTTGTTTTGTACGCCGGGAAAAATCTCTATTTCGACCACTGCGGAAGTATCGGCGCAGTTGCCACCATCGTCGGTTACAATTCGACGAAAATAGGTTGTAATTGTCAATGGGTTGGGATGGGTGTAGCTTTGGGTATTGCCACCTGTAACAGCCCATGGAAGTGCAGCAGTGCGTTTTTGCCAGGTGTAATCATAAATACCCGATCCTCCTTCCGGCAAGGATCCCACAATGTTAATGGGCGACATGTCACTACACATCTGGTCATATTGCGGCGTGATGATGTTGTTGGTAATAACGGGGGAGAGAATGATTTGCTGGGTAGCCGTTTCACTGCCACATTCGTTGGTAATTGTAACGGTGGCCTCGTAAGTTCCTACATCATTAAACTGTACCAGCGGAAACGGAGAAGCATCACTGGTAGGCGCCACATAGCTAACAGGCGCCGGGCCGGTGATGTTCCAAAGATAATTCGGCTCTAGTGTATCGCAATTGATTACGTATTCGGGCATCAGCTCCAGCACTACCTCACCACAGAAACTAAATATCGGCTCATCAAAACTTACCTCCGGCGGCTCGCAGATGATAATGGTTTCGCTCAGAGTATCAGGGCCACAACTATTTTCGATAATCAATCTGATGGTAAAATATCCGGAGGTGTTAAACTGGATTAATGGATCAGGAACATTATTTAATCCTTCAAATCCGGGTGTAACAAATTGTGCTCCGGCAGGTGGGTTAATGATCCATTTAAACTCTGGAACACCACCTCCCCCATCAAAGCTCAAATTGGTAAACTGTATCTGCGCCGGTAAGCACGGATCAAAGTTCTCGATCTGAAAATCAGCCAAGGGTGGTTCCTGTACAAAAAGCTGAATTGTTACTGTGAATATCCCTGAGTTGTTGTTGATGCTTTCACCTGTCCAGGCAGTTAAACTAACAGTGTACCATACTCCGGACTGCGTAAAATTATGGACTGGCTCAAACTCGGTGGAGATGTTGTCAGGGCCTGAAGCCGGGTCGCCAAAATTCCATTCAAAATGCGTTTCAGTTGTGAACTCAAGCCCGTTATTTATAATGTAAAACCCAAATTGGGTTAAGTTGCCAAATGAAACCGGATTACAGGCAATCAATTGACCTGGTCCGGCGCCCCACTGACCTTCAAGTGTATCGATAATTACTACCACAGGACAGGAAACATAAATTGGGCACACAATCGAGTAGGTCTCGTCGCAAGGGTTGGCAGCCGTGCAAGTGGCTTTGAAGGTATATCGAAGATCGTTTGGATTTACACAAAAATCCAATTCGGTTGAGCAATCTGTGTAAGTATGCGATAACAAATGATTTGCAGGCAGCTCATTTTGAAAAAAAGTGATAAAAGTGCCGTCCCCAAAATCGATAGTATATTTTGTTCCTGGTGTGTTGAAATAGGTTTCTGGAGAAATAGGAAAATCCAGCGTAAAAGGAGCAACACCCCAGGTATTACCCGGACTGGCAATACCACCCGAGGGTGTGCTACCAATGAAAATGTAATACTTCTTCACGTGGTTGCAGCCATTGGCTCCATTCACGGTATAGGTGAGCGTTTTAAAACCAAGACCACTATAAAGGTGATTGATGGGTGCAGCAAACTGTGCTGAAGAATAGTCTGGTGAAGCGTCTCCCCAATTGATGGTGTACCAGGTATTGGTGGCATTGGTGGTGCTGATGTTTGTAAAAGTAAAAGTCGCGGAAATATCGGCACCACAATAGGCAAATGTAACGGTATCATCAACCACTTTGGTAGAAATACCAGGGCCGGAAGCAGTGATGCGTGCATCGGGCTTTTGCTTTACAATCACAGGTTTGGTTATTTCAGCTTCACAACCATTGTCGTCGATAATTTTAAGATTTACTTGAAAAGTCTCTGTAGCATTTCCCCAGGCTTCGAAGGTGTGATGAGGATTTTTAAGCGTCGAAGTATTTTTCGTTCCGGAATTAGGATCGCTAAAATTCCACAACCAGTGTTCAATTTGTGCGCCCGGGGCATTTGCAATTGATAAATCTGTAAAAGCCACAGGATCGTTGGCACATTGATTTTGCGGTGCTGCTGAAAAATTTGTTGTGGGTGGATCATTGCTTATCACCTTTACAAGTCCCATTTGCTTAGAGCATCCGCTATTTACGTTCTCAGCCTCTACCCGATACTGACCCGGATCGATGTAAGTGCCAAATGTAAAACCACCTCCACCCGGAATTACATTCGTTATCTCAATTAATCCTTTGTACAGTGTGTACCTAACATTGGGTTGCGAGTTGGCCATTCCAATTGTTGCACCAGTAGCATTGGGATAGTTGCAAAATATGCCGCCGTTAGTTATGGTAACCAGATAAACAATGGGTAAAGGATCCATCACCACCGTTACGTTATTGGTTGCCGGGGTGGTGAGATAGGTTCCAGCGGTGTGAAAGCCCGGAAAGGTCACCGTGTTCCCGTTACCATTTACCTGAGCAATATTACCAGGAGTGCCCTGCTTTTTCAAAATGTAAAGCTGGCCATTTTGTGAGTTTT
>CAZTCX010000001.1:38285-45593 GCA_964612515.1 uncultured Lentimicrobiaceae bacterium | reverse complement strand
GAAAAGGACTAACGTAGGCAAAACTTGAACGAACGTTAGGAAATCTTGTATGAGCGCCCAGTATTGATGTATGAACGCTTTTAAGTAAATATCGTAATTTATTCGCATTCTAAATTAAAAGCAAAAAAAAAGCAACCACAATGGGTTGCTTTATTAAGAAAAATGCTTTTTCAGTTGGTGTCGCTAGTCGTTTATCGGAAATTCTTCCTCATCGCTGTAGTCGGGGCAATCTTTACAGTCGAGGCTGCGGGTGTACATCTGCATGGCGTTGTAGCTCATGCCCATGCTCGAAAAACCGCCATCGTGATAGAGATTTTGCATGGTCACCTTTCGCGAAAGATCACTGAAGATGGTGACACAGTAATCGGCACACTCATCGGCGGTGGCATTTCCCAGCGGCGACATGCGGTTGGTGAAATCCATCAAACCTTCGATACCTTTCACGCCGCTACCTGCGGTAGTTCGCGTTGGCGATTGCGAAATGGTATTGACACGGATCCTGCGCTCACGACCTAGAATATATCCAAAGCTGCGTGTAATGCTTTCCAGCAATGCTTTGGCATCCGCCATGTCGTTGTAACGGTAAAGCGTACGTTGGGCTGCCACATACGACAAGGCTACCACCGAACCCCAATCATTAATGGCGTCAAGTTTATAGGCTATCTGCATCACTTTGTGAAACGAAACCGCCGAGATGTCGAGGGTTTTCATCAGATAGTTATAGTTAAGATCGTTGTATGGATTGCCTTTGCGCACGTTCATCGACATGCCGATGGAGTGCAGGATAAAATCGATCTTACCGCCGAAGTGCTCCATAGTCTGTTTGATGAGGTTCTCCAGGTCTTTCTCGCTGGTGGCGTCGGCAGGAATCACCAGCGCGCCGGTTTTGGCGGCCAGTTCATCCAGTTCACCGAATCGCAAAGCCACCGGGGTATTGCTGAGAACAAATTCAGCACCCTCTTCATGGGCGCGCTCGGCCACTTTCCAGGCTATCGATAAGTCGTTGAGTGCTCCAAAGATGATCCCTTTTTTTCCTTTTAATAAATTATAGGCCATAGTGGTATTTTGAGTTTTAATGGATAAATAGTAGCGGGCAAAAGTAAGATTATTTAAAAACAGGAAACCGCACGTGCTGCAGCCATCAATTCTGCATCAGTTCGGCGGCAGCGGTGAGGGCTGCATTGGTGACGATGGCGTCGGAGAGCATCTTGGCAATCTCCGTCACGCGTTGTTGCTGGCTCAGTATGCTGATGGTGGTTTGGGTAGATTCCCCGGTAGTGCGCTTACTTACGAAATAATGGGTGGTGCCGCGTGCTGCGATTTGTGGCAGATGCGTAATGGCGATTACCTGCATGCGCTGCCCCATGGTTTGCATAATGGTAGCCATTTTGCCAGCCACTTCGCCCGACACACCGCTGTCGATTTCGTCGAATATGATGGTGGGGATAAAGTTTTTAAAAGCTATCAACGATTTGATGGCCAGCATGAGGCGCGAAAGCTCACCGCCCGAAGCAATCTTCCCCATCTCCATCAAGGTGCCACCTTTGTTGGCATTAAAGAGGAAATTTACAATATCGGTTCCATTTTCGGTGAGCTGGCGCGAAGGTGCAATATCAACTTTCAGCCGCGCGTCAGGCATCCCAAGCTGCGAAATAGTTTCAGTTATTCTGGCTTCCAGTCCGGCGCTCCCCTTTTTCCGGTTTGCAGACAAGAGAGTGGCTTGCTGTTGCAGGTTTTTCTGCATTAGCTCCAGCTCTTTTTCACCAGCCGTAATTTTATCGGCCAACGAATCATATTCGTCCATTTTGGAGCGGTAATCATCGCGTATAGCGAGAAGGCTTTCTATATCAGCCACTTTATGTTTGTGCTGCAACTGATAAATCAGGTTTACCCGCCCGGTAAGCGCTTCGGCACGTTCGGGGTTAATCTCCACGCGGTCGCCCACTTTGTAGAGTTCGGCGGCCAGATCCATCATCTCCAGCCGACTACTCTCGAGGCGTTCGCCAATAATATTAAGCTCAGCAGAATAATTTCGCAAAGGTTTGTATTCCAAAAGGATGTCTCCAAAAATTCGCTCCATCCCATTGGCGCCCTCCATAAGCTGGCTAACATTAAAAAGCCGGCTTTTGATCTCTTCGGCATGGCGCAGCAAACCCAGCTCCTCCTCTATCTCATGCTGCTCATCAGCAGTCGGAGCTGCTTTTACAATTTCATCATATTGATACTGGTAAAAATCCTGTTCGGCACGCGCCTGCTCTTCTGCTTTGCGCAACGACTCCACCTGTTGCATTTTGCTGCGATACGATTGATAAAGCGACCGGTAGCCTCGAAGCTCCTGCGTATTGCTGCAAAAATTGTCGAGAACCTCAAGCTGAAAGGCTGCATCCTGCAAAAGGATAATACTGTTTTGAGAATGGATGTCGATGAGCAGGTCAGCCAATGTTTTCATCTGGTTGAGCATCACCGGCGTGTCGTTGATAAAAGCCCTGGATTTTCCGGTTGGTAATATTTCGCGACGCAG
This sequence comes from uncultured Lentimicrobiaceae bacterium, assembly GCA_964612515.1. Taxonomy (GTDB): domain Bacteria; phylum Bacteroidota; class Bacteroidia; order Bacteroidales; family 4484-276; genus SABY01. Next base: position 43,072 of record CAZTCX010000001.1, on the reverse strand, counting down.
GATGGTGAGTTCCGGCTGATAGTCGAGATTATTTTCATCAAAGAAAAATTGCAAATCGTGTTGGCTGATATCGAAAATGCCTTCGATGACGCATTTTTTACTTTTATCTTTAACGGCTTGCTGGTCGGCACGCTGGCCAAGGATAAGCGAAAGCGCGCCCAGGATAATTGATTTCCCAGCGCCCGTTTCGCCGGTAAGCACCGAAAAACCAGCCTCGAAAGTAGTCTCGAGCTGGTCGATGAGTGCGTAGTTTTTTATGGAAATTTGTTTTAACAATTTCTTAATAGAAAGATGATTTGCGTGGGCAAAAGTAAAAGAAATTGCCGTGGGAAAAATATCAGGCTGAAGCGAAGAGTTTATTGGCTGCTGATAATCTTCTGGTAGTCGTTGGAGTGCGAGGGGTCTATCTCTTTGAGGATGTTCACGGCCTTGGTTTTGTCCATGGGCGCAGCATCGCTAAAGATGTTGATAAATTCGTCGCGTTTGGCGTCCATCAGTAGTTGCATGTAAAATAGCCTTGGCTTTTCGCGATGGGCACGCTGCAATAACTCAAGTGCTTCAAGGGCTCCCTGGCGGCCATTCTCCACATTATCCGACATCAAATCCAGTCCCTGGCGGTGAAATATGTACATGGCTTTGCGAAGATTGGAATAGGAGCTATTGTTGAGGTTTTCCGCAAGCCAATAACGATTCTTCATGCTCTCGAAAGCTTTCCAACCGGGCTCCCTGGCTCCCTGGGCTGTGTTGACTATCTGTTGCGCTTTTTCAAAATAGGGCGAGCCTCCCATCGACTGGTAAGAGTCGAAATCGAGACCCAGAAAGATGTAGCAATAAAAAGCGATCACCGAGGTGAGATTGGACGAAAAGGAGTTTTCGCTGTATTCGATGGCTTGCCCTTCCTGCCATTGAAACTGAAAATCGTTGTCGATGTAATTTAAAAGTGGCGAGTAGTAGGAAGTGCCATAAACCGGGCGACGCAGCACGAGGTTTATCCGTGCTTTAAATTCATCCGACGAAAGCTCTTCGGTGATGGTGATGGCAATTGTGGCTTCGATACGCTCATCGATTTTGTAGGTGTAGTTGGTCCAGTGCCTTTCGTTTACAAATTCGTAAAGGCCTTTGCGCAACTCATTGAATTTTTCGCGGTTGGTTTGCTGTACCTGCGGTGCCGATACCTGCACAGAAGCATTAAACTCCTGCGCCAAAAGTGTTCCTGCAAAAGCAAATAGTATTAAAAAAGAAAAAATGGATTTCAACATGTCAGGAATCTGGTAAAATGATACTTTGGTTTTGATCAATGTCTGCCTGCGCTATGCCATTGCAGCTACTGCCTCCAGTATGTCGGCAGCAACTTCCGCTTTGGTTTTCAACGCATATTCAGTAACTTTCCGGTTGCGATCGATGAGGGTTACTTTGTTGGTGTCCGTCCCAAAACCGGCGCCCTTATCACGCAAGGAGTTTAAAACGATCATATCCAGATTTTTATTACTTAGCTTTTTAGTCGCGTTCTCCACCTCATTTTCGGTTTCGAGCGCAAAGCCGATAAGCAACTGATGTGGCTTCTTCTCTTTACCAAGCTTTGCCAAAATATCAGTTGTAGGTTGTAATTCGATGACAGATGGCTGGTTGTGCTTTTTAATTTTTTCGGTAGCTACCTTTTTTGGTTTGAAATCAGCTACAGCCGCTGACATGATCGTGACATCTGCGGAAGCGAAATTATCGGCGACAGCCTTCAGCATCTCATCTGCCGAGACTACGTCGATACGTTTGATGGCGGCGTGATGGACTTGCTGATGCACCAGCCCGGCCACAAGCGTAACCGTGGCACCGCGTTCGGCAGCAGCCTCAGCCAGCGCAAATCCCATTTGTCCGGAAGAGTAGTTGCCGATAAAGCGCACCGGGTCGATGGATTCATAAGTTGGACCTGCAGTTATAAGAAAATGTTTTCCTGCAAATTGTTGCGCTGACGCAAAGTATTGCTGAATAATCTCAAACATCTTTTCGGGTTCTTCCATGCGTCCGGCTCCGGTAAGCCCGCTGGCCAGTTCGCCAACCTGCGGAGCAATCTGCTTATGTCCGCGGCTGATGAGCGTTTTGATGTTGTGGCCGGTAGAAGGATGTTTGAACATATCGAGATCCATGGCCGGCGCAAAAAACACCGGACATTTAGCTGAAAGATAAGTGGTGACCAGCAGATTGTCGGCCAGTCCGGTAGCCATTTTGCTTAGGGTAGCCGCCGAGGCAGGAGCCACCAACATCAGGTCGGCCCACAATCCCATCTCCACATGGCTGTGCCAGGTTCCGTCGATCGGATCAAAAGGAATCGTTAGCGCCGGGCGCCGCGACAAGGTTGAAAGCGTTAGCGGGGTAACGAAATCACGGGCATTCTCCGTAAGGATGGTCTGCACCTCGGCTCCTTCCTTAACGAGCAAGCGCACCAGCAATGGAATCTTGTAAGCAGCTATGCTGCCGGTGATGCCAATGATTATTTTCTTACCCCTGAGCATCCTTTATTCTAATATGTCACTGGTAAGCGGGTGCGTTGTTTCTTTGGAAGGATTGCGGTAATATATCTGATCGTCGATAAATTCCTGAACAGCCAATAAAGTAGGCTTGGGTAACTTCTCGTAAAAACGGGCGATCTCGATCTGCTCACGGTTCTCGAAAACCTCTTCCAGGCTATCGGTGCTAGTAGCAAACTCCGCTATTTTCTTGTTAAGTTCTTCTTTAAGCTCCAGCGAAATCTGATTGCTGCGCTTGGAGATGATGGCCAGCGTTTCGTAGATATTACCGGTGTCTTTGTCGAACTGCCGCATCTTGCGAGTTACAGCAGTTGTTTCAGATTTGGTTTTTTTGTAATCCATGCTATTAATTAAATTAAAATGGTTCAACTTCAATAATCTGTAGTTCGTCTTGTATGCGTTGGCGCATTCGTTCCACGTCGCCAATATATTGACTTTCAGGATAAATGCTCGTAAAATCATAATATGCTTTCACTGCACCCTCATACCGTTCCTTTTTCTTCTCGTCGATGCTCTTAAAAGCAAATTGATAGTAAGATCGGATGATCCGGTAAAGTATCTCTTCTTTGTATTCGGTATCGGGATAGTCTTTCAGCATGCCTTCATACGAAACGATAGCCGCGCGATAATCTTCCATTTTGTAATAGAGATTGGCAATGCTGTAGCTTTTCATCTGTAACTTGAGGCGCAGTTGGTCTATCAGATCGTTGGCTTCTTTGGCTTTAGCACCAAAAGGATATTTATTAATAAAAAGCTGAAATTCGTCAATGGCCTCGCGCGTCACCGTCTGGTCGAGGCTATAGCGTGGGCTGTCGAGATATTTAGTGTAGGCCGCCAAAAAGCTTGCTTCTTGAGCCCATTCGCTGGAAGGAAAACTTTGCGCAAAACGCTTGAAATAGTAGCTTGCCAGGATGTATTCGCGTTCCTGGTAATAGGCATTGGCATAGTAATAATAAAGTTTCTCTGCCTTGGCAGTGCCCCGATATATGGGCATGAGCTGTTCAAAAACCTGCAAAGCGCGGTAGTAGTCGCCCTTTTCGTAATATTCCATGGCTTTCTCGTACTTGGCATCGTTGTCGGTGCTTTTGAGTAGCTTCTGGTGCTGACTGCACGAAGCCATCACCACGGATGCCAACAGTAACAATATGAAGAGGTTATTTTTGAACATGGGCGCAAAAGTAATATTTTTTGGATGGCTGGGATAACGCATAGCATCCCCAATTATTTTGGATTGGGCAAGCTGCCTTGCGCGCGAACAAAGATGTAAGGCGAAGAAAACACCAACACCATTAAGAAGCCGGTTAATTATTCTAATTTTGCATCTTAAAATTTAACAGCTAATAGCATGGATATTTTTGAAAAGTTCACCAACATGGGGCCTCTGGGCAAATACAACCGCGAGGCTTTTGGTTATTTTATGTTTCCTAAGCTGGAAGGTGAAATCCAGCCACGCATGACTTTCCTTGGAAAAGAAATGCTCACCTGGTCTATCAACAATTACCTGGGTCTTGCCAACCACCCGGAAGTTCGCAAAGCCGACGCACAGGCAGCTGCCGATTGGGGAATGGCTTATCCTATGGGCGCCCGCATGATGTCGGGACATACCAAATACCACGAAGAACTCGAACGCCAACTGGCAGAGTTTGAGAAAAAAGAAGATGCCTATCTGCTCAATTACGGTTATCAGGGAATGGTGTCGATAGTGGAATCACTGGTGAATCGCCACGATGTCATCGTATATGATTCCGAAGCCCACGCCTGCATCATCGATGGTTGCCGGTTGCATTTTGGCAAACGCTTCGTGTATCCGCACAACGACATGGCCAGCTTTGAGAAACAACTCGAACGTGCCACCAAAATTACCAACGAGACAGGCGGCGGTATTTTGGTAATAACGGAAGGCGTTTATGGCATGTCCGGCGACCTGGGCAATCTCAAAGAAATCGTTGCATTAAAAAGTAAATTCCAGTTCAGAATACTTGTTGACGATGCTCACGGCTTCGGCACCATGGGACCTACCGGTGCCGGCACCAGCGAGCACATGGATGTGATGGACGAAACAGATATTTATTTCGGAACTTTTGCTAAAGCTATGGCCGGCATCGGCGGTTTTGTGGCCAGCAAGAAAGAGGTAATCGAATATCTGCGCTACAACCTGCGCTCACAGATTTTCGCCAAATCACTTCCAATGCCTATGGTAATTGGCGCGCTCAAACGTCTGGAACTTATCAAAACTGAGCCGCAACTGCGCGAGAATCTATGGAA
>CAZTCX010000001.1:0-38255 GCA_964612515.1 uncultured Lentimicrobiaceae bacterium | reverse complement strand
TAGTAAACGCACTACAAAGTGGACTCAGAGAAAAAGGCTTCAACATTGGCCCTACAGCATCACCCGTTACTCCTGTAATCCTTCAGGGCGGCATACCCGAAGCGACGCATATAACCCACGATCTGCGCAAGAATTTTAGCATCTTCTGCAGCATCGTTACTTATCCTGTGGTACCAAAAGGCGTTATTTTGCTCCGCCTCATCCCAACTGCAGCACATACGGTGGAAGACGCACGCTACACCATCGAAGCCTTCTCAGAAGTGCGACGCAAACTCGACGCCGGCGAATATTCCAAAGAAATTATGTTCGACGCCCACAATCTTGTTTAGTACCCGACCATAAAGAGTTTTAATGATTTGATAATGAAAAACCCGTGCCCCGCGCGGGTTTTTTTATCTTTGCCAACTCAAAAAATCGCATAGCAACAATGGACGTTACCAACGACAGAAACAAACGCACCCCCCGAAACTTCCTGATCATTTTCAGCAACTCGCTCTCCTGGCTGGTGATAGCTTTTCTGTTCATGTATCTCATCACACAATTTGCTACCGCCATTGCAGCCATGCAGTTCGATTACCCCAGCATCATTTATTACTGGTCGCTGGCCTGGGATATCGATTCAGGCGCATGGACCTCCGATGCCGTAAAGATGCTTTATAGCATATCGCCTGCCTTCGGATTATTTCTGGGAATCATGGCCTTGCTGGTTTTCATACAGATGTACGACGCGCTGGCCTATTTCAAAATATTCTTTCTGTGGTGCTTTGCCTACGCCGTCATCTGGTCGTTTGGCGCCATGCTCGCCGGCACTATTCTCGACAAAGGGTTTGGATATGTGGTAATGTATTTTTATGTAAAAGATACCGGAAAGCTGGTGATGACGCTAATAGCGCTAACGATGCTACTGTTGGTTTCGACGCTTACGGTAAAATGGTTTTTATTTTCGGCCAACTCCTATTTCAATCAGCTCAACGAATACAACCGTTCTTTTTTCACTTTTGCGGGAGTTATCCTGCCACTGGTGGCCGGTACTTTTATCATGATCCTCATTAAGCTTCCGCTGATAACTTATTACGAATTATTTGTGCTGCTCACGGGTTTGTTGTTTGCGTTACCAATTCTTCTGCGTTACAATAGTATGCCTACCTTTTTCTTCGACGAATTTCCCATCACCGTCAAGCTCGACAAAGGGGCTCTTATCACCGCCATTGTATTACTGATCGCTTTCAGGGTGGTTTTCGAGTTTGGAATACGGATAAGAGTTTAGAGGTTTAAAACACTTCAATATCCAAAATTCCCTTCGGCAAGCTCAGGGCAGGCTTTGTTGGATATTCGATATTCCTTTTTTTGAATATCGAACCGCAGAATTTCGAATAATAAATTTTGAAAGGAAATAGAAAACACTGCTACATTCAGGATTCGATTCTGCCCATCATCCCTGAGATTACATGAATTTCAAATACATCTTCCGGCTTGGGGTCTTCGTTGTTTTTGTTGTAATAAATCAATCTTAGCAAGGTGTGCCCGGCACTTCTTGTTTTAAAAGTAAAAGTGTAGGTAGCATCGCGGCGGCCATCCTCACTGTAGGTTTTTATCACGGGCTCCCCGATTTCCTCAAGCACCGACTTATCCAAACCCACGGTTTTCCATCTGAATCCTGCCTGCGGATTGCCTTTGAGTTGCACCTCAAATTGCGAATCAATGGAATATTCCACGGTGCTGCCATTGTCCTTCTCGGTGAGCGGTGACACCTCGCAACCGGTGAGCAAAAATGCAATGAATGCAATCATCAGGACCGAAGCAATTTCGTTTTTCATAACCATCTGTTTCTAAATTATACCACTATAAAAACTTGATTCTCAATTTTGTTTACTGCCGATATTAAAACAACAACTGTCCGGTCGATTTCAGAAAAGGCCATGGTGGCAACGATGTAATCACCTTTAAATCGTTGACCACGCCACCACGTTCATCCAGAAAGTCGAAGAGCCGCCCGACAGGATTGTTTTGATACATCTTCGAAAAAAGCAACTCGGCCTTCTCCGGGTCATTTTTTAAAATATTGAGCAGCACGGCATCATAAAACCTATACCGCAAAGACGAAACTGCCGGTATTACCGGACTTTTCCCGGCTGCCAGCGCTGCAGCCATCTTTTTTGTATGCTTCTGTATCCTCATAAAAGTGTAGCCCGACGAAGGTTTGGAACTGCCACCTGCCGAACCAATTTGCACTATATGCCTCCCCTGCGTGGCCGGAAAATGATAAGTCGTCATCGGAATCACACCAAATTCTTCGTCGATGATGCGATAGGATTTTAATTTTAAAACTTCGTCAATATAAGTTTTGATGGCGGCATCGTATTCAGGCTTTTGTAGCAGATGCTCCGAAAACAGCGTGTATTCAACCAACGCATGCTTTGGGCTGTGCGGAATAACATAGAAAAATCGCATCGCACCATTCTGAGGTGTATTGAAATCAAACATGGTAAAACTATTGGTATCGAAGGCCACCTCATCAGTTTCGATAACCAATCCTTTGAAATGCTGCCGCAGATAGAGACCCTTTCCTGCTGCCGCCACCACATCTTTTTCTTTATAAATACTTGTAAAAATCCAGCTTGCGCTAAAACGTCCCTGACTGGTAACGGCTATGGCGCCATCGGGATGGTCTTCCAGCTTTTCGATGTTGGCCGTCAAAAATTCAAAATTGGAAAAAGCTTTCAGCGAATTGCGGATAAAGTTATAAAAGTCGATGCCACGAATCACCGAATAGCGATGGCTACCCATGGGAATCCTTTCGTTGAGATAATGGGAGGAAAAATCCAGATTATCAAACTGATAGCTTACGATTTCCTCAAAGGGCGTAGCCTCACGGTGCCAGAATCCCCACGTTCGGTCGTTGTTTTGCTTGGTGTCTTTATCGATGATAAGTACCCGTGCATTGGCCTTGCCGGTCTGGCTCAGATACCACGCCAGGCTCAGTCCGGCAGCGCCACCACCGGCTATTATGTAGTCATAGGTTTTCATCGGCCATGAACGTCCATCATGAGCAGGGCAAGCGCTTCTTCAGCACGACCGGCATTGAGCCATTTCTGCGCCAGCAGGTGCAGTTGATGCTCAAGTTCTAAAGGCTTGTCAGCATTTTCTTGAAAAAGCTCCTGAACCTCCGGGGATTTTTGCACGCTATGGATGTTCTCTAAATCAGGAAGTAGTTCGATGTTTCCCAACTGCCCAAGGTGGTTGCCTGTGAGTATTTTGCTTAGCCTGATATGTTCCGGTAATTGGTCGATGCCCATGCCCAAACGCGCCACAGGTTTGGCAACTGTAAAAAGGCTTTCGCCAAATGCTTTTACATAATAATTGCCGGTATGCCGCCCTACCAATCTTATCTTATTGGCGTCAGGGATATCATTTTCGTCGAGGATATCCTCATGCACATGAATCATGGTTATTTCGCAGATTATCAGATTGGCAGCGCCACCGCCATCGCCGGTTTCGATCACCTGCCGCACTTTGCACTCAAATTGAACGGGCGATTCTTTCACACGAAACGGCCGGATAGTCTCCGATGGCAATGGTGTAAAGCCGGCTTTTATAAATTCATTTACACCTTTGGCATACTCGGTGCTGGCCAGACTCGCCTGATGCACAAGCTCATAATTCACCACATTGATCACCACCTCGGGCACTTCCTTTATATTTTGGTAGGTATGCTTGGTGGAATTGTCGCGGCCGCGACGAGAAGGCGAAAAAATGAGCGTGGTAGGATTAACACCAAAAGCATTAAAGAAGCTGAACGGCGAAAGGTTGCTGTTGCCTTGCGCGTCAACCGTGCTTGCAAAAGCAATTGGTCTTGGTGCTACTGCTCCTAGCAGGAAGCGGTGAATTGCTCCCGTACTGAGCGTTGAAGGATCTATTCTTTTTATCATTCCTATGTTTCTGAGCTAATGCTAAAAGGGTTTTGCCGGCAAAATGGTTGTGCGGCTTTCGCCAAATCCTATTCTGACGCCATCTTTCTCAGCATGAGCGCGAAGGATGACGGTGTCGTTGTCGTTAATAAATTTCCGTTGGCTTCCGTCGGGCATGGCGAGTGGTTTTGTACCGCGCCAGGCAAGTTCCAGCATCGAGCCATATTGGTGCGGCTCCGGACCGCTAAGCGTTCCCGAAGCGTACATATCGCCCACATTGATGTTGCAGCCGTTGATGGTATGATGCGCCAGTTGCTGGAAAATGTTCCAATACATATATTTAAAGTTGGACTGACAAATAGTGTGTGCCGGGAAGCTTTCGGTTTCTATCAGCACCTCGAGTTGAACATCAAAATTCATAGCGCCCGAAAACTGAAGGTAAGGCAAAACTTTAGGCTCCTGCTGCGGCCCTGTAACGCGGAAAGGCTCCAGCGCATCGAGGGTTACAATCCAAGGTGAAGCCACGCTTCCAAAGTTCTTGGCCAGGAAAGGCCCCAATGGAACATATTCCCATCTCTGTATGTCGCGTGCCGACAAATCATTGAAAAGCACCAACCCGAAGATATGCTCCCGTGCAGCCGGAAGTGAAACCCTGTCGCCAAGCTCCGTTGATTTCCCAACTACAAAAGCCATCTCCAGCTCAAAGTCGAGCTGCCGGGTAGCTTCCAAAATCGGTTGTGAATCGTCATTGCTTTTGGTCTGGCCTACAGGCCGGTGGATGTTGGTACCTGAAGCGACGATCGACGAAGCGCGACCATGATATCCAACGGGTAGATGACGCCAGTTGGGAAGTAATGCATTTTCGGGATCACGAAACATGGAGCCAACATTGGTGGCGTGTTCGATGCTCGAATAGAAATCGGTATAGTCGGTCACGCGCACGGGCAGCAGCATTTCCACCTCTTTTACATCATGAAAAATGCCTTCTTTGAAATCTTCGGTATTCCATATCTCTTCATTCTGTTTGTCGAACATAGCTGAAATTTGATCGCGTACTGCCTGCCACACTGGCTTTCCCATTGCAATAAAATCATTGAGAACAGGCTGCGAAAAAACCTCCTTATTACTGATACCGGCATCTTTGAAATAGCCTTTTTCGGCAATAGCAGCCAAATCGATTACGTGGTTGCCTATTCGGGTTCCCGCACGCGGACTGGTACGGTTTTTTGGTTTGAAAATTCCAAAAGGAATATTTTGTATTGGAAAGTCGCTGTTGCGTGGCACTTTAAGCCACGACTGCAACGACGGATTGTTAGCTTTAATCATTTCAGTGTTTTTCTATGATATTCAAAATTCAGTATTCAAAATTCGATTTTTATCAAATCTGAAAATCAAGGTTTTTACAACGTTCCTCTCCGCGCCTGCTCCAGTTCAATCGACTCGAATAAAGCTTTGAAGTTGCCTTTACCAAAAGAACGTGCTCCTTTTCGCTGGATGATTTCATAAAAAACCGTCGGGCGGTCTTCGACAGGTCGAGTAAAAATCTGCAGCAGGTAGCCTTCGTCGTCGCGATCCACCAATATTCCAAGCTCTTTGAGTGGCAGCAGCTCTTCGTCGATTTTGCCTACGCGCTGAAGCAATGTTTCGTAATAGACATCAGGAACGCGCAGAAACTCAACGCCACGGTCGCGCAGTTCGGTAACGGTTTTTAGGATATTATCGGTAGCCATCGCCACGTGTTGCACGCCCGATCCATGATAAAAATCGATATACTCTTCTATCTGCGATTTCTTTTTGCCTTTGGCCGGCTCGTTAATCGGGAATTTAATGCGCTCGTTGCCATTCGACATCACTTTGCTCATCAGTGCGGTATATTCCGTTGATATGTCGTGGTCGTCAAACGAAATGATCTGTTTGAAGCCCATCACATCGGCATAAAACTGCACCCATTTGTTCATCTCGCCCCAACCGACATTGCCAACCATGTGGTCCACGTATTTCAATCCCACCGACGAGGGCTTGTAATGTGGCTCCCACTTTTGATAGCCTGGCAAAAACGGACCATTGTAATCCTTTCGCTCAACGAAAATGTGTACGGTGTCACCGTAAGTATGAATGCCGGCGGTAACTACTTTTCCGTTTTTATCTTCATCTGTTTTAGGTGCAAAATATGATTTAGCCCCACGTTTGGTGGTTTCTTCGTATGATTTGCGTGCATCGTCAACCCAAAGAGCAACTACTTTTACACCGTCGCCATGCTTTTTGACATGTTCAGCGATGTCGCCCTCAGGCGTAAGAGCCGTTGTAAAAACCAAACGGATTTTATCCTGCTTCAAAACGTACGAGGCACGGTCTTTCAACCCAGTTTCCAATCCCGCGTAAGCCAATGGCTGAAAGCCAAAAGCTGTTTGGTAATAATGTGCTGCCTGACGGGCATTTCCTACATAAAATTCGACATAATCGGTTCCGTTGATCGGAAGAAAATCTCCCTTCTGCGTGTTTTTTGTCATTATATTTTTGTTGTTATGATTTTAAAAATTGCTTTGTTATTCGTTATCAACATTTTAAAAGTTGACCTTAATCATTTTCAATCCAGCTTTTGTAATAATTTTTATCTTCGATTTGCAACGCTTCCTTAGTAAGCTTTAAAGGTCGAAAGGTATCGACCATCACTGCCAGCTCACCGGTTTCTTTTTTGCCAATGCTTTTCTCGACGGTTCCGGGATGCGGACCATGAACAATACCAACAGGATGCAACGAAATCATCCCCTTCTCCACGTGCTTACGACTCATAAAATCGCCGTCCACATAATAAAGCACCTCATCGCTATCGACGTTGCTGTGATGGTAAGGAGCAGGAATCGACAGCGGATGATAGTCGTAAAGCCGCGGCACGAAGGCGCAAACCACAAAAGAGGGAGTCTCGAAAGTTTGGTGAACAGGTGGCGGCTGATGCACACGACCCGTGATAGGCTCGAAGTCGTGGATGGAAAAAGCATACGGATAAAGGCACCCGTCCCATCCCACCAAATCGAAAGGATGCGATTGGTAATGATAAGGCCAGATGGTGTCGCCGCGTTTTATTTTAATAAGAAAATCGCCCTTCTCATCATGCGTTTCGAGTTGCTGAGGCTTACGGATGTCGCGTTCGCAATAGGGCGAATTCTCCAGAAGCTGGCCAGAATTGCTAACGTAGCGTTTTGGAAAACGAAATGTGTCTTTTGACTCGATGATGAAAAGTCGGTTGTCGCTGCTCTCAAATTCAAACTGATGAATGATTCCTTTTGGGATGATCAGATGGTCGCCATATTCGAAAGGAATTTTTCCATACATGCTTTTCAAAACGCCTTTGCCGCGATGGACAAAAACCAACTCATGGGCACCTGAATTTTTATAAAAATAATCCGTCATCGACTTGCGCGGGGCGGCCAGTGCAAGATAGACGTCATCGTTCACCAGCACATATTTCCGACTTTCGAGGTAGTCGTCGGCAGGCTGTACATCAAAACCCAGAAAACTGCGGTTCTGCATATTTTTATCAACAGCAATATTGGGAGCTACATCGTACGAAGGGTCTATGCTCAATACCCGCGTTGGCGCATAGGTATGATACACCAGTGAATAAGCATCCGAAAAACCCTCGGTCGAAACAAGCTGCTCAGCGTAAAGGCTTCCATCCGCTTTGCGAAATTGTGTGTGACGTTTGTGCGGGATTTTTCCAAGTGTGTGATAGTGTGGCATGGCGAATGATTTATTTAGAATGGTTTTGAATTGCAAAAGTAACCAATGCCGCCGCTTAGTTCATGTTGCAAAAATTAAAAATTGTTAACCCTCACCAACTGCAGGCTTTGTTATAAATTGAAAGACGCCGCTGCCAGCCAAACAAATAGCTATCCTTCAAAGTGTTGTAACCGCCGTTGATCGCTATTGGATAACAATGAAAGTTTTGGTAATAAATCAGAAGTAATAACCTTACAGGGATAGGGTTTTAGCCAACAGAAATTATTATCAACCACAAAAAACTTTAAAGAAATGGCATTAACCACAATGAAAGTATCCACGAACTTAAAACAAGGGTTTAAGACGAACATCCAGGCATCAACACACGAATACATCATCGATCAGCCCAAAGCCGCCGGTGGTGAGGACTTAGGTCCAAATCCACTCGAAGTATTTCTCAGCTCTCTGGGAGCCTGCATCTGCACCATCGGACGCATCATCTCCAATCAGCGCCGGTTGGGAATTGAAGAAATCAACTGCGATGTGGAAGGCGATCTCGACAAAGATTTCCTGATGGGAAAAACTACCGAAGGCCGCGCCGGATTTACCAATATCCGCTCGTTTGTGACTATCACCGCCGACCTGACCCATGAGCAAAAACAAGCGCTCATCAGCGAGATTGCAAAACGCTGCCCTGTGGCCGACAACCTCCTGAATGTAACGATTGTTAGCTCTCAACTGGTAAGCTAATCGTGCGTTTTGATTCATAAAAAAAGCCGGTGTAGTCAACATGCTACACCGGCTTTTTTTTATAAGTTTTGTAATTTCCTTTGCTAATTTTTGGAGAAGTCCCCTAGATTCGTGCGGATGGTAATATAGTTGGGCGAACCGTTGAGGTGGTAAGTAGCCCTTGAGTATTCAATTTGAAACTTGGAAATTTTTACACCCAATCCCCACGAAAATCCTACTGTTCCCATTTTGTTGTAAACGCCCAGCTCCTGGCGCCGCTGATAGTTGTAGCCCACCCTAATGGAGAAATATTTGCTGGGGATAAACTCGCCGCCAATCACGACGTGACGCATTGCCTTATCGGCAAATTCTGAAAAGCCATCCTTTTCATTCACTTCGCCTGTTATCGGATCGATCTGCTGGTCCGGGTCGTTGGGATCGTTGTAGGTCAAATCCCATTTTTGAAGATTGGTAAGCAAAACAGAATAGCGGAAAGGCAAATGGTGTAGCCTTTGCGAAATGCCAATATTCAATTCAAACGGCAGATTTTCATAATTACCCGAACGGTATGGCTTTATCTGGCTGCCAATATTACGCGCTACCAGCGAAATGGTAAGCTGCTGCTCAGGATTATAATAACTACCGGCCACATCCACCGCCACACCAAACGACTGGTAATCCTCCAGCCCGGAATAGATCAGTTTCAAGTTTGCACCAATCGAAAATAATGAGTCGAGCTCACGACCCCACCCTACGCTAAGCGCCAGGTCGTTGGCCGTAAAGGTTCCGGCAGTTTGTCCGGACGCATCGGCATACGTAAATTCACCGTAGTTGAGATACTGCATCGTGGCCACGTAAGTCCCGGCTTTTCCCATAGTGCGTCCATAGCTTGCCGATCCAAAATTGATATCGGAGTAATAATCCACAAAACTCAGCGCAAGGTTATTGCTCATTTCCGGATCAATCAGAGACGGATTAAACAACGACTGGGTGATGTCACCGTCTTTCACGGCCAGAAAATTACCACCCATAGCCGCTGAACGTGCCGAAGTAGGCGCGTTAAGAAAACGATACACGCCGTTGCCACCAATCTGGCTTTGAGCAGAGTATCCAATAATTAACAAAATGTTTATGAGGAAAAGGCTGAGGTATTTATTCATATTCACCGGCAAAACAGGTTTAAAAAACGGATGTTTGACAAACGCCCTAATTTTTTTTTAATTGTTGATACAAAGCTAAAAGATGACAATTCGCCTGTGCTGGTTGCGCACCACTATTTAAATCAAGTTTTCGGGTCGTTGGAAATTACTTTCGATACGCATCCTTGATGGTGCAGCCGATTGCTTTTGTAAAGTTAGTACGTGGGTTTTTACCATTTTGCAAATCAGTGAGCGCATCTTCCACAAAATGCTGGGTCACTTCATCAGCATTTTGGTAATTGTCGTCAATGGCGCCAATGTAGGCTACCTCGAAATAATTCCCGCGATTCATCAGCAAAAATACGTGTGGCGTACGATTGGCGCCATATTCAGGATACACTTTTTGACCTTTATCCAACAGATATGGAAATGGGAAATCTTTATCCAGAGCACGTGTTTTCATCAATTCAAAAGAATCTTCGGGCTGCAATTTGGGGTCGTTGGGATTGATAGCAATAACGGGATAACCCTGTGGCGCATATTTCTGATGCAGCGCAATGATGCGGTCTTCGTAAGCTATCGAATAAGGGCAATGGTTGCAGGTAAAGATCACAATGGCACCTTTCTGGTCGTCATAATCTGACAACGAAACCATGCGGCCATCTACATTTTGGAGGGTAAAATTCATGGCTTTGTCGCCCACTTCGTAGCCGTCCTGAGCAAACACGACAGTTGAAGTTAAAATTCCGACTAGGAGTAGTAAAGCATTAATTTTCATTCTTTTAAATTTTTAATGGTGAATTATTAAAACAGGATAAATTATTTGATAAATTTCTGCACTTCGGCTTCCAGTTGATCCAAAGTAAAGGAGCGTTCGTAAAACGTGCGTTGATCGTTTCGGTAAATCAAGGTCGCCGGGATGGCACCGCTCCACTGCGGACTTACCTTGTCGATCCATTCGTGGCTGCGCGGGTCGTTGAGCAGCACCACCTGCGATTGTAAATTTTTATCCGTAATGAAAGGTAGCAAATGACTTTGGTAATTTTTGATGAAATCAAGACTCACCAGCAGCACCTTCACTTTCTCGTCGCGATATTTCTGGTTCAATGCTTCAAAAGCCGGCAGCTCAGCCACGCATGGTTTGCACCACGTTGCCCAAAAGTTTACCACGTAGGTTGTGTCGTTTCCCTTTTGCAGCAATGGTTGCAGGCCTTCAAAATTATAAACTGGAACATCTGCCTTTGGCTGTGCATGAGCACCTGCCGACACAAAAAGCATAAATACTAAAAAAAAGATTTTTGGCATATCCCGCAAATTAATTCAACCAAACACGCACACCGTTTAAATGTTTACCGCTGAAGCGTGATAACAATAGCAACCGAACACGGCGGGGGCTCAGCAATTCAGGAATGGGATTTAAAGCCGAGGATTAAAAGGACAATTCTTTTGCACAAAGAAATGAAATCGTGCGGGGGAGTGGCAAAAAGGCACAATCAGAGCAAGCCGGCAACTTTTAGGAGTTCGGCAAAGTCTGGGTTTTTTTTGGCGTATTCACGGGTGATTTTCTCAAGCTTTTCAAGGCGTTTTTCCTGGCTGGCAATTATTTTCCTGACAGGATCAGTGCGCCTATCCCAAATAATAAATCCAGGAATAGAAAGTATAATAACTATCAAAATGGCAAAGCCCCAGTAAAGGTTGCTAATCTTCGAATTACTAGCTTCAAATTTTGAATCCATTTTTGAGTTTATAGCTTCAAGTTTTGAATCCATTCCTTCAAACTTTGAATTCATATCGTTACGAAGCGATTCAATTTTTTCATTGGTAGCTTTTATTTGCTCCTCAGTGCGCATGATGCGATCACGGTCGTCCAGGGTGAATGGAACTTCCCGCGTTTGAGCAAATCCTTGTAAAACAAGGCTGGCGAAAAACAGAAGAATGATTAATTTTTTCATAATCAAAATGAATAACGAAAACAAAGATAGAAATGTTTTTAATGTTTAAGTTTCATTGTTATCGCAAATTGAAAATCCAACTACTAACCTCACAAATGCTATTTTTTGAAAAGCAGCTTACCTGCTGTAAACCTCCTGCCCGCCAACGAATGTCTTCACAACCTTTACCTTTGGCACCTCTGATAGCGGAATCTTCATGATGTCGGCGTCGAGCACCACAAAATCAGCTACTTTGCCAGGTTCGAGGCTGCCTTTTTTGGCTTCTTCAAAAGCGGCGCGCGCTGCCCATATTGTCATGCCGCGCAAGGTCTCTTCACGTGTAAGCGCATTTTCGTTTTGAAATCCTCCTTCGGGATAGCCTTCCACATCCTGCCGCGCGGTAGCTGCAAAAAACGTAAGCATCGGGTTGATCTGCTCAATGGGAAAGTCCGTTCCCAGTGGAATCCATCCCAACTGATCGAGCAATTGCTGATAGGCATAAGCACCTTTTATCCGCTCCTGTCCCACCCTGTCGGCAGCCCAATACATGTCGGAGGTGGCGTGGGTAGGCTGTACCGATGGAACAATGCTGTATTTTCCAAAAAGATCAAAATCTTCTGGCGCAATAATTTGTGCATGTTCGATGCGCCAGCGCAGGTCGTTGGGTCCTTGCAGAAATTCGCCGTAAAGGTGCAACATCATGCGGTTGCCTGAATCGCCAATGGCATGGGTGCAAATTTGATAACCATCGTCGATTGCCTGTTGGCAAATGCTGCGAATGGTATCGGGACGTGTGAGTATAATGCCACGGTTGCCAGGATCGTCGCTGTAGTCGTCGATGAGCAATGCGCCCCGAGAACCCAAAGCTCCGTCGGCATAAAGTTTTATACTGCGCACACTCAGGTGATCGGTAACGTAGGGGCCGCCGTCCACGTAAGTATCCAGGTTTTCCTGTGTTGGCGAGAGCATCGCATTGATACGCATTTTTAGTTTCCCGGCGCGCTGCAGCGAATCGATGATTTGCACCTGCTGTGTTTCCAGTCCGGCATCGTGCACGCCCGTTAGTCCGACGGCAAAACAATCGTCCTGTGCCAGGAGCAAAGCCCTGATAACTTCATCTGCTGCAGCTTCAGGAATCACTTTCCCAATAAGCTCCATGGCATTGTCGATAAGGACGCCGGTGGGCTGACCGTTTTTTAAAATCACGTCTCCGCCTTCAATTTTCGTTTTGGCATCGATCCCCGCCAGCTCCAATGCTTTGCTGTTGACGAGTGCGGCATGTCCGTCAATGCGGGTAAGCATCACCGGGTTGTCCGGAAAAAGCTCGTCCAGTTTTGCACGATTCGGAAATTGCTTGTCGGCCCAGTCGTTCTGATCCCAACCACGACCTTCGATCCAAAACAGTGAAGGATTCTTTTGGTGATGTTGCTGCACAAGCTCCACAACTTCCTCCAGCGAACGGGTTCCGGTGAGATCGGCACGTTTCAGGCGACCCATTCCATATCCAAGAAAATGGCAATGCGCATCGATGAGTCCGGGATAAACAGCTTTTCCATCCAGATCGTAAACCAGGTCAGCCGAGTATTTCCCGGTGATTTCGTCGTTGCTGCCCACAGCTAAGATTTTACCATGCGCAATCGCCATTGCTTCGGCGGTGGTGAAATTGCTATCGACAGTATAGATGACTGCGTTGGTTATGATCAAATCAGCTTTATCCATTGGCTTGCAAGCATTTAATAAAGTAATCAAAACAATAGCTACAGGTAAAATGATGTTTTTCATCCGTTAATAATTAGGTGGTTGATGTTCCATTTTTTAATGACAAATCTAATTTTTTTAAAACTTCCAAAATTCCTGTGATGTCTTCGGCAAACCATTCTTTATTAATAAAATTAACAACGAATTGCTGATTTTCATTGATAGTGATGCGGCAGCCGGATTTTGTTTCCTGCGCCACGCGATAGCCTTTGCGCTCAAGCGCCTTTTCGAGCCAGACACGATGTAGTCCGCTGCCGGTAACGGTTACCTCGCCAATTTGTTCGGCATCGAAAGTAAACGTTCCTGAAAGTTTGTCGAAGGTTACCTGTGGGTTATCAAAATAATTTCCGAATTCGCCTTTCAAAACCATATCTTCAGGCGTGCCGGTAGCGATAGGCTTGTCTTTGCCCATCATCCAGATGTTGTCGGCAAAGCGGATGGCCAGATTCAGGTCGTGCGTAGAAAGCAAAATAGCCTTGCCGACGTTTCGGGCAGCCTGCCGCAGAAGTTTTAATATTTCCACCCGTGCCGGAAAATCAAGAAATGCAGTGGGCTCATCCAAAAATATCAAAGGCGTCTGTTGTGCCAGAGATTTTGCGATAAGCACCTTTTGTTTTTCACCATCGCTTAACTCATCAAACTTTCGATAGGCAAGATTTTTAATTCCAACTTGCTCCAGCGCCTGATTTACAATAGCACGATCTTCCGCCTGTAGACGCCCGAGGAAACCGGTGTAAGGCGTGCGTCCATAGGCCACCATCGAGAATACGTTGGTGTTGGCAATGTCAACCTGCCCCGTGAGCACCACGCTCACACACCGGGCTAATTGCGCTGCAGTAAACACATTCAGATCGTCATCACCAAAAAATATTTTTCCTGCCAAAGGTTTCTGAAATCCTGCCAAAGTACGGATGAGCGTGCTTTTGCCCGAGCCATTGGGTCCCAAAAGACAAATCACCTCGCCGGCATGCAACTGCAAATTAACTTGCTGATGGAGCAGAATAACCGCGCCACCACTCAATTTGTAGCCAATGGAAAGATCGCTGGTATGCAGGCTGGCGCTCGTCATTATGAAACGGGGATTTGGTTTCGGCGAAGGATGATCCAGATTACTACCGGTGCTCCGATGAGCGACGTGATGGCGTTGATGGGCAAGGCGCCGTCAAAGCCCGGAAGGCGCGCGATGAGATTGCACACCAAAGCCAGCGCCATGCCCGAAAGCAGTGTGCCGGGCATCACCAGCAGATGGTCGGAGGAGCGCAACAAGGCTCGGCTGAAATGTGGCACGGCAAGCCCGAGAAAAGCGATCGGGCCACAATATGCCGTGACAACAGCAATGAGCAGTCCGGAGGTAAAAATTGCAAGAAGCGAAATACGGCGGGTGTTCACGCCAAGATTGCGCGCGTAGTTTTCGCCCAGCAGCAGGGCGTTCAGAGGTTTTATCATTAATAAAGACAACACAGTTCCTATTATTAATAAAGGAATGAAAAAGGCAAGTTGTTGCCACGAAACGTTGGAGAAGCTGCCCAGACCCCAGATGACGAAAGCCTGTAAATCTTCTTTAAGACTATAAAATTGGAGAATTCCTACAATGGCTGTAACGGCGTAGGCGATCATGATGCCGATGATGAGAATGATAGTTGGATTGCGAAAGCGGGCGGCCAGCGCCATGATGAGCAGCAACACACCGAAAGCCCCTGCAAAGGCTGCCACTACCACACCGAAGTTGCCCGTGACGTGACTGATGGAGATGAACTTACCGGCTGGCATCGTAAGGAAAAGCATCATCACGGCAACACCCAGGCTGGCGCCGGAACTAATCCCAAGCACCGACGGACCTGCCAGCGGATTGCGGAAAAGCGTTTGCATGATGAGGCCGGCGGTTCCCAGGGCGGCTCCGGCAAACATGGCAGTTAACGCCTGTGGCAACCGCGCGCTTAGCACAATTCCCTCCCATGCCGGATGCGTGACGAAATGCCCAAATAGTATCCGCACAATTTCGCCTGGCGGTATCATCACCGAACCAACGACGATATTCATCACAAAAAAAATAATGACAAGCAGGCTCAGCAAAAGCAGCTTGAAAGCAGTGTTTTGCGGATGAATCCGATATGTATCGATTTGCGGCGTCATGGCATCAGGTGATAATATTCATTTTGGTGATCAGGGAGGAGGTCGGGGTGAAAAATGTGGATGTAATCGGCCAGCAGAATATGCGGCTGCAAAAGTCCTTGCTGATAATAAGGTGTCAGCTTTGTATTACAAACCAGAATCTTTTTCTCTCTAAACGCATTTAGATTTTTGTAACGCTGATCCTCTTTGGCAAGTAAATCATAAGTAAAAGCCGTGTCGGCATAAACCAAAAAACGCCAATAATCGGCATCGATGCCTTTGTTGTAGACCGTTTCGAAGTCGAGCATCAGGCCACCGGAATTTTCGTCATCGCTCCAGAGGTAATTTGCACCGGCGTCGTGTAGCAATTGCGCCACATAACTTTTGCCACCGGGCAGATTCCAAAACCCACCATATTGTTTTCCGGCAAGCACCGTGGGTCGATCCAGTGCATTGGCAGCAAGTTCTTTCAAAAGATTATAAGAATGGCTTATCGAATCGAAAATGGAAATGGAAAGCTTTTCTGTGCCGGTAAGTGCGCCCATCATTTTGATCCATTCGGCACGCCCCAACGGATTATTTTCCAGGAAGTCGCCATTAGGAATTACGGTCAGTCCGGCATTGGTAATTGGCTCAAAAGCCTGCCCTGCCTGCGGCGACACCATAACGATCTGTGGCGAAAGTTCCAGCAAAGTTTCGAGCTGATAACGCCCGGCAATTCCGATTTCTTTGATTTTTCCATTGGCCAACCGCTCTTTAAACTTTTTAGAAACTACATAATCGGCACCCGCCACACCAACCAACGTTTCCATTTTATCCAGCGCATCGAGCAATGAAAGATGTGTGGCCGAAAGACAAACCATGCGCTTCAGCGGAACCACCAGCGTTGCACCGCCAGCGTAGCGATTGCCGGCGTGGACGCTATCCACCAGATAAAATCGCGCTACCGGATGCAGCGTGTCGGCTGGATTAAATATTTCGAGCAACTGTTCGTGTTCTCCGTTAGTGATACGAAAACCTTTGGCTATCATCGGATTGGTTGTGGCAACGCCGATGGCGGTAAATTCTGAAAAAGAACCTTTGGATTTTTCATCACCACAGCCTGCTAAGAAGAGCAGCAAAACCAGTGGCAGCGCTATTTTGCGAAAGCTTGAATAGAAATTCCAAATTCCAGATTTCAAATGACAAATAAATCCAAAAAAACAAATTTCAAATATTGTAACGATTTTGATCATTGAATTTTTGATATTGAGATTTATTTGATTTTTGGTTTGTTGTGATTTGGAATTTAGCAACGCTTTGCTGCAGGCATGCACCGCATTTGTTTAATCGAACAACTCTTCGTCGCGTTCGAGTAGGAGGATAGAATGTTGCGCGACGATAAAATATTTTTCGCCGTGGTACATGATCTCTACGGCGCCTTTTTGCATAAAAATAGCCAGATCGCCTTCTTTGGCCTGCAGAGGAATGTATCGGGTTTTTTCGCTGGCGTGTTTCCATGGTTCGTCGGTATCGTCAGCGGGCGTGGGAATGGGATAGCCCGGCCCGGTGCGGATTACATAGCCACTTTGCACTTCCTCCTTCTCGGTGTAACCCGCCGGAAGGTAAAGGCCACCGCGCGATTTGTTGGTCTGCGTTTTGGGTTTTATCAACACCCGGTCGCCAACCACGATGAGCCGGCTGATATCAACACTTTTTGTCATTTTAGAAAATGATGTTTTGTCGTTTAATGTAATTATTAATCTGTATTAAAAACCAATACAATTGGCAACTATCAATGACCCCCTCTAACTTTCCCTGAAGGGGAAGAATGCCGTCGCACTAACCTGTGCGGCGAGTCTCCCTTCCCCTTTAGGTGAAGGGCTGGGGATGGGGTCATGATAATTTGGAACTCAATTCCAACACCTAAATAAGTACCATCTGCTTAAAATGCAAAAGTAACGATTCCGGTTTACAACAAAGGCAGGGTAACTTTGAAGTATTCGGGCACAGCTTCAATTTTGATCTGCTCGTCGGCGATGAGTTTGTATTGACTTTGCAGGGTTTTCAATCCCATATTTGTGGAGTAGGTGCTTTCTTTGGGGTTGCGGTTGTTCTTTACAAAAAGGCTTTGCTTTCCAGCGACGATTTCAATTTTCAAAGGATTTTGTTTGTTGGCAACATTATGTTTGATGGCGTTTTCGACCAATAGCTGGAGGCTCATGGGCGGGATAGCCCGCTGCAGCGCCGCATCGTCCACATTTATTTCCACCTGTAACCCCACGCCAATACGTTCTTTGTGCAAAGCAATGTACGACTCGATAAATCGCAACTCCTCCTGAAGGCTCACGGTTTTTTCTTCGTGGCTCTTCAATACATAGCGATAGACGTTGGTGAAGTTCTGTGTAAAAGCTTCGGCTTCCTGAGGGCTAAACCGGATCATCGATTTTAGAACACTCAGATTGTTGAACATAAAATGTGGATTGAGCCGGTCTTTGAGCGAGTTGTAATCGCTTATCAGTTTGGCCTGTTTCAACTCTTCAATTTCCTTTCGGTTGTTGATCCACTCTTTTCCGAGATGGGTGATAATAATGATGAGTAAATGGATTATTAAAATCAAAAGCCCTGTGATCAGAACGATTTGGGTGATGCCATGATCCAAAATATTTTCATCACCAAAAACCTTTTGTGCAATTTTAAACCAGATAAATATTAATACCAAAGAGAAAGCAATGACGCTGATGGCCTGCAGATAAATGTTCCATTTGAAACGCTCGATTCGGTTGAGGATGCGCATCAGCAATAGGTTAAGCTCCATGATGCTGTTGAAGGCGACCGCGGCAATAAAATAAGAAAGTGGCTCTAACTTGTCGTCAAGCGGAGGTACGTCAGCCAGCAGTTGGGAAACGTGAATCAACAGGATCGAAACTGCAGTGATGATCAATAGCCTGATGAAGACATACAGCGGCTTGTATGAGCTCAGGTCGATTAGAAACTGAAGTCGTTTTTCATCAAACATATCCATTGACTTTATTTTCCCATCCATATTTTAAACTCGGTGGCCTTTAGGCGGCTTACCGGAATTTCAAAATCGGGTGCTGGCTTGGTCATCACTTTTAACTTTCCGCCCAGATCATTGTAAACCTTTACCACCGCATCGATGTGGAGAATTGTTTTGCGGTTTGCCCTGTAAAACTCTGCCGGGTTCAGCTCCGATTCCAGTTGCTCCAGCGTGTAGTCCAGGGTGTAATCGCGGCCATCAAAATCGACAGCAAAGGTGAGCTTATTTTCGCTGTAGATGTAAGCTATCGTTCGGGTTTCGATGGTTTGCCAGTTGTTGATGCCGGCAACCAGAAAGCGTGTCCGGTACTCTTTTTTCCCCGAAAGGATATTTTTGACAAGCTGGTCGTATCGCTCCTGAACATTAAAGGTTTCGCTTCTGCCGGATTGAAATTCCGATAAAAGCGCTTCGTATTTTATAATGGCAGATTCAAGTTCTGATTTTTCAATGGGCTTCAAAAGATAGTCGATGCTGTTCACTTTAAATGCACGGATGGCATATTCGTCATACGCTGTGGTGAAAATAATCCGGCAGGATGGTGGCAGTGTCACCTGATCGAAAATTGAAAAACAAATACCATCGGAGAGTTGAATATCCATGAGGATGATGTCAGGTGCGGGATTGGATTTTAACCAGGCCACGCTCTCCTGCACACTTTCGAGAATCGCTTCTACCTTCCATTGCGGGCGCAGCTCAACCAGCAATTCGTGCAACATACGGCTGTTGGGCGCCTCATCTTCTACAATCAAAATTCTGGTGACTGATTCGGGATTATTTATCATTTCCTTTTTAAAAATAGGTACAAAGTTATTATTTACAAAAACTCCTAATTCCGCAATCTAACCTGCGGTATTCATCATAATACAGAAATCAAACCTTCCGTATTATTAATTTAGGGTGTAACTTGACCTGCCTTGTTTAAGGCTGCAAGCGATTTGACACCCGCAAAAAGTTGCTTTCGTGGATTTTAAAATTGGTGAGGGCATCGATTTTATTGCTGTAAGCATTTTGCCACTCGGCTTTTGCTTCGAGCACGTTTACAATGGTCTCCATGCCCACCTGATAGTTGTTGTCGCTGATGCGCATATTTTCGTTGGTCTGTTCCAGCGCGACATGGGTCATTTCAACGCGGGTCCATGCATCAGCATAATTGAGCCGCGCCTGTTCTATCTCGAGCTGCAGATAGTTAGTGGCTTGTTGCAATTCAAGTTGTTTGGTGTTAAAATCTGCTTTGGCTGATTTTATTTTACCCTTTCTTTCGCCAAAAGTGATAATGGGGATGTTGATGCTGGCCAGGGCATTGATGCCATTTTGTTCATAATTGTCCATGCCTTTCATACCCATCATCAGATAATTATAGCCCACCGAAACGCCTACCGTAGGCAGGTATTCGCCGCGAACCATTTTTATGTTTTGTTCGGCCATTTCCACCTGGCTTTGCATCAATTGATATTCGAGGCGGTTGCCGGCACGCACATCAACCAAAGAATCCGGATTGAAGCTCACGTTTGTAATGCTGTCGTTAATTTGTAGTTGTGTATTCAAATCCACGCCAATGATGCGGCACAGGGCCATTTGCGAAAGTGCCAATCCTGTTTGGGCTTTCTGTGCCTGGAGCGCGGCTTCGTTGTATTTCACCTGCACTTTCAGCAGCTCGTTGCGCCCTACCATGCCGGTTTCATAACTATTCTCCACCACCGTAGTAAGCTCCTCCAATAGCTTTTTGTAATCTTCTGCCAGTTTTACTTTTTCTTTTACCGAAAGGTACTGATAATAAGCCTGGTCGGTGGCGTAAATTAGCTCGGACTGCTGCAGCATTTTATTTTTCCCAGCCATGTTTTCACCTATGTCAGCCATTTTGTTGCCGGCATTTATTTTGCCTCCGGCATAGATGGGCTGCTGCGCACCGATATTGGCCAGGGCCGTTCCATACATGGTGATGTCAAGCGGAAGAAAGCCATAGAGATTAAAAATGGGATTTCCATCGGGGCCAATGATGGGCTGGCCGCTGCTCGGGTCGATGGCTAGATTGGGCACCAGCCCGCCGGTTGTTGGATCGAAAGCCATCGTGGGCAGCATTAGCTCTGTACTAAGCTCCTGCTTCGAATACAAGCCAGTACCCGTGAGGGAAATCTGAGGCAGGCGCGCAGCTTTGGCCGACATCTTTTCAGCTTGTGCTTTGTTGATGGTTTCGTCAGCAATTTTCAGCATCTCACTATTTTCAATTGCCATTGATCTACATTCTTCAAGGCTCAGAACCAGCGTTTGCTGAGCTACCAAAAAATTAGATAAAAACAATAGGAGAACAAGCAACACAACATGTTCTTTGTGTCTTGCTTTTTGCGCCGTGCTCTTTGCGCTATGCTCTGTTTTAATTTTCATATTCATTAAATTTTTAATAAAATTGGTCTGCATTACTATCTGTCGATTTTTACACCATAAAAAACGGAATAGAGCAGCGGAACAAACACCAGTGTGATGAGCGTTCCGACCAGCAGGCCTGAAATAATTGTAACTGCCATTGCCTGATACATAGGGTCGGTGAGCAGTGGAAGCATACCGAGGATGGTGGTGAGCGAAGCCATAATTACCGGTCGTACCCTCGAAATGGTTGCATCCACCACAGCGCGGTAGGAGCTGGGGCTTTCCTTAAGGCGCACCTGGATTTCGTCGAGCAGCACAATGGCATTTTTGATGATCATGCCCGATAATCCGATGGCACCAATGATGGCCACAAATGAAAGGGGCTGGCCGGTGAGCAATAAGCCCGGAACGATACCGATAAATGAAAGCGGCAAACACAGGATAATAATCAGTGGACGGGTATAATCATTGAACAATAGCAACAGCACCAGCAGGATAATGCCGGCAGCCAGCGGCAGATAGCTAAGGATGCCCTTCAGCGCATCCACCTTTAATTCCGATTCCCCCACCCATTTAAAACTATAGCCTGGTGGTACCTCAATGTTTCGGATGGCTTCGTCGAGCTCCGCCTGAACCTGGGCCGGGCCAACGCCATCCACCGCATCGCATTGCGCCTGAATCACCCTTCTCCCGTTTACCCTTCGCACAACGGGCTCCTCCCAGTCCAAAGCTACACCACGCGTCACTGTGCTCATCGGCACGGCCGTCAGCGCTGAATTAATAATTTCATCGGAGCTAAGTGCGCCGCTGGATATCTTTTGCAAAGTCGTCTGATCGATCATGCCGTGAAGATTGGGCAATGTGCCCCACACCGGAATGTCGTTCAGGTCTTCGATCCGCTTGCCTTCGCTTTCGCGCACCATCAGTCGCAGTTGTAAGGGCGTTTCGCCCTGATAAACTTTTGCAATCGGCAAGCCGTCGGTTGCGGCAAGTATGGCGTTGCTAATGTCGTTGCGTGTAATCATGGCTCTGTTGGCAGCCAGCGGATTATAAATAGCCGTGAGGGATTTTGCCTTCGGCTCCCAGTCGCTGCTCACGGTAAATCTATCCACGTTCGGATTTTGTAGCATAAGGTGCTGTGCCTGATCGCTCAAATGTTTCAGCACTGCCGGGTCAGGCCCGGTAAACTGCGCTTCCACCGTGTGCGACGACAATACCGATATGTTGTATTTGCGTATGCGGCTCATGGCTTGCGGATAGTTGGTGTGGAGATATTCGGCGAAGACCGGCCGCATTTTTATCATCGTTTTAAAGTCGGTGAAGTTGATGATAAGTTCACCGTAATTGTCAGCATTTTCGGTCATCATGGGGCGCACCAGCATGTAGCGCATGGGCGTCATCCCGTGGCTGCTCACCACCATTTCTACTTCATCGAAACTATTCAAATAATTGGTGATTTCCTTTAAGTCATCGTTTACCTGATCGGGCGTACTACCTCTGGGCAGTGTGTATTCGATGTAACATTGGTTGTACTTAAAATCCGGGAAGAATGTTTTATCTACATCTTTAGTGAAAAAGATTGCAACAAAAAAAAGTACGAAAGTGGAGATTACAATAAAAATCCTGTGGTGCATGCCCCATTCCAAAATGCGGGTCAGGCGGTGATAGATAGGTTTATCCAGGGGATTCACATTTTTCCGCCCCTTTTTCTTATGACTATTTTTAAATAAAATAGCTGAAAACAATGGAACCTGCGTCAATGCAAGCACCCAGCTTACCGAAAGGGAAATGGCCAAAACGATGAAGAGATCGCGGATATAAGTCCCGGCGGTGTCGGGCGAAAGATAAACGGGAAAGAAGGCTACGATGGCAATGGTTGTCGCGCCCAAAAGCGGTATGGCCGTTTGCTTTGCGGATCTGGTGTAAGCCGTTTTACCTTTGAGACCCTTATCTTTTTCTTTTAAAATTCCATCTAAAACCACAATGGCATTGTCGACAAGCATGCCCATGGCCACGATGAAAGCGCCCAGCGAAATACGCTGAAGGGTTCCATCGGCAGCAAGCAGTAGCGGGAAGGTAGCCAGTATGGTCAGCACCAAACCGCTGCCAATAATTACCCCACCGCGAAAACCCATGGTAAACATCAGCACCACAATTACGATGATCACCGAAACGACGAGGTTCCACATAAAGCCGTTGATGGCTTCGTTAACTTTTTCGGGCTGAAAAAACACCTTCTCGAAAGTTATTCCGGTAGGAATTTGCTGTCGCAATTCTGCCAGCCGCTCCTCTACCCTTTCGCCAACTTTCAGGATATTTTCTCCACTTTCCATCGAAAGGCCGATGCCTAATGCCTTTTGATTATTAACAAAAAAAGTATTTCGCAACGGATCGTTGATGGCCATTTCCACAGTGGCAATGTCGCCCAGCTTAAAGGAAGAGCCGCCAATGGCAGTAATCAGAATGCTACGGATATCCTCAATAGTAGTGGCTTGTCCATTGATGCTAACGCGCAATTGCTCAGCTCCCGATTCCAAATTGCCGGCATACACTACTTTGGTATAATCGCTCAATGCCGAAAATATCTGCAATGGCGCCACCCCCATCTCACTCATCTTGTCGGGGGAGAGTGTGATGTGCATTTCGGGCGCTTGCTCACCATACACGGTGATCTTGCGCACGCCTTTTACTTCCAGCATGTTCTTGCGGATGAAACTGGCATAGTCGCTCATTTCCTGATAGGAGAAGCCATCGTCGGCCACCATGGCATAAAACATCCCGTACACATCGCCCATATCGTCCATCACTATTGGCTTTTGCACGCCTGCGGGCAATTTGAGCATGGCCAGCTCCAGCTTGCGACGCAGGAATTCCCACCGCTGTGGAATTTCGTCTTGTGGTACGTCCATCTCCAGCTCTATCTGTATGATGGAAACATTGGCCTCGGAACGCGAATTAATTTTGTTGATATCGGCAAGCGCCGAAATTTCATGTTCCAACACATTGGTAACCTCCATCTCCACCTGGTGTGCCGATGCTCCCGGGTAAACGGTTACCACGTTTGCCATCATCACCGCAATCTCCGGATCTTCCAGCTTGCTAAGCTTTTGATATGAATAAATTCCACCTAAAACGATGGCTACCAAAAGGAAATAAAAGATGTTCTTTTTCTTAAAAACGTATTCAGATATATGCATGGCCGGATTTTTTACAACAGATTACCAACATTTGATTTGCTCGCCGGTGCCACCACCTTCACCGTGTCGTTTTCCGACAAAAGATTGAGGCCACCAATCACCACCTGATCGCCTCCTTTGAGGCCGTCGGATACCTGCAGATTTCCATCTCTGATCTGCTTGCTGAGCACTATTTTTCTGCTGTGAATTGTGTTGTTTTCGACAAGCCATACATAGTTTTGATTCTCCTTTTCGAATACTGCACTTGCCGGAATACTTACCAGCGAGCTATTGGACACAGCGGAATAGACATTTACAGAAACATTCATTCCGGGTGCTAATAAAGAATTTGCGTCAGGCGTGTGGTGCAGATAAATGGTGTAGAGGCCGTTGTTGTTGGCTTTGATGTTAAAATTATCCAGCGTAAGCGCAAAGGTTTTTCCGGGGATATCTTCCTGCACACATTCAATTTTTGTAATCGCATCCCTTTTCAAAAACATGGAGGGCGGCACATTCAGTTCTACCCGCAGCTTGCTCACGTCAACCAACGTAGCGATGGGCGTTCCGTGATTTACCAGTGCGCCGTCGTCGAACATCACCTCGGCCACATAACCCGAAAATGGCGCGTAGAGCCTGGTGTCGTTTAACTGGTCGTTGGCGTTTTTCAATTGGGCCTCTGCCATCTCTTTGCCCGCCTTCATTTTTTCGTAGTCGTTGTCGGCAATGCTATTGCGCTGGTGCAATTGTTCCACGCGGGCATATTCCGAGCGC
The DNA here is from genome assembly GCA_964612515.1 of uncultured Lentimicrobiaceae bacterium. Classification (GTDB taxonomy): domain Bacteria; phylum Bacteroidota; class Bacteroidia; order Bacteroidales; family 4484-276; genus SABY01. The sequence goes on along the minus strand of CAZTCX010000001.1, from coordinate 13,607 downwards.
AGTTGCTCTGCCTGTGCCTGTGCGGCTGCTTTTTGCACTTCATAATCGCGGCGGTCCATTTCAGCAATCAACTGTCCTTTTTTCACATAATCCCCTGCACGAACATGAATTTTGTTGACGGGGCCGGCCACGCGAAAAGCCAGGTTAATCTTTTGGTTTTCTTCAACTGTCGCCGGAAACTGCTTTAGCTCAGGCAATGAGTCCTGATGAACCCAGGCCGTTTTTACAACCTTGACGTAAGTACCCGAATCTTTTCCATTGCCCGATCCGCAGGAAGTTAATACCGCCAGAATCACTGCAATGCCAATGGCATAAAAGAAGCTTTGCGGGTTTGAAGTTTTATAATTCATATTTCCCATTTTTGTAATACTTTTTAAAATCAATAAGATACAAAAATAAGTTGCATAAAAGGAATGGGTGGGAAATCAGGCCACTAAAACGCCGAAGTGCTCAAATTGAGGAGTGAAATGCAGAAAACTATACCTGGAAAAAGCGTATCACGCCCGATTGAAAATTCAGTGGTGAAGGAAATGAATCAATTGCCGGGATCAATTGCTGGGTGAGGATTATTTTTGTAAATTTGGCGCATGGGATCGAAATTTAAAAAGTGGGCATTTTTGAAAAAAAACTCAAAAAAATTAACGCTATGAAAAAATCAATCTACTTTATTATTGCAATGATCTTTCCGCTTGTGCTATCAGCACAATGGCAACAGATTTATTCAACAACAGACGTTTATTTACTGAATAACATCAAATTTTTCGATGAACAAACGGGGGTGTTATTAGCCGATAATGGATTCATCAAGATGACCCAGGACGGAGGGCAAAGCTGGGAGCAAATTATTTATCCGAATCAAATGGCATCCATGGCTGACTTTTTTGTCTTCGGCAACAGCAATTACCTTGCATTGGGAAACAATTGGGGTAATTCAAGTTTTATGGTAAGTACCAACAGTGGCGCACTGTGGAATGAGGTAAGCCCCAATATCTTTTTTCCGCAAGCGGTAGATTTTTTAAACAGCAACCTGGGCTTTTGTGCAGCTTTTGATATAGAAAGTTCAATCACAGGCCAGGCTATCTACAAATTAGGAGGGATTGGCCCGGATCAACCTGCAGAGCAAGTTTATTTCACCGAACAGGAAGGCTATTTCGACCATATCCTTTGCCTCAACGATGAGGTAGTGCTGGCAAGCTTTGAAGTCTCCGACAACAATCCGCCTTTTCCACAATATACAGGCATGTTGCTGCGAAGCGATGACCAGGGCAGCACATGGACACAAGTATTGCAACTTAACGACAACAATATGTTCCATAAAATAGGCTTAAGCTTGGATGGCACTTGCCTTTACGCCCACACATGGGAGGGGGTATTTTATTCGATGGACGAAGGCGTGACCTGGGAAAATCAGCAGGTATCACTTGTCATTGTCGATTTGCTTTCGCGGCAGGAGGCCTATGGTGTAGTGGTAACATCGGGCTTTGGATCGATGATCGATACCATGAACCTTGCCTATACCAACGATTCCTGGCAAAGCTGGACAGCACAACTAAAAATCCCTTTCGATCCCTTTTATATTGACCGCTCCCAACATCTGCAAATGCTTAACGCAAACATTGGATATTTTGCCTACAACAATCAATTGTTCAAAACCACCAACGGCGGTTGGGTCAGTATCGATGAGAAGCCGACCGGTAATCTGGCTGAATTGATCATTACGCCCAACCCGGCAAAGGGAAGTTTTGTGGTCGGTTTGCCTGGCACGGGTTCCGAAGCTACCATCAAAGTTTGCGACAGCCGCGGAAGTGTGATATTCTCCAAAGAAATTGATCACGGCCGGCAATCATTACTTATTGATGCTTCGCAATGGCGCCCGGGCATCTATTTTATCAGCCTGGAAGATGTGTCGGGAAAGCAGGCAAAGTCAAAATTAGTGATTCTTTAAATATCCAGGCAAAAACCTCCGGGTTACAAAATCCGATTAAAAGCTGCTTTAAAAAAAAAAGAGCGAACCAGTATTGGTTCGCTCTTTTTGTTTTCCGTTTATTATAATCGCAAAATCGAAATGTAATTGTTTTCAAAACGAAATGTGAATTAATTAAGTGCTTTTGATTCGTCACACTTAATGAATATCAACCATCGGTGGCTATGAGATTCGCCAGGCGAGTCCACCCTTCGGTGGTTTTTTATTCAAAAGTTAATAGTTCGCTTTATTGTTGAAATAGGTTCTCTATGAAAATTCTAAAATTAGCTTCAGCACCCTTAGTTCGCCATCCAGGGTGTTGTTGGTTAAGTCGCGCGACACGCGGATTACCAGGTCGCAATCTTTTAAATTACTATTATACCCTATCGGACTAATCGTATTGGATGTTGAAGATATGTCAACCAGGTCTTTCGTGTTGGTTCTTAAAAACAATTCTTCCTCGATCGAAAGCATAAAAAAATTAATTGTAGTCGGAATCACCTGATAGGAAGCTGACACTTTCATAAATGCCTCAACATTTGTAAAAATGAAGGCAGGGGTATAGAACAGCATCCTTGCGGTGAATTGCGTGGGGCGCGAGGTGAGGTGTGGGATACGTACGTAAGCAACCTCTTGCCGCCGCTCACTGAATGACAGGGAGCTATTCATTATATCTGGCAAATAGGTGGCCGCATTAATAGCTGGCAACATAAACTGATGCGGAAATATGTGCACCTCACGGGGTATTGTTTGTTTGGCTTTTAACATTTTACTAAAGGCATAAAACACTATCCGGACAGCGTCCAGATAGTGTTGGTCTTGATTGTTAATATGAATAAAGCAGAACGATTTCGTCCGTGGTTTCGAGTACGTAAGGAAGCTTAATTGTAAGCGTAGTTCCTGTACGGCTCCATCTTTCCGAGGTGGTGGTTGGGTTACCTTCGGGTATAAATGCGCCGTTTACGAAAACTGCAACAGGCACAGCTGTAGATGGCGTGTGGCTAAATGCAGTAGTGATATTCAATGCTGTGTTAATAGCCGCGCTTTTGTTAGTAAGAATGTCCTGCTGGCCTGTTAGTTTATCCTGAAGCTGCGATATTTCTTTAGTTCCTTCTTTAATCAATCGTCCAGTCACGCCGTCAAACACAGCAATACGGTCGTCATGTGCCGATGAGGGGCCTACTACGGTGCCGTTGGATGTAAGTCTGATTACATTCCAGTTGGCGCCTACTGCGGCGTGGGTGCCTGCCGGTGAGCCGTCGAGCTTACACACTATGTGGTCGCCGGCACTAACGATGAGACCTGACGCACCGCCTATTTTGCCGCTCACGGCTATCTCGTACGTCCAGCCTTTGTCGGCAGCAGGATAGTTTGGATTGGTGCTACAGTCGATAGCATCCTGATACACCATTGCATTTTGCGCGCCAATGATCTGATCGACGTACGCCTTTATGGCCTGTGCAGTAGCCAGTTGCGTTTGTGATACCTCATTTACCAGCAAGTCAATATTCACACTAAACCCGGTGCTGAGCTGATCGCCGCCGGTGCCTGCCCACACAGGCACATTTCCGTTAACGCTGCTGGCTGACTTCTTTACCTGTGCATCATTGGTTACGTTGCCCAGCCCTACCTGCGCTTTTGTAACAGCGTGCGGGTTGCTGGTATTGGTCACGTGGGCGTTGGGTGCGTACACGCCTGTGTGCAGGTGGTTGCCTAAAGCCACGTTGGATGCTCCTGTCCCGGTGTCTTTCGTTGCTGCATTGCCCAGTTCGAGCGATGCGCGAGCGGCTGCCTTATCGGGCAGGTCGCTTAGGTTGTTGGTTTTTAACAGGAAATCGCCAAACTTCTCGACAAGTCCCTGTATTTGTTTCATTAAAAGCATTTTTGCCTCCTTGTTTTAGTTTTCATAATTAAATAATTCTATTTCTACGTGATCTCCATTTTCTAATTCAAACTTTGCGTTGAAGGGTATCCACACGACGTTAGTAACCCCTGGTTCATACGTCAGCGCATTATTAGGGCCCGTGTTGGTATATTTTAGTCCGTTTACATACATGTTCACGTTGTCGCCTTCGAGCAGTATTACCCCAATCTCAAGGTGTTTAGTGTCATAATTGTAATTAACCTCATCCACTACGAGCTGCACCTCGGCACGTACGGTTTGCCCATTCACTGCACGGGCTTTGGTAAGTTTCCAGCGCTTTTGCTGAATAGCTGCTACGTCGATCACGCCTGGGATATCGATAATTGCTTTCAGTTCGTCGCCATCCTGAAGCAGCAGGTCGTTGATGAAAATAGGTGCCTCGGTGTTGCAAAGCCAATAATCGCCTGAGAGCGCGCTGTGCATTATCTCCTCATTACCTATAGGTATTACACCTCGGTTATTGTCGATAATAAGTGCATCATTGTGCAGTTGCTCTTTGCGCAGGCGTCTCAGGTCGTTGTTCATAGTGTGTAAAGTATGTCGATTATATCGTTACGGCGAAACATGAGTTGCAGGCCGGGGTTGAGGGTAATTACCGTGTTATTCGTCAAATAGCTATACTTATAGTCGTAGCCGTCATAGTTGGCGCCCTGCTTGCCGGCATAAGGCACTCTGTTTACGTTAAAAAAGACCGGTTTTACTACGCCCGCCATTGTAAATGTGCCGCCCTCTTCGCCATCGTAGATGAATCGCTCCTGGATCAACGCTTTTTGTTTGCTGTTGACTATAGATGTGAGTTGCGCAATAGCTTCAAATACGCTCGCCTCCTCATCGTACTTCACTTTAGCAGCCGACAGTCTTTCGATGCCCATGAGGGTATGCAGCATATCGCGTATCTGTTCGGCGGTATAGTGCCCGGCGGGCCCGGTGATGTCGGCAATAGCTATCAGGTCAATCCAGCTCTCGCCGCCCACATAGCGCCATTGTATGTGCGTAGCGCCTTCGCGCAGCTCCACCTCACTACCTGCCAGGCCACGCAACCCTTGTATGCCGGGTGTGCCCTGTAGCTCTGTGAGCTGAATCAATATTTTCCATAGCGTCTCGCCCTGGTATCTCCATTCTATTGCCGATGCTCCGCGACGTATCTCTACCGTTCGGCCATCGGCACCGGAGGGTCCCTGCACCGGATCGTCGTCAACGATGTTCATCAACGAATCTATTAGGTCGCCAAATTCCTGTTGTGTGGGTTTGTCGCCAGTCTCGAAGTATGTTTTTAATACATTCCTGCTTTTTTGTGCCATTTTATTCTTTTTTTATGTTGTAATAAAGTCCGACTGAATGATCCAATACCCGATGCCCTCTTTCTTTTCGATAATAGCAGAGGCAGGTATGAGCTTATAATCTGCAAAATACTTGACCACACGCTTATCGCGCACATGGGGCAGCTTTAACACATCCCCTGGCGCCGGATCGTCGGTAATGTTGCGGTTGTTGATGCGTGCTATTTCAAATGCTGCATCGGCGCTGCCGCAGTATTGCAATGCTATGTCGAATAGCGTTTGCCCTTGTTTTACTATTATGCTCATAGTACCCAGCTTATGCCATCAAGGATTACACTGATATTCAGGTAATCTTCTGCAACTTTTAGTTTTCCTGAAGGCTCAGCTATGATGTTAAAGCCCGCTGCACCATATATTTTTGTAGCCTGCCCGGGCGCATAGGCTGCCGGCACATTGGCGAAGTATCGCGATGAAGCGTCATCGCCTATTATGTCGCCACGAAGGAAGGCCTGTTTACCAACCACGCGGTAATACACTTTTGCAGAATCCCATATCCAGTTGTTGATAGTCGGCAGCTCCACCCATCCGGTGTCGGGTACCTGCGTTTGCTCCTGTATGATCTCCATCACCGATTTGGCATCTCGTAAATAAAGCTTGCCGGGCAGTGGTTCCGGATCAGGCTGTGCAGCAAGTTCGCCATAGCTATCATCCCACGTGTTGCGGAACTCGGTTTGATTATCCGAAAGTAAAAACTGCTTTTCGCCCATCGGGTTGTAAATCTGTTTTTTGCGGATGTGGGGCTGAAATACGCCAAATGAGCTTACTTCCTGCGCAGGCACATAGAGTACTTCGCCATCCATCATTACCAAACCTTGTGTCACGCTGTATTTCCCGGCGGCCACGGTAAGGATGCAGCCGGCTATGATGTACATGCTGCGCCCCGCGGCAAAGGTACTGCCGAGCTGTATTAGTACCTGTTCTATGTTATCCTGGACAAACTTAAGGTCGGTTTGCCATAGGGGCATATAAGTGTTGTCGTTATAGGTGATCAGTCGTTTCATTGTGCGTCAAATTTAAGTGTATATGTTTTGCCGGCCTGCTTGTAGGTATCCACCATTTGCCGGATGAGTATTGTCTTTTTTTGTAAATGAATCGGGCAGGTAACGATAAAGTCGTATTCGCCAAAATATGCGGGAGGCTGGCCTATGTAGAACTGGTTAGTTACTTCGGCATTGGTTGCCAGGTAACTCTGATGTAAGTTGCCGCGGTTGGATATATATCTGTCGTCGGGTATCACTGCGTCAATGATGGTAATGCGCCCGCCAAACGGATCGAAGGTATCGTTGAGAATCTTGCGCAACAGATACACCTGTCCGTTGTGCGCCAGCCTGATTTCGGTAACACGCCTGAACTCCGTAAACCTGCGATGTGCAGCTACGGCCTCGCCCTGCAGCACACTAATGAGCTGCTGCAGGATGGGCGTGCGCATGATAAATGGCAGGTTATCGTCGCGCAGCGTATCGAAGTTAACTGAGTACATAGGTAATATTTTTTAATGTTGATACAAATGCACCGCCGTAGCTGTTGTAGTTGTTGCCGCTAACGGTTACCACCTGACCGTCTTCACGGGTTACCTCCACATTGTGCAATGTAACATCAAGCACTCCTGGCACTGCTTGTATGGCGTCTAACAGCTTCGTTTTGTTCATTGTACCGTTATAGACAATCGAGGCCAGGTAAGCATCAATAGCGGCCTCTACCGGCGTGGTGCCGTCGGCCAGCAGTGTTCCCTGGCTGCTGTAGAGCTGTGCGTCGATGTCAACAGCAATAGTAGGCAATACGTCATCGGCGGCGCGGCTTACGATGCTGATGTGGGTGCCGGCAAACTTGCGGTCGCGCACATAGGCACGCAGCGCGGTCATCTGGTCGCTCTCATCGCCCAACACAGCAAAGTCAGCTGCGTTCACTTTTATGAGCAAGCTGGGATACTGCTCCACAATAGCGGCATAATATACCAACTGCTCCTCGTGATACTGGTACGACATGATCAGATCGTGATACCAGGCGATGGTTCCCGGAAACTTTTGTAAAATAAGCTGCCGAATGTCCTGCTCATAGCTCTCCTGCTGCCAGCTTACAGTAGCCATGCTGGTAGCTAATACGTTGATGATGTTAGCCTCAACGCTAGATGCCGGGAAATAGGCATCAAACAGGCCGCCTGCCGGAAATCCGTAAGCATTCGCAAGCAAATAATTGCCCATAAAGGCTACCTTCATCGTTTCGGCTACTTCTGCTATCATTTTCATATCTCAATAATGATTTCGTTATCAATAATCTTAACTACCTGTGCCGGCACCATTTCGGCCTTTAGCATCTGCTTTATTTTGCCATGCAAAAACGGATCGGTGCGCCCGTTTACAGCCATTTTCAGGTTGGCGCCAATCAGCGGGGCGTGTTTCAGCTCGCCGGCGGCACTCATCATAACCACCTCGGCCACGTCCTCGGTGTTGTTGCCAAGCTGGAGGCTCCCGCTGCGTATCAGCAGGTCGCCCGTTTCTGTATTTCGTAGTATGCCTGTCATTAATAAAATCGTTATCCGTTAATCGTTTCAAGGTTCATTGCGATCCGCCAGCAGGCGGAGAAGCAATCTGCCAGCTTGCTTCCCCTGCGTCTTCACGTTATGGTCCCGGTTCCTGGAGCTGTAGTAGCTCCTGTTTGTGCCGTCGGACTTCCTGCAGTCGATACCGGTATGCCAGGGGCAACTGTTACCGTACCCGTTTTCACATACACATCTATTGCATCAGCCAGCCGCTGGGCAAACTCATCAAAGCTTGCACTCTCCTTAGTTTTCATGTCGAGCATTAGTGCCTTTATGGTTGTCTGCAATCCTATTTTATCGAGTGCCATGTTTTTTATTTTACCTAAATAGTTGGTTTATCTTCTGATCTATTAACACCAGCTTAGCCACTGTACTTGGTGCCATGCTGCCCGGCCCCACCGGCGTGGTGATGATTGCTGCCTTTAATTCTGCGATAAGCTCATTTAGTGCCGTCTTCAATCCGTAGGCTCCGTTCTTTATTGTGAACTTGCTTCCCGACACCTTCGCCACAGCTTCGCCAATGTTCATTTCTACCTCGCCATCCTTAATGGTTATCTTCGTTTTGCCCATAACCAGCTCTGCAGTATCCTCCTGCACCAGCAGGGTAGTTTCGCCTATCACCAGCTCCACCTTTTCCACTTCCGAAAACAGGCTCACGAAGCTGTCAACCTCCGAGAGCTTGCTCACCAGCACCTTGCTGCCCTTCACGGGCGTTATCACGAGGCCAATGGCATCGCTGATGTTGGTGTTGAGCCTCACCTTTTTAAGCGGTGCACCGTCCAATGGCAGCACATCGCAGGTGCGACCGTTAACCATCTCCACCTCGGCCACAAAGCTGTCCGTGGCCTTTTCTCCGGCTATGCGGCGTATGGTTTCTATTATCGTTTCCATTACTTAATCTCCGCTCCTAATGTTATGGTTTGGTGGTAGCCGCTCAGGCCGTAGTCGTAGGTTACGGCGTCCACCACAAACTGCTTGTCGTTGCGCTCGGTGTGTTCGTCATCGTAGTAATGCACAATATCGCCCTTGCTTACCGAAGGCTCTGCGAAGGCCGTAAAGGTGCCTTCCATTTTGTCCACTTTAAAGGTTTTTAGCATGTCGGCGGCATAGGCTTTCAGATCGGCCACGCTTTTGGCGCCCGGAACCATAAAGGTACGCACACCGGCATCGGTGGCATCCTCCGGTTCCTTTGCTTCCAGCTTGGTATTGTCCTGCAATATCACCTTAGCCACTATCTGTACTTTCACATCCTCGGCCAGGGTGTATTTCAAATTGTCTTTCACCACATTTTTACCCCACTTAAACTTATGCGTTTCGATAGCCCCGTCTTGCATCAGCATCGTATGTGCCAGGGTGGCATAAAAGGTATCGCCCCTGAAAAAGAAGCGTACCGGGTAGTTTTTCATAAAGTAATCCAGTACCCCGGCTACAGTGTTCTCGCCGTTAATACGCACTTCTCCAAAGTTTACATCGGCACTTACCACCTTGTAAGCTCCCAGGAACTCGGCGGTAAAATCGCCCATCGTGAGGCTTTCGTAGTACTTGTTGGACAGGGGCATCTGCTTTAGCTTCCAGGCTTCGTTTTCGCATTCGATAGTTACCGGAGTGCCGGTTTTAACGGCAGTTAAATAGCCTTTAAATACCGTTGCAACGGCATCGCCATAGCCCAGCTTCACTTCTATGGCATCGCCACGGCGGATGATTTCGGTGAGGTCGGTTACATTCTCATCCTTCCACTTGCGCTTGCGTCCCAGCGTGATGGTGCAGGTATCGGTAAGCTGAAACAGCCCCGTAACGACCTTGCAGCTATTCACCTGGCTAAAGCTGATACGCTTGCCCTGTGCAGTCGTTATTTGTATGTCGGCAGCCAGACGTTTCATAATTTTATTAATTTTGAGGCCATGAAACTCATTAGCATTTTTTTAATCATCGCTTCTGCCTGCCTTTTCCAGGCCGACAGTCCCATTACTGCCGATTGCATGTGCAAGGAGATTCCCTTGTACGGCAAAGTGCAGGTGGTGAATAGTTTTGCTGATTTCAAAGTAGAGGTGGTTACCAGTTTTGAAGACCTGAAGGTAGAGAAGGTTATCACTACTGCCTTCAAGTGTGGGCAATGGGAGTTTGTAAATACCCAGCCCGACTTTACCATCGAATATGTGACCATCGCTGCTGATTTCAAAATCCGGTTTGATAATAGCTTCCCTGGCATCCCTTAATCCTCCTCAATTTTAAATAAATCCACATCATCATCACTCATTAGTGTGATCTTAAAATCCTGTACATTCAAGTATTTCGCCTCCGTTTGCTTAAAGGTAAAATCACTAAACACCACCTTCGATACATCAAAAAAACCTAAATATGCTGATGATACCTCAATACTATCTTCGGCCTGCAAAAGGCTAATAAGCGTGCGCAACTGCTCCACAGGGTAGGCTGTAGGTTTGCCCGGGTAAGTATTGATAAGTTGGCCACTGATGGTAATGGTGTAGTCCTCGGCTTTTATAAATTCCTTAACTGTGCCACGCCGCCCGGCCAGGGCAGTGCTTACGATGGTGTTTTTGCGCGTAAGGTCAATTTTAGCCCCCGACAGCGTGGCGGTAATCTCACCAAACTTAAAGCTGATGGTATTTCGGTCGTCCTGCACGTAGGGTGTTTTGGCCGGTGCTACCTGCAGCATCTCTTCGAGAGTGAGCACCTCAGGGCGGGTAATCATTCCTGTAGCGTAGTTTGCCGCCTTGTTGGCACCTACACCTACCGACAAGCCCCACCAGGCGGCACCGCGCAGGGCGTTGTAGGCCACCTCGCGGGGATTCAGATTATTGGGTATGTTAAAGCGGAGTATGGCCATTACACAGCATAGTTTACATCGTTAAGCGCCAGTTGCAATGCGCTTTTTAGCTTGGTCATAAAGTCGTCGGCATCTTCTACAGTCTCGCCTGGCTTGAAGATGTTGTTGTTTTCGGCTATCAGGCTGTTCAGGTTGATGGTGATGTTCTTTACCTGGCGGCCACCGCCGGTGATGGTATTCAGTTGTTTTTCAGCGGCAGTAATGCCCGATGGGTCAATCACACCGTCAGGATTTAAACCGGTTGATAGTCCTGTCCCTGAAAACTGCATGTTGCCCAATGCCTTCATAACTCTTTGTTGCTCATCTTTAGCCCTTTTATACCCTGTTACTTTATCAAGGTAATAGGCACTACCATTACCAAAATAGCTCCCCGAGTTGTAAAGGCTTTTTTCTATCTCCTCACGAATATCAGCAGCCCTTTTATGCAGCTCATTGGGGTCGAATTCAAATGTTTCATCAATCGCCTTGGTAATCATTTTGCCGGTTTTAGGATCAAACATTTCTATCGATCCTTGTTTTTTTAAGGATGCTTTTAAATCTTCGACCTGCTTTTCAGCAATATCATAAGCCATCTGACTTACATCATTATCAACGCCGGATGTCTGTTTATATAAATCTTCTAATACCGATTCCTGTGCCTTTACTCTTGCTTTTTGGGTAATCTTACCTATAAGCGTATCGTAAGCATTTGACAGGTTATTGGTGTTGGCGACTTCATCCAACATCTGCTGGTTCAGGTCGGGATACATATCTTTAAGCTGCTTTACCAGCCTGTTGCGTTCCTCGCTCTTTGGGTTGGTTTGTTTTAGCTTTTGAAAAATGGCATCCAAACCCATCTTTTCGTTGGAATAATACTCTTCGCCTACTTTTTTTGCCCTTTCAAACGACTTGCTTACTTCATCGGTTTTTTTGCGAAACATAGTAAAGTAGGTAATTGCCGTAATTACTATCCCCACCAGCGCGCCAATTACATTGGCTTTTGTGGCCAGGTTCATTATCCTTATCGACCTGGTAAGACCTTTAATACCACCTGAAAGCCGAATGCTCATCAGCCGGGCTATGGCTGCTCTGCGGGCAAATAGTATCATTACCTTGTTGGTTAAAAAAATTGATGTTTTCAACGAAACAAAGGCAATAGTTGCTATCTTGATTGTTTTAACAACATCATCAAAATTAGCATCCAAAAACTCAAACATGCGTTTGAGTGGGGGTGCAATTTTATTGATGAGGTTTACCACGATACCACCAATTTTTTCGCGCAAATCGCCCCAAGCCATGGCCATTTGCTGTGCCGGCCCCAGACCTGCCTCTGCGGCTCGTTTTGCCGAGCCTCCAAACTGGCTGTACAACTCATCGAGCATAAGCATCTGTGCCTCCTGTATTTTGCCGGCATCCACCAATCCGTAAATGGCATCTTTTTGCTCCTCGGTAAAGGTAACTCCTGAACGCGCCATCATTGTGAGGCCGGTCTTGGGGTCGTTCAATGCTTTGCCAACCTGTACTACAGAGCTTTTTAGGTCGGTACCCATCTTGGTTGATAAATCAAGGATTGCAGGCATGGTTCTGTCAAACACTTCACCGCCTACTTTCTTAAAGGTCAGCAGCATGGCCTGCGCCTGGTTTATATCTTCATCACCAAACAAACTAACTTTTTGTAAGCCGGAAGCCTGCTTTTTAAGTTCGTCATAAGTTTTTCCGGCGGCAAAGCCGGTACTTTCCAGAGAGGCTTTGAGCGCGGCATTGGCTTTTTCCTGCACTTCATAGAGCTGGGCGCTGCCCTTTGCGAAACGCATTAATTCGCGGCTGGCGTAGGCAATGCCAATATCTTTTAGCGACAATCCTGTAATGAGTTTTGGCAGCTCACTCATTCGACTCATAAACCCTTTGGGAGGGAGGTTTTCTAACTTACGGAGTTGGCGTTCGGTTATTTTTATTACCCCGTTCAAATGCCTTACCTGGGTAGTGGTTTTTGAGAATGCCCTCTTTTGATCCAACGCCGCCAGCTCTCCTCTTAAATCGGCAATATTCAAAGGTAGCCGCCGTGAGGCAGCACTGGCCTTCATGGCATTGGCACCATACCTGTTCACCGATGCATCCATCCTGCTCAACGCTCCGGAGATGTTATCACGAAGCTGAAAAATGTATGATACTACGTTTTGTGACATTTTTTTTATCTTTGCGCCATGAGTTGGATACTTGGTATTTTATTCGCAGCATTGCTGATCTGGTTCTTTAAAGATTTCGCCAGGTATTTGCTTATTTTGCTCTATACCCTTGTTTGGGTGCTTTGTCTGCCTTTTCTGTTGCTCCGAAAGATATTTTATTGCAAACCTTTCCCCGATTTTTTCAAACTTTCTTAATGCCCTCCTGCATTATCCATCCTCCTTATTTCGGCAAGCCTTGTTATTTCTTGCACCCAATCATCATCAGATAGTGCGGAAGCATCTATCCCTAAATAATATCGTAGTGATGTGTCAAACAGGCCTACCCAATCCTCTATAACCCTGTTGGATGCTTCCGCTAAAGCTTTTTTAATGTAGCCTCCTTCACCTGGATCAGTTCGGTGAGTTTTTCTACAGCGGCAAAAAAGTACTCATTATCGGTCTTTATCTTATCATCACCATCTATCCAGCAGTTTTCAAGTATTACCTCGTTAAACTTCATCGGATCGTGTTGGCCAAGAGTAGTTGCCAAGCTCAGGGTTTTTCGGTCAGGCTTTTTTAGGTAACATATACAATCGTCAATCACTACCTCATGCACATCACCATGCTGATACTTCCACTTTGTTATCTGTTCTTCCGTTGCTTTTTTCATCCTTATTCAATTTTATGAACAAGCGCAGCCGGTTAATACCAACCGCGCTTGCAGTTTGAGACGCACGGCCGTGCGTCTTTACATTCCATATCATGAGACGCACGGCCGTGCGTCTTTACGTTCCTAATTCCACTCTATGTGGCTGGGCAGAAGCGTTAGCTTTACCTCCGTCTTGGTGG